>NZ_RSAJ01000310.1 GCF_003933965.1 Streptomyces sp. RP5T
CGGCCACGCCGTGCCGCCATCGGTTGGTGGACCAACAAGGCGCCGCCCGAGCGGACTTACCCACACCCGCCGTGCCCGGACGCACGGCGCGCACCGGTGCGCGGGGCCGAGCCGGCGCGTGCCGGAAGCGGAACTGCTGTCAACGGATGTGAAAGCAGCGGCCGTCCGGTTCGCATCGAGTCGCTGGGGCCAACCATCCGTATTCTCTGATCATGGCCCCCTCCACCGCATATTCACTCATCGCCACCGACCTGGACGGCTCGCTGCTCCGGGCCGACGACACCCTCTCCGACCGGTCGCGGGCCGCGCTCGCACGGGTGGCCGCGGGTGGGGCCCGGCACCTGGTCGTGACGGGGCGGCCGGCGCCCAGGGTGCGGCCGCTCCTCGACGACCTCGGCAGCACGGGGCTCGCGGTGTGCGGACAGGGCGCGCAGGTGTACGACGCCGGCGCGGACCGTCTGCTCTGGTCGGTGACGCTGGAGAGGGAGCTGGCCGAGACCGCGCTCGGCAAGATCGAGGCCGAGGTCGGACAGGTGTACGCGGCCGTGGACCAGGACGGTGTCGACGGACTCACGCTCATCGAACCGGGCTATCTGATGCCCCATCCGACGCTGCCCGCGGTGCGGGTGGGCCGGCGCGACGACCTGTGGTGCGAGCCGATCAGCAAGGTGCTGCTGCGCCACCCCTACCTGTCCGACGACGAGTTGGCGCTCACGGCGCGCTCGGTGGTGGGCTCGCTGGCGACGGTCACCATGTCGGGGCCCGGGACCGTCGAACTCCAGCCATGCGGCATCACCAAGGCGACCGGCCTCGCGCTGGCCGCCGACCACCTGGGTCTGGGCCCCGAGGTGACGATCGCCTTCGGGGACATGCCCAACGACATCCCGATGTTCGACTGGGCGGCCCGTGGCGTGGCGATGGCCAACGCCCACCCCGAACTCAAGGCCGTGGCCGACGAGGTGACCCTGTCGAACGAGGACGACGGCATCGCCGTCGTCCTCGAAGGACTCTTCCCGCGGGCGTAGTTCCTAGTACGCGCCGAACACGTTGTCGATGGACCCGTACCGCTGGGCCGCGTAGTTGCAGGCCGCGGTGATGTTCGCCACCGGGTCGTACGGGTCCCACGAGGTGTTGGCCACGTGGTACGCGTTGAAGGTCGGGTCGATCACCTGGAGCAGGCCCTTGGAGGGCGTGCCGGCGGCCGCGTTGGAGTCCCAGAGGTTGATGGCGTAGGGGTTGCCGGAGGACTCGCGGATGACGTTGCGGTAGATGCCGTCGTAGGAGCCGGGGATGCCGTGCTCCGCCATGACGGCGAGGGAGGCCCGGATCCAGCCGTCGAGGGTGTTGGGGTAGCCGAGCGCGGTCGCGGTCTGCACGGCCGGGGTGGCCGCGGACGCGCTGGTGGCGCCGATGAGCGGGAGCGCGAGGACGGCGACACCGGTGCCGGCGACGGCGAGCTTGCGGGCGAGACGGCTGGTGCGGGTACGGCGGTGCTGAGCGGCAGCGGACATGGTGAAGTTCCTCTCCGTCGCCTGCGAGGTGAGCTGTCGGGTTCGGGCGGGAGCTGCCCGGCCACGCCTGTGAAAGGCGGGACTTCACCCCAAGCCGTACCGGTATGTCCGAAGACGACCGGTACGACGACTTACCTGGTTCCCCCGCTCCTGCCGTGGTTCTCGGTGGGTGTGCGGGCGGTGGCAGGATTCGGCGGCCGCCCGACAGGCCGGGAACGTATGCGAGAGCACATGTCCGGAACAAGTGGCGAATTCACATGGAGTGCCTATTGACCTTGGTGTGAGGCATTTGAGGTGCTTGATCCTTTGCGTTCGCCAAGCCTCAACTCGCGCACGGCGAAAGGCGGATCGGCGGATTCCGGAACATCGCCGATCCGCCCGCCCGAGTGGGCCAAGTCACAGCCGAGCGCAAGAGGGGTAAAACGGTCAAGAACGCTCAACTCATGTTCAACCGGCCGGACGTGGGATCCGCTTCTCCCACGTCCGGTGGAAGACCACCTCACCGCCCGCGGTGCAGACGACCTCGTCGCAGGTGCGGAAGTCCGTCCCCTCGCAGGCGATCTCCGAGCGGATCCGGACGGTCACGTCCCAGGCGAGCTCGGGGCGGTGCAGCCGGATCGACCAGTCGGAGCGGGTGCGCGCGGACAGGGGGTCCTGCTCGTCGATCGTGTACGTCTCCAGTGCCTCCTCGACGCACTCCAGACCGTCGGGGTACACGCGCGTGCCGCCGAGCCGGGGGTCGACCTCCAGACGCCACGCGCCCTTGGCCACGTCACGGACGACCAGCCGCTCGGGGCGGGGTTCGTCCAGCGTCACCGGGCTCCAGCCGTCAGCGGCTGCGCCGGGGGTGACCCCGAGCGGCGCGGACCGCTCCGGGTCATCGAGGGCGAGGTCGAAGCCCGTCTCCCGCGCGCGCACCGGCAGTTCGAGGAAGCTCCCCGCCGGGTCCAGCACGAACCCCGCCTGCGATCCGGGCTGCGGCCAGACCCACGGCCAGTACGCGGAGGAGACGGCGAGCCGGATGTGGTGCCCGGCCCGGAAGGCGTGCCCGACGCCGTCCAGCTCGACGGCCACCTCCTGCGTGGACCCCGGCTCCCAGGGCGCCGCCCGGTCGAGGCCCTGACGGGCCGCCAGGTCCAGCACGCCCCGCGTGACGAGCGTCGACGATCCGTCCGGGGCGACATCGCAGAGCCGCGCGACGACCTGCCCGCGCGGCACCTCCGAGGTCAGCCTGAGCCGCACCCGCGGCCGCCCCAGCACCCACGTCTCCTCGCCCACCGCGAACTCGAAGCAGGCCGAACGGGCGTCCTCCTCCCGCTGGTCCGGCGGCAGGTCGGCGTCGTTGCCGACGGGGAGGAACCGGCCGGCGTCCACACCCGTGTGCTGCGGGGAACGGACCAGGACGGGCGTGCCCTGGAGGCCGTACGCCACGGTCGTCACGTTCGGGGAGGGCCAGGACGGCTCGCCGACCCAGCGGCCGGGCAGGGGACCGTACGCCGTGGCCGGGGGGTGGGAGTCGGTGACGTGGGCCCGCAGCAGGGGTTCGCGCATCACGCCGGTGTCGATGCCCCTGAGGTGCTGGTCCCACCAGCGCAGGGTCTCCGTCAGGAACCCGGTCGCCGGCCCGGGCGGCCGGCCGCGGTCCGGGTACCGGTGGCACCAGGGGCCGAGGATCCCCCGTACGCGAGCGCTCGGCAGGTGCTCGACGAGCGTGAGGACCGTGGCGTGGCACGGGTCGTGCCGGCCGCCCACCGCGAGGACGGCCGCGTCGATCGCACCCAGGTCCCCGCCGGCGCCGCCGCTCGGCCCGTGCGGGGTGCCGGCCCGGTGGTCGAGCAGGGTGTGGACGAACGGCACCACCCCTTCGAGGCGCGTGAGCCACATCTCCCGCCAGGCGTCGCCGACATGGAGCGGATCCGGCGGGCGGCACGCGAAGGCGAGCATCGTCGCCGCCCACGCGTGCGTGTCCGCCGCCAGGACGCAACCTCCCCCGCGGCGCCCCTCGTTGCCGTGACGGTCGCCGTCGGCGCAGACGGCGACGACCGCCTTGAGCGGCTCGGGTGCGAGGGCCGCGATCCGAAGCGCGGTGCGAGCGCCCCAGGCGATGCCGAGCATGCCGACCCGGCCGTCGCACCAGGGCTGCGCCGCGAGCCACTCGACCAGCTCGACCCCGTCGGCGAGTTCGGCCGCCGAGCACTCCTCGCCGGGCACGCCCCCGCTGTTGCCGTGCCCGCGCACGTCCACGCGGACCGACGCGTAGCCGTGACCCGCGTACCAGGGGTGGCGCTGCCAGTCGCGGGGCGCGGTCCAGTCGGTGAGCCGGGACGGCAGGTATTCGAGGATCGCGGGTACCGGTTCGTGAGTGAGGGGTCGCCACACGCGTGCGTACAGGAGCGTCCCGTCCGCGAGCGGGACACGGACGTCCTCGTGGGTCGTCTCGAAGGGGAAGGACGTACGGATGCGCATCGGAGGCCCTCGATCGCGGCTTCGGTTCGGGACGCCGGCGGCTAATTCCCTACAAGTCGATAGATATCCATCCTTTTCAGGTGATCAAAAACATACCGGTCGTGATCCGATACCGCCTGGCATGGACGGGGCGGGCGCTATCGGTGATCCAAAGGTGACCGGATACGCTGACTTGAGTGATGGCAGCGACCTATCGACATTCCTCGTAACCGCCAGAAGACACCAGCAGACAGGAGACCCCTCGTGACCGTCGTCGGGCCGTTCGGGCTGAGCGTGCGGGACCAGGCTCTGGAAGCCGATGTCCAGGCCGGAATGACGGCTGTCGAGGAGGGACTGCTCGAGGCCACCAAGAGCGAGGTCCCCTTCATCACGGAGGCCGCCCAACATCTGGTGCGAGCGGGCGGAAAGCGGTTTCGGCCGCTGCTCGTGATGCTCGCCGCGCAGTTCGGCGACCCCTACGCGCCGGGCGTGGTGCCCTCCGCCGTCGTGGTGGAGCTGACCCACCTCGCCACGCTGTACCACGACGACGTCATGGACGAGGCCGAGGTCAGGCGGGGCGTCGACAGCGCCAACACCCGCTGGGGCAACTCGGTGGCCGTGCTGACGGGCGACTTCCTGTTCGCCCGCGCCTCGCACATCCTGGCCGACCTCGGGCCCGAGGCGGTCCGCGTGCAGTCGGAGGCGTTCGAGCGCCTGGTCACCGGCCAGATCCTGGAGACGGCCGGGCCGCAGGACGGCCGGGACCCGGTCGAGCACTACCTGGACGTGCTCGGCGGCAAGACGGGCTCGCTGGTCGCGGTCTCCTGCCGCTTCGGGGCGATGATGTCGGGCGCCGACGAGACGGTCGTGGACGTCCTGACCCAGTACGGCGAGCGTCTCGGCGTCGCCTTCCAGCTGGCCGACGACGTCCTGGACATCGCCTCCGACTCCCACGAGTCCGGCAAGACGCCGGGCACCGACCTGCGCGAGGGCATCCCGACCATGCCGGTCCTGCGGCTGCGCGAGCGCGCCGCCCGGCTCGGCCTGGCCGAGGACGTCGCCCTGTGCGAGCTGCTCGACTCCGACCTCACGGACGACACGCGGCACGCCCAGGCCCTGGCGGCCCTGCGCACCCACCCGGCCCTGGAGCAGGCTCGCCGGGACACCGTGCGCTACGCCGAGGACGCGCGCGCGGCCCTGGCCCCGCTGCGGGAGTGCGACGCGAAGGCGGCGCTGATGGAGCTGTGCGACGCGGTGGTGCACCGCGCCGGGTAGTGACATGCGTCACTGCCTGTGCTTTCCCCGTCGTGAAGAACCGGCTCGTCGCCGGGGGCGCCCCCTACGGGTCGTAGGGGGCGCCCGCATGTCGTGTCATACCCCAGGTGTACGCGGACTTGGCCCCGAGGGCTGACGCATGCTCATGGCCGATTTGGTCAGATGGACACCACGGAAAACACCACTCCTCACCGATTCGGGTGAGAATGGCGGCTACGGGTGGACGCACGGGAGTTGACAGCCGCCGCCGACGACGGAGGTAAGGCACACATGGCACCGTACGAATCCGACGACAGCGTGACCGCCGCGGACGCCGAAGAGCTGCGATCCGCGCGTCGGCGCAAGGCCGCGCGGTACGTCGTGCCGGCCACGGTGGTGGGGGTCGCGGCGGCGACCATCGGGCTCGTCCCGGCGCTCGCCGACTCCGGCGACCCCGACCTGCCGAAGATCAGCGCACAGGAACTCATCGAGAAGATCGCCGCGTCGGACGTGCAGCAGCTGTCCGGCACCGTGAAGATCACCACGGATCTCGGCCTGCCGGACCTCGGCGGCCTGGAGAGCTCGCTCGGCTCCGCCGCCGGGCCCTCCGGATCGGGCGACTCGTCCGCCGACCCGTCCACCAAGCTCACCGCGCTCGCCTCCGGCACGCACACGCTGCGCGTCGCCGCCGACGGCGAGGACCGGCAGAAGATCTCGCTGCTGGAGAACGCGGCCGAATACAGCCTCATCCACAACGGCAAGGACGTCTGGGGCTACGACAGCGCGTCCAACTCGGTCTTCCACACCACGGCCTCCGAGAGCCGGGGCAAGCAGCGGGAAGAGCTCCCGGCCACTCCCAAGGACCTCGCCGAGGAAGCACTCAAGGCCGCGGACGAGACCACCTCGGTATCGGTCGAGGGCACCGCGCAGGTCGCGGGCCGGGACGCCTACCGCCTGGTCGTCAAGCCCAGGGACGAGGGCTCCACGGTTGGCCAGATCACCGTGGCCGTGGACGCGAAGACCGGTCTGCCGCTGAAGTTCACGCTGACCCCGGCGAGCGGCGGCGCGGCCGTCGTGGACGCGGGCTTCACCCAGGTCAGCTTCGCCAGGCCGGCCGCCTCCACCTTCGACTTCACCCCGCCGAAGGGGGCGAAGGTCGAGGAGGGGGACGCCTCGAAGGCACCCGGACACTCCGAGGGCTTCGGCAAGGAACAGCGCGAGGAACTGGGCAAGGAACAGCGCGAGGGCCTGGGCAAGGGCTCGGCCGGCCTCGGCGAGCACGGCCCCGAGGGGCTGAACGTCCTCGGGGACGGCTGGGACTCCATCGCCACCTTCGACACCGGCGGCCAGGGCGTCCCCTCCGGCTCCGAGGCCGGCGGTGACTTGGGCGGCTTCCTCGACTCGCTCGGCGACAAGGTCTCCGGCAAGTTCGGCGAGGGCACCGTCTTCAAGACCCGCCTGATCAACGCCCTGATCACCGACGACGGCAAGGTCTACGTCGGCGCGGTCACCAAGGACGCGCTGGTGAAGGCGGCCGACGCGGCGAAGTAGTCCCGGGCGGGCACGACGGATCGAGCGGGCACGACGAATCGAGGGAGCCGATGGACCAGCCGTCAGCCGCGGAGCCGGATCCGCAGGGGTCGGGCGACGGCGCGGGCGGGGACGCGGACGGAGCGGCCATCCGCACCCACGCCCTCACCAAGCGCTACCGCGGCGGACAGCTCGCCGTGGACGGTCTCGACCTGACCGTCCCGGTGGGCAGCGTCTTCGGCTTCCTCGGCCCGAACGGCTCGGGCAAGACCACCACCATCCGCATGCTGATGGGCCTCATCGAACCGACCTCCGGCTCGGCGCGCGTCCTGGGCCGCCCCATGCCGCGCGCCGCCCGGGCCGTACTCCCGCACGTCGGCGCCCTCATCGAGGGCCCGGCTCTGTACGGCTTCCTCTCCGGCCGCGACAACCTCGTCCGCTACGACGCCGCCGACCCGACCGCCGACCCGCGCACCCGGAACACCCGTGTGGCGGCCGCCCTGGACCGGGTGGGGCTCGCGGCCGCCGCCGGCAAGAAGGCGAAGGCGTACTCCCTCGGCATGAAGCAGCGACTCGGCCTGGCCGCGGCCCTCCTGCAGCCCCGCAGACTCCTGGTCCTGGACGAGCCCACCAACGGCCTCGACCCCCAGGGCATGCGGGAGATCCGCTCCCTGGTGCGGGAGCTCGCCTCCGACGGCACCACGGTGTTCCTCTCCTCCCACCTCCTCGACGAGATCGAGCAGGTCTGCACCCACGCGGCGGTGATGGCCCAGGGCCGCCTGATCACCCAGGGCCCGGTGACGGACCTGGCGGCCGGGGCGCGGGGACGCCTGGTGGTGACGACTCCGGACACGGCGGACGCGGCAAGGGTGCTGAAGGAACGAGGTCTCCCGGACGTGGTGGTGGCGGACGACCAGGTGAGCTGCGACCCCCCGGACGACGAACTGTCCGACATCAACGCGGCGTTGGTGAAGGCGGGCGTGAGAGTGCGGGGCTTCGCCCTGGAACGGGCCTCTCTGGAGGACGCCTTCGTGGCGCTGACGGGGGAGGGCTTCGATGTCGCAGGCTGAGGAGACCGCTGTTCGGGGACGCGGCGAGCCCCCACGAGCCGCAAGCCGCCGTACGTCCTTCTACGGCACCCTCTTCCGCAACGAACTCCACACCACGTTCCGCCGCTGGCGCACCCTCGCCCTGCTCGCGGTACTCGCGGCGGTCCCGATCCTCGTCGGTGTCGCGGTCAAGATCGAGACCGGCGACGGCTCCTCGTCGGGCCCCGGAGACGGAGGCGGACCCGCCTTCATCTCCCAGATCACCAACAACGGCCTCTTCCTGGTCTTCACCGGCCTCGCCGCGACCCTCCCCTTCTTCCTCCCGATGGCCATCGGCGTCATCGCGGGCGACGCGATCGCGGGCGAGGCCAACGCCGGCACCCTGCGCTATCTGCTGGTCGCCCCGGCGGGCCGCACCCGGCTGCTGCTGACCAAGTACGCGACGGTGATGACGTTCTGCCTGGTCGCCACCCTCGTGGTCGCCGTCTCCGCGCTCACGGTGGGGGCCCTGCTCTTCCCGCTCGGCGACCTGACGACGATCTCCGGCACCCGGATCACCTTCGCGGAGGGCCTCGGACGGGCCCTGCTGATCGCCCTGGTGGTGGCCGCCTCACTGGTCGGCGTGGCGGCCCTCGGCCTGTTCGTCTCGACCCTCACGAACAGCGGCATCGCGGCGATGGCCACGACGGTCGGCCTGCTCATCACGGTCCAGATCCTCGACCAGATCCCCCAGCTGCACGCTCTCCAGCCGTACTTCTTCTCCCACTACTGGCTGTCCTTCGCCGACCTCATGCGGGAGCCGGTCTACTGGGACGACCTGGTGAAGAACCTCGGCCTCCAGGCGCTGTACGCGGCGGTCTTCGGCTCGGCCGCGTGGGCGAGGTTCACGGCGAAGGACATCACGGCGTGACCTGCTCGTAGGGGAACCGCGCGAGCGGGGCCTCCTGGTCGAAGAAGGTCTTCGCCCGGGCGAGTGCCTCGGTGTCGCGCAGGACGTCACCGGGCTTGCTGCCGTTGCCGAGGAGCACCCCGCCGAAGCGCATCCCCATGTACGCGGCCGAGTTGTTGAGCGTGCCGATCAGCGGCTCGGCGACCTCGAACTCCTCGTGCGCCAGCGCGGTGACACCCCAGAGCGTGCGGCCCGCCATGGTCGCCTTGAACTCGACACCCGGGGTGCGCAGCCAGCCCGACCAGTGGTCGAGGTAGCGCTTGACCTGCGCGGAGACCGAGTACCAGTACAGCGGGGAGGCGATCACGATGTCCGTCGCCGCGAGCGTCGCGTCGAAGAGCAGTGCGGTGTGGCCGATCGTCGGACGCACGTGGTCCGTGTCGTGGCGCAGATCCTCGAAGTCGGGCAGCGGATGCTCCGCGAGGTCGATCCACTGCTGCTCGACGTCCTTGGGCAGCTGTTCGGCGGCCCGGCGGGCCAGCAGCTCGGTGTTGCCGTCGCTGCGGCTGCTGCCGAGCACGAACAGGAAACGGCGCGTCATGGAGATCTCCCGGCTGGTGGGCGTACGGTAAATACTCGCACATGCATTATATGCGTGCGCAATTACTTGTCCAGGGGGTGCGTCTCCGTGCCCCATGCCTGCGCTTTTGCCGCCCGGGCCACCTCCAACAGCAGCGCCTCACCGCCGTGCCGGGCCACGAGCTGGAGTCCGACCGGGCAGCCGTCCGGGCCGAATCCGGCCGGGAGGCTGAGCGCCGGGTGACCGGAGAGATTGAACGCCCAGGTGAGAGCGGTGGAGTAGCGCTCGCCCGGGCCCTCGTGACCGTGCGGCGGACAGGGGGTCGTGGGCGTCATGAGCATGTCGGTGCCGGCGAAGAACTCGTCCAGGAGCCGGTCGTTGGCCGCCCGGACCCGCTCGGCCTCCCGCGGATCGGAGCCCGGGGTGCGCAGGGCGAGCCAGGCGGAGGCGGGGTCGTGCAGGCGGAGCGGGGCACGGCTCCGGGCAGACCGTACGACACCGGCGTCGGCCAGCCGCCCGGCCGCGGCGCGGGCGATCCGCGCGATCCCCGGGTCGGTGTCGGCGAAGCCGAGGTCGGGGGACCAGAGGGCGGTGACGGGAAGACGGGGGC
>NZ_RSAJ01000311.1 GCF_003933965.1 Streptomyces sp. RP5T
GTCTAGGGGAGCGGTTCGGGGCGGGCCGGGGACCACCGCACACGAGGGGCGACCGCGCCTGAGTACCCGTACTCAGGCCGGTGGCGGTACTCGGCTCTACCGGGGGCGGCGCGGGTTTCCCATGATGCAGACCACCCGCGTCGAAAGAGGTGCCCATGGTTCGCGACCTGCAGCTGCGCTCAGCCACTTCGGAGGATCTGGACTGGATCCACGAACTGCGTCACCGGGTGTACGCACAGGAGCTGGGCCAGCATCCGCCGGATCCGGCCGGGCGCCTGAGCGACGGGCTCGACGGTGAGAACGTCTACCTCGTCGCGGCGCGCGGAGCCGCCCGCGTCGGGTTCGTCAGCCTGACGCCGCCCTGGCTGGGGCGGTTCGGCCTGGACAAGTACCTGACCCGGGACGAACTGCCCGTGCTGGACGGCCACGACGTGTTCGAGGTGCGCATCCTCACCGTCGAGCCGCGTCGGCGCACCACCTCCGCGGCGCCCCTGCTGATGTACGCGGCGCTGCGCTGGATCGCCTCCCGCGGCGGGCGCCGGGTGGTGGCGATGGGGCGCACCGAGGTGCTCGACATGTACCGGGCCGTCGGCCTGCGCCCGGTCGGCCGTACCGTCCGCAGCGGCGCCGCGACCTTCGAGGTGCTGACCGGCGGGGTGCCCGAGCTGACCAGGCGGGCGCTGACGCGGTACGGCAGCGCGCTGGAGCGGCTGCGGTCCCTGGTGGACTGGCGGCTGGACATGCCCTTCGCGCCCCGGCCGGACGGCTGCGAGCACGGCGGTGCCTCGTTCACCGCCGTCGGCACGGACTTCCGGACCCTCGACCGGCGCCACGACATCGTCATGGCCGATGTGCTGGACGCCTGGTTCCCGCCGGCCCCCGGAGTGCGGGCGGCGCTCGCGGACGACCCGGGCTGGGTCGCCCGTACCTCGCCGCCCACCGCGGCCGAGGGGCTGTCGGCCGAGATCGCCGCGGTCCGGGACCTGCCGCCGGACACCCTGGCGGTGGGCGCCGGTTCCTCCGACCTGATCTTCCGGGCGTTCGGCCGCCGGCTGACCCCGCGCAGCCGGGTGCTGCTGACCGACCCGTGCTACGGCGAGTACGCCCATGTCACGGAGCGGGTGATCGGATGCCGGGTGGACCGGTTCCCGCTGCGCCGCGAGGACGGCTGGCGGATCGATCCGGACCGGCTGGCCGCCGCCGTGCACTCCGGCCGCTACGACCTCGTGGTGGTGGTCAACCCGAACAACCCGACCGGGCGGCACGCGCCGGCGTCCGGGCTGCGCGCCCTGATCGAGGCCGCGCCGGACCGTACGCACTGGTGGATCGACGAGGCGTACCTGGGATACGTCGGCCCGCACGAGTCGCTCGCCGGGCTCGCCGCGACGGACCCCCGGGTGACCGTGTGCACCTCGCTGTCGAAGATGTACGCGCTGTCCGGCCTGCGGGCCGCGTACACGGTGTCCGAACCGGCCGGCGCGGCCGAACTGCGCCGCTGGACGCCGCCCTGGCCGGTCGGCCTGCCGGCACAGCTGGCCGCCGTGGCGGCGCTGCGCGACCCGGACCACTACCGTGACCACTGGCTCGCCACCCACGCCCTGCGCCGGGGACTGGCCGCGGACCTGGCCGCGGCGGCGCCGGATGCGACGGTGGAGGAGTCCGTGGCGAACTTCCTCTGTCTGACCCTGCCGACGGACGGGCCGAGTGCCGCGCAACTGGTGGACGAGTGCCGCCGCCACGGCGTGTACCTGCGCGACCTGTCGCCGTTGTCGCCGTGCTACGAGGGGCGCACCGTGCGCGTCGCGGTCCGGGACACCGCGGAGAACGCCCGCATCGTGGCGGCCTGCCGGGCCGCCCTGGACGTGCTGCGGCCCCTCGGTGCCACGGAATACGCCCGGTGATCACCGTGGCCTCGCTGGCGCCCTGGCTCGGTGGGGCGCTGGCCCTCGGCGGTGTCGCGGTGGCGGCGTCCCGGCGCCGTGAGCTGATGGTCCGGTGGTGCGCCTGGGCGGTCGGGGTGCCCCTGGTCACGGCGGCGTTCTGGTGGGGCGAGCCGGGTGCCGCGGCCGTCGCCGTGGTGGTCGGGGTGATCGCGGTGCTGGAGTTCGGCGGGCTGATGCAACTGGGCCCGCCGGACCGGGCGGTGCTGGCCGCGGCCGTGACGGGGGTGGTGCTGACCACCTGGCTGGCGCCCGGAGAGGTGCTCCGGGTGCTGGCGGTCGGGGCGCTCGCGCTCGCGGCGATGCCGTTGCTGAACGGCGACGCCGACCACGGGCTGCGCCGGCTCGGCGCCGGGCTGCTCGGGCTGGCCTGGCTGAGCGTCCTGGCCGCGCTGGTGCCGCTCGGTGCGATGGGGCTGGCACTGTTCGTGGCGGTCTCGGTCGCCGACATCACCGCGTACTTCGCCGGACGGCGCCTGGGCGGGCCGCACCTGTCGCCGCTGTCACCGGCCAAGCGGTGGAGCGGGACCCTGGCCGGGGCCGCCGCCGGGACCGGTGTGCTCGCCGTGCTGTCCGCGCTCAGCTGGCCCGCGGCCCTCGCGGTGGCGGCCGGCGGACCGGCCGGCGACCTGCTGGAGTCGATGATCAAACGAGGGGCGAGGGTCAAGGACGCCGGACACTGGCTGCCCGGCTCCGGCGGCCTGCTGGACCGGGTCGACTCCCTGCTCGTCGCCCTGGCCGTGCTGCTCGTCCTGAGCTGACGAGCGGCACGAGCGAGAGGATCACGGTACGAAGAAGGGGCCCTGCCCGCATGCAGCCGGCCGAGCCCCTTCCCGTACGCGCGTCGCCCTAGGCCTTCTTGGTCTCCCAGAAGATCTTGTCGATCTGGGCGATGTAGTCCAGGGCCTTCTGGCCGGTCGCCGGGTCGGTCGACGCCTTGGCGGCCGAGAGGGCCTTGAGGGTGTCGTTGACCAGCTGGTGCAGCTCCGGGTACTTCTCGAAGTGCGGGGGCTTGAAGTAGTCGCTCCAGAGCACGGAAACGTGGTGCTTCGCGAGCTCGGCGCGCTGCTCCTTGATGACCGTGGCACGCGCCTGGAAGTGCGGGTCGTCGTTGGCGGCCATCTTCTCCTGCACGGCCTTCACCGACTCCGCCTCGATGCGGGCCTGGGCCGGGTCGTACACACCGCAGGGCAGGTCGCAGTGTGCGCTGACCTTGACCTTGGGGGCAAACAGGCGGGAAAGCATGGAGCATTCCTTCCTCGTGATCGTCTTCTCAGGTGCGACATTACTCCCTGGGACAGCCGAAAAGGCGGGTGCCCCCATGGGCTTAGGACAAAAGTCCGGGGTCAGACTGAGACTGGTGGACGAACGTACCGGGGAGGTGCCGGGGATGCCGGAGCTGTCGCAGGAGACCGAGCGGGAGAGGTCGTTGCTGCCCTTCGTGGGGGTGGCCGAGGTGACCGGGCCCTCGATGGTGCCCACGCTCCAGCACGGGGACCGGCTCGTCGTGCACTGGGGGGCCAGGGTCGTCCCCGGTGACATCGTGGTCCTGCGGCACCCGTTCCAGCAGGACCTGCTCGTCGTCAAGCGGGCCGTGGAGCGGCGCGAGGGCGGCTGGTGGGTGCTCGGCGACAACGCGTTCGCGGGCGGTGACAGCACGGACTACGGCGTCGTACCGGAAGAGCTCGTGCTGGGCAGGGCCCGGCTCCGGTACCGGCCGTTCAAAGCCGCTCAGCGCTCGCCGCTGGCCGCCGTGCGCTGGGCGCTGTCCGCCGTGCGGCCCGTCTTCCCGGACCGGTCGGCCTCCAGGCGCTTGCGGGCCCGGTAGGCGGCCACGTTGGCGCGCGTGGCGCAGCGGTCGGAGCAGTAGCGCCGGGAGCGGTTCGTGGAGGTGTCGAGGTAGGCGTTGCGGCAGGGCGCGGCCTCGCACAGGCCCAGCCGGTCCACGCCGTACTCGGTGAGGTGGAACGCCAGGCCCATCGCCGCGATCGCCGCGTACCCGGCGGTGGCGTTGGACGGGTGGTCCGCCAGATGCATGTGCCACAGCGGGCGGCCGTCGTCGTCGCGGAAGTCGTGCCCGGAGATCTGCGGGCTGACGGGGAACTCCAGCAGCAGCGAGTTCAGTAGGTTCACCGCCAGGGTCTCGTCGCCCCCGTCGGCCGCCTCGAAGACGGCCCTGAGCCGCCCCCGCACCGAGCGGAAGCGGGTGACGTCGGCCTCGGTGGCCCGCCGGCCCGCCTCCTTGCTGACCCCGAACAGCTCGCGGACGGCCTCGACCGAGGTCAGGGAGTCCTTGCCGCGGGCCGGGTCCTCGCTGTTGACCAGACGTACGGCGTAGTCCGAGTAATAGGCCAGTTCCACTTGTAGTCCTTACGGAGGCGTTCTATCGTCGTGGTGCGGTCGGGTAACAGCTGATCGTGCTTCCAGGGTATTACGACAGTGAGCGGACAGGGGGCTCCCATGACGACCGGTGTCGGAACCGACTGGCAGGCCTGGCAGGAGAGCTGGGACCGGCAGCAGGAGTGGTACATGCCGGACCGCGAGGAGCGGTTCCGGGTCATGCTCGACATGGTCGAGGCCCTCGTCGGGCCCCGGCCGCGCGTCCTCGACCTCGCGTGCGGCACGGGAACCATCACGGCCAGGCTGCTCGCCCGGTTCCCCGAGGCCACCAGCACCGGCGTGGACCTCGACCCGGCACTCCTCACCATCGCCGCCGGCACGTTCGCGGACGACGAGCGGGTCACCCTCGTCACGGCCGACCTCAAGGACCCGCACTGGCCCGAGCGACTGCCGTACGACTCCTACGACGCCGTCCTGACCGCCACGGCCCTGCACTGGCTGCACCGCGAACCCCTCGCCGCTCTCTACGGCCGGCTCGCCGCCCTCGTCCGCGACGGCGGTGTCCTCATGAACGCGGACCACATGATCGACGAGACCACGCCCAGGATCAACGCGGCCGAACGCGCGCAGCGCCACGCGCACATGGACCGGGCCAAGCGCGAGGGAGCCCTCGACTGGGCCGCGTGGTGGCAGGTCGCCGCCGAGGACCCCGTCCTCGCCGGACCGACGGCCCGCCGCTTCGAGATCTACGGCGAGCACGCCGAGGGCGACACCCCGTCCGCCGCCTGGCACGCACGCGTGCTGCGCGAGAAGGGCTTCGGGGAGGTCCGGCCGGTGTGGTGCTCGCCCTCGGACACCCTGCTGCTCGCGCTCAAGTAGGCGCCCGCGCGAAAGGGGCGGTACGGGAGTCCCGTACCGCCCCTTTCGGCGTCGTGCCGCGTGATACCGGCCGGACCGCTAGAGGACCTTCGACAGGAACGCCTGGGTGCGCTCGTGCTGAGGGTTCGTCAGGACCTCGCGGGGGTCGCCGGACTCGACCACCACGCCGCCGTCCATGAAGACCAGGCTGTCGCCGACCTCGCGGGCGAAGCCCATCTCATGGGTGACGACGACCATCGTCATGCCGGACTCGGCCAGGTCGCGCATGACGTCGAGGACGTCACCGACCAGCTCCGGGTCCAGGGCCGAGGTCGGCTCGTCGAAGAGCATCAGCTTCGGGTCCATCGCCAGCGCCCGGGCGATCGCCACCCGCTGCTGCTGGCCGCCGGAGAGCTGCGCCGGGTAGCTGCCCGCCTTGTCGGCCAGGCCCACCCGCTCCAGCAGCTCCCGGGCACGCTCCCGGGCCTGGGCCCGGCTCGCGCCCTTGACCTGGACCGGGGCCTCCATGACGTTCTCGACGGCCGTCATGTGCGGGAACAGGTTGAACCGCTGGAACACCATGCCGATGTCCCGGCGCTGCTGGGCGACCTCGCTGTCCTTGAGCTCGTACAGCTTGTCGCCCTTCTGGCGGTAGCCCACCAGCTCGCCGTCGACGTACAGACGGCCGGCGTTGATCTTCTCCAGGTGGTTGATGCACCGCAGGAAGGTCGACTTGCCGGAACCGGAGGGGCCGATCAGGCAGAAGACCTCGCCCTGCCGCACCTCCAGGTCGATGCCCTTGAGGACCTCCACCAGCCCGAAGGACTTGTGGACGCCCTCCGCCTTCACCATGGCGGTCATGCCGCACCCCTTTCGCGGCGCAGCCCCAGCAGGTTCGCCTTGATCTTCTGGAACGGGGTCGCCGGCAGGTTGCGGGACGAACCGCGGGCGAAGCGGCGCTCCAGGTAGTACTGGAAGACGCTGAACACGCTGGTCATGACCAGGTACCAGATGGAGGCCACGAACAGCATCTCCATCACCGCGTACGACGTCGAACCGATCGTCGAGGTGGCGCGCAGCAGTTCGTTGTACGTCACCGCGTACACCAGCGACGAGGTCTTCAGCATGTTGATGAACTCGTTGCCCGTCGGCGGCACGATCACCCGCATCGCCTGCGGGATCACGATCCGGCGCAGCGTCCGGGCGTGGCTCATGCCGAGCGCGTGCGCGGCCTCCGTCTGGCCCTCGTCGACGGCCATCAGACCGGCGCGGCAGATCTCCGCCATGTACGCGGCCTCGTTGAGGCCGAGGCCCAGCAGGGCGCACATGAACGGCGTCATCACGTCCGTCATCTCGTCCTTGTAGATCGGACCGAGATTCAGCATCGGGAAGATCAGCGCCAGGTTGAACCACAGCAGCAGCTGGACGTAGACCGGGGTCCCGCGGAAGAACCAGATGTAGACCCAGGCCACCCAGCTCGTCACCGGGTTCTTGGAGAGCCGCATGACGGCCAGCAGGACGCCGAGGACCACACCCACGACCATCGCCAGGACGCTGATCAGCAGGGTGCGGCCGGCCCCCGCGAGGACCGTGGAGTCGAACAGCTTGTCGCCGACCGCGCTCCACTGGATCTTCTCGGCCGTGGCGAACGCGTTGACCAGCAGGGCCACCAGCGCCAGCACGACGACCGCGCTGACGTAACGGCCGTAGTGGCGGACCGGGATGGCCTTGATGGTCTGCGGAGCGGAGGAGGCCGGCGGTGGCGTGTCCGCCGGTTCCTTGTCGATCTTGTCAGTCACCGTGACTGCCCTTCGGTGGTGCGGGGTCCGTCACTTGCCGCCGTTGACCGCGGCCTGGTCCACGGCACCCGTCTGGGCGCCCCACTTGTCCAGGACCTTCTTGTAGGTGCCGTCCTTGATGATGGCGTTCACGGCGGCCTCGAGGGCGCTCGTGAGCTGCTTGTTGTCCTTGTTCACGGCGATGCCGAACGGACCGGCGTCGACCTGCTCGCCGACGACCTCGAAGGCGTTGCCGCCGTCGGCCTTGCGGGCGAGGTCCACGGCCACCGGGTAGTCGTTGACGCCCGCGACGGCGCCGCCCGACTTCACGCGGGTCTGCGCCTCGGTGTCGTTGTCGAACGCCTCGATGTCGAGCTTCTTCTTGCCGGCGTCCGTGCACGCCTTGGACTGCTTCTGCAGGGCCTGCTCGTAGGTCGTGCCGCGCTGCACGGCGACCTTCTGGCCGCAGAGGTCCTCGATCGAGCCGATCTTCTTCGGGTTGCCCTTCTGGACGTAGATGGCGGTGCCGGCGGTGAAGTAGTCGACGAAGTCGACACCCGGGCCGAGCTTCTTGCCGTTCTCGTCCAGGCCCTCCTGGCGCGCCTTGGTGTCCGTGATGGAGGACATGGCGACGTCGTAGCGTCCGGAGTTCAGGGAGGTGATCAGGCCGTCGAAGGAGCCCGAGGTGAACTGGAACTCCACCCCCAGCTGCTTGCCCAGCGCGGCGGCGATGTCGGGGTCGACGCCGACGATCTTGCCGCCCTCCTGGTACTCCATGGGGGCGTACTCGGCGTTGGTGCCGACCTTGATGACCCCGGCCTTCTGGATCTTCGCGGGCAGCTTGGCGAACAGCGGGGCGCTGCTGGAGGACGCGGATTCCTTGGTGCTGCTGCCGCTGTCCGTCTGGTCACCGCAGCCGGTGAGAATCAGGGCGCCTGCGACCGCGATCGCACCTACCGCGGCTGTCCTGGTGCGCGCGGCGGTCGTACGACGGGTGGAGCTTGCGGTCATGGTGGGTTCCTCCGGCGGATGGGTGGAGTTGCCGATGGGCGGGGCGGCTGCCGATCGGCTCGGCAGCGCTGCCTTCATTCCTCAGGTCGACGAGAGCACACGCCTTCGAGTGTCGCGACCTCGTGTGATGACGGCATCTTGCCATTCGGACTGGACCATTCAGGGGGCCGGTCATGTCAAAATCGGATAACGGGTGACCCCCGAACCGTCGTATGTCCGTACATCACGACCGGACCATCTGCGGGAATCTGGCATTCCGGCCGGAAGATCTCCGGCGTGAAGCGCGCGACGGACGTCCCTGCCCGGGTGGCGCCCGGTCGCCCGAACGGTTCTGCGGTGATCGTCAAGGCCTGCCCGTGGTTTGTCCGGATGGCGTTCCATGATTCATGTCACCGGTCTCCGGTGATCGATGATCGATTTGTGTTCCGCCATGTGACCTTGGACGTATTGGACTCGTCCTCGACGCCGGTCGTCCGGTAAGAAGGTTCTTTACACCCCTCATCCGGGGCTCAGGGCGCGTGTGCGGCGCGCCCGTCGCGTACCGGCCCGTACGCATCAGTGACCAGGGCCGTACGCGGTGCCCGCCCACTTCTCAACCAGGAGTGGCCACCCTCAAACCATGAAGACCTAAGGGGTAAGACAAAGTGGCAGCGGAGATCGTCAATCCTCGCAGCGACAGCGATACGGGACAGGACGGAGGGGCGGAGCCCCTCGATTCCTTCGACCCCGCGTTCGCGCTGCACCGCGGCGGCAAGATGGCTGTGCAGGCCACCGTGCCGATCCGCGACAAGGACGACCTGTCCCTCGCGTACACACCCGGCGTGGCGAAGGTGTGCAGCGCCATCGCCGAGCAGCCGGATCTCGTCCACGACTACACGTGGAAGTCGTCGGTTGTCGCCGTCGTGACGGACGGTACGGCCGTGCTGGGGCTCGGTGACATCGGGCCCGAGGCCTCCCTCCCGGTGATGGAGGGCAAGGCGATCCTGTTCAAGCAGTTCGGCGGCGTGGATGCGGTTCCGCTCGCGCTGGCCTGCACCGACGTCGACGAGATCATCGAGACCGTGGTCCGTCTCGCCCCGTCCTTCGGCGGCGTGAACCTCGAGGACATCTCGGCTCCCCGGTGCTTCGAGATCGAGCGGCGGCTCCAGGAGCGGCTCGACATTCCCGTCTTCCACGACGACCAGCACGGCACCGCCGTCGTGACGCTGGCGGCCCTGCGCAACGCGGCGCGTCTGAGCGGGCGGTCCATCGGAGATCTTCGTGCGGTGATCTCCGGAGCGGGCGCGGCGGGCGTGGCCATCGCCAAGATGCTCGTCGAGGCGGGCATCGGGGACGTCGCCGTCGCCGACCGCAAGGGCGTCGTCTCCGCCGAGCGGGACGACCTCACGTCCGTGAAGCGGGAGCTCGCCGGGTTCACCAACAAGGCGGGTCTGTCCGGCTCCCTGGAGGACGCGCTGGCGGGCGCGGACGTCTTCATCGGCGTCTCCGGCGGTACGGTGCCGGAGTCCGCGGTCGCCTCGATGGCGAAGGGCGCCTTCGTGTTCGCGATGGCCAACCCGAACCCCGAGGTGCACCCCGAGGTCGCGCACAAGTACGCGGCCGTGGTGGCGACCGGGCGGTCCGACTTCCCGAACCAGATCAACAACGTGCTGGCCTTCCCGGGGATCTTCGCGGGCGCGCTGCAGGTGCGGGCCTCGCGGATCACCGAGGGCATGAAGATCGCGGCGGCGGAGGCGCTGGCGTCCGTGGTCGGTGACGATCTGGCGGCGGACTACGTGATCCCGTCCCCCTTCGACGAGCGGGTGGCCCCGGCGGTCACGGCGGCGGTTGCCGCGGCGGCTCGGGCGGAGGGTGTTGCTCGCCGCTGAGGTGTTCTTGGCCTGAGTTCTTGGCGTGAGGTGGTCCCGTCCGGGTGGGTTTCCGGG
>NZ_RSAJ01000312.1 GCF_003933965.1 Streptomyces sp. RP5T
GGGCGTATGACCTCCGTCGGCGGGACCACCCGCCGAAACAGCGTCCACAACTCGTCCGGCACCAGCCGCCCCACCAGATCCGTCATGCACGGCTCAACGAGCGATCACGCCAACAGAAACGACGTCTTAGCCCCCTGAGATGTCTTGACATCGCCGGTTGCGGCTGGCGATCAGGTCGCGGTCAAGGGGGTGTGTGATAGCGGTGACGGTGTTCCTGACCCGGGTGGCGGGGGCACCGACCAGCTGATCGGCGCCCCCGCCACGTGACGGTCTACTGGTGCCGGACCGTCCTGAGGGATTCCAGGTGTGGGTCCGAGCCGGTCGGGCCTGTGCGGGCCACGGTGTCGGGCTGACCGCCGTTGGTCCGGGCCGTGTAGGTGCTCTGCAGGGACGTCGCGGGGATGACGCCGTTGTAGTACGGGTGGTACACGAACTGGCTCGCGCTCGCGCTGATCGCGGCGCCCGCGGTGTCCAGGGCGGCCTTGGCGACCGAACCGGTGCCGCCGAACGCGATCACGGAGTTCGTGCTCGCCGACTCGCGCAGCAGGTAGCTCTTGACCTCGCTGGAGAGGCTGTCCCCCTTGGCGGTCCACAGGACGGGCCCGAAGACGTTCATGGCCGCACCCGCGGAGACGCCGCCGCGCCAGGAACTGGTGTAGGCGAGTGCGGCGGTGCTGGGCGCGGACCACCAGAACTTGGCGATGGCGACCGAGGTGGCCTCGTTCGTCGGCGCCGTGATCGGGTAGTACGAGAACGTCGACGGCCAGTTGGAGAAGTACGTGGGCGGGGACGTACTGGTCCTCCCGGCGGCAGACGTGATGGCCGGCGGCCCGCCCTCCCCTCCTGCTTGGCGGGTTCGCCAAGGGGGAGGGCCTGAAGTTCGCCATCTGTGAGAGCAGCCGGACCGTAGTAGCCGGTGTGGTCACCAAGGTTCTCCGATAAGGGACATCCGGTTACCAGCAAGAAGCAGAGAGGCGCGTGAGCGGTCATGGCTGTGCTGCCGGGGACTCGGAGCCGCGGTCTCAGTTGGCAGACTCGCCGACGAGGACCTCTCCCGCCCGTTCGCCCCGCGCCAGGCGGGCGGAGAAACCGGCGCCTTCCAGGACGGCGATGACCGCGGTGTTCATCGCCTCCTGCGCGATCCGGAGTTCCCGAACCTGGGGGTCGCTCAGGAGCGCGTTGTGTGGCACGGTCCTGAAGTGTTCCTGGAGTATCGGGTGGACCCGCCACTTGAGAAAGGCTTGGGGAGGCAGGCGCTCCTCGTCGGCGATCTCCACGTACACACCGCTGGAGAGAGCGTCGTCGAAGGTCGAAGCGAGCGGCAGGCCTGCTCTGGCCAGGGTGGTCTTCACCCGGTCCGCGAAGACGTCGTGCCGGATCAACATCCCATCGCTTTCTCTCGGCTGGGTGCCCATGGCTACACGGCAACCCCTGGTGGCCCACGAGGGTGCGGATTGGCGGGCGGCGGCAGGTTGGTCTCCCACCGGTCGGCCTATGATCCCACCACCGGCAGCGCCGGCGCACCCTCGTCCCGGTCGACGCCGATGCTCTCAAGCAGCCACTGCTACGCCAAGACCAGTTCCTTTCATCCCCCACGTTGCGCAGCGGTCCATGCCCCGAGGTCCTCGCCCAGAACGACCAGACCTGGCCGGGAGCGCGCCGCTCTCACGAACAGCGATGTCAGTGGCGTGTGGTGGGATGGCTGGACTGTGCCGTTTGATCTGCTGGGAGACCGTCGTGGCGTCTTTGTATCCGTTCCTGACCCGTGCCCTGGCCGAGACTTTGGTCGATGTCCTGTGGTTCATCGAGGGCAGCGACGACGATCAGATAGATCAGGACGACGCGGTCAAGGTAATGGAGGGCGTCGCCCACACGCTCAGTACGCTGCCTGATGATCAGCGGCAGGAACTCGTTGCGCTGGTTGCGGAGATGGCAGATGCCGAGACCGATCCAGCTCGTCGCGAGTTTCTGGAGGAGTTTCCGGAAGCGTTCGGGCTGGTCGATGATGAGTCCTGAGCAGCCTTTGCAAGGAGTAGAGCAGGACGCCGGACGTCTGTCGCAAGGGTGGCGTCGCGCCCGACGCCGATCTCACTGTGAAACGTTCCGTAGCAGCGCGAAGGGGGCTGGTGTGACGCACGAGATGGGCATCCAGGTCGGGACTGTCGTGCGGATCACCGATGACCGTTCACAGACTTCACGAGCCCTGTCGTGGCTGTTGACCATGTTCAGGGCCGTGCCGAGTTGACGGTGGACATCTTCGGCGACGCGACCAGGATCGATATCTCCTTGTCGGATGTCGTCAGGGTCGTCTGATCTTGTCCCTCACGACCTGATCCGGTCGCGTTCGCTGATGGTTTCGCGGTGGCGGACTGTTTTTGCCCACGTAAAAGGCACCAGCGCATGCCGAGCTCGCTGAGGGCGGCGCGTCGCTCCACGCTCAGCTTGGCGGTCCTGCGCCTGGTGTTGTCGAGTGAGCTGAACCGGATTTTGTAGCGGTCCTGAAGCCAGGCATGATCGCCTCGGCAGATGGGAGAACACAGGTCCGATGCCCGCACCACGGAAGTACCCCGACGAGCTGCGTGAGCGAGCCATCCGCGAGGTTCAGACCTCGGGCCGTCCGGTCGCGCATGTCGCCCGGTACCTTGGCATCCACAAAGAGGCTCTGCGGAACTGGGTCCGCCAGGCCGAAGCAGATCAGGGCGACCGGCCTGATCTGCTCACCACGGCCGAGAAGAATGAACTCGCCCAACTCCGCAAGGAGAACGCCGAGTTGAGGCGGGCGAATGAAATCTTGAAGGCCGCCTCGGTGTTTTTCGCGAAGGAGCTCGACCAGCCCCGCACGAGGCCGACGCGGTGATCAACCACCTCCGCGACGACTTCGGGGTCGAGCCGGTCTGCCGGGAACTGGACCTGTCGGTCTCGGCATACAACGCCCGCCGCAGGCGACCGAAGTCCGCCCGGCGCCTGCGCGACAAACGACTGCTGATCAAGATCCGTGCAGTTCATGCCGCGTCCGGCGGCACCTATGGCGCCCGCAGGATCCACCGCCAGCTGCGACGCGAGGGAGTCACCGCGGCCCGCTGCACCATCGAACGGTTGCTGCGCGAGGGCGGTTTGGAAGGCGTCATCCGTGGCCGGCGACGCCGGACCACGGTCCCCGAACCGACCGCCCCGCGCCCGCCGGACCTGGTCAACCGGATCTTCACCGCAACCCAGCCGAACCAGCTCGGGGTCGCGGACTTGACCTATGTCCGGACCTGGTCCGGCTGGGTCTATGTCGCGTTCGTCCTGGACGTGTACTCGCGGATGATCGCGGGATGGCAGCTCACGACCCATATGCGCACCGATCTCCCTCTGGATGCCCTGGGGATGGCGCTGGGGTGCCGGGGCATCAAGAAGGGAGCGGGCCTGATCCATCACAGCGATCGCGGCAGTCAACGATGAGTTCAGCCGGCCGTCGCAACATCAGACAAGGGAACGTCGATAGTGTTCATGTCGCCCAGGATGTCGACGGTCAGCTGCACGCGTCCACGACTGAAGTCGACTGCTCCGACAGTGCCCTTGAAGCCTGCGAATGGCCCACCGGTGCCCCGGACAACGTCACCTGTCCGAACCTTCGCCTCTTCCGACGTGCCCGCTCCCTCCAGGCGCCATCGGCGCCAAATGCCACGACGTGTCTGCGTCCAGCGCCAGACGAGTTGCTGATCGAATGACGGGCGGTCAGGCTACCGGGCGGACTTGGCCACCGACTGCCTGTTGCAGCGCGGTTTCCAGCCGGTCGCGGGCCTGGGTCTGGATGGCGATGCGTTCATTGAGGACTGCCAGACGTGCCATTGCGACACGCAGGCCCCTGTCCGAGGGCGGTGCCGCAGCCACGTCGCCGTCCAGGCATGGCAGGAACACTCGCACGTCGTCCAGGGTGAGGCCGGCAGCCAACAGGTAGCGAATGTTGCCAACTCGCACCACAGAACGCTCATCGTAGACGCGGTAGCCGTTGGAGGCCCGTTCGCAGGAAATGAGTCCGGCCTGCTCGTAGTGCCGCAGCGCACGAGCGGTCGTCCCGGTTGCCCTGGCCAGCTCACCGATCCGCACCCACCTCACCCCCCGGCCAGTCCTATCACGCCACGACCGCTCCACCGTCGACCGGGAGCACCACTCCGGTGACGAAGGAGGCGGACGGGGCGGCAAGCTGGGTGATCGCCCAGGCAACCTCCTCCGGGCGACCGATGCGGGCCATCGGAGTGTGCGCCACCTGCCACTCCCGCACCGCGGCCATCCGCTCCGGCATCAGACCCTGATGCTCGCCGATGGGGGTGTCGATCGCTCCGGGTGCGACTGCCACCACCCGGATTCCACGGGGTGCCAGTTCGACCGCCCAGCTACGGGTCAGCAGCTCCAGGGCGGTCTTCGTCGCCGCATAGACCGAGTTGCCCGGCCAGGCTCGCTGTCCCACCGATGTACTGACATTGACGATCACCCCGCGCGACGCCTCCAGCCGTGGCAGCGCGGCCTGAGCCAGCAATATGGGAGCAACGAGGTTGGTGGCGAGCTGCGTCTCAATCATCTCGGGCGTCAGTGTGCCCAGGGCACCGCTGCGCACGATGCCGGCGTTGTTGACGAGCACGTCAAGCCGACCGTGTGTCTCCACTACGGCCTGGAGAATCCGATGGGGCCCGGCCTCGGCCGTGATATCGGCGACCAGCGGTGTGATCCTGGCATTCCCGGCAGCGGTCTCTTCGAGAGGCTCAACTCGCCGTCCGATCGCGATCACGTGGGCGCCCTCGGCGGCGAAGGCACGGGCAGTGGCACGGCCGATCCCAGTGCCGGCTCCGGTGACGGCGACGATCCTGCTGGCATGCGGCGCGATGACGTTCATGCCGGTCATCGTTCAACCCTGCCGCCAGCGGCAAGGTCAAGCAGCGCCCGACAGTGAGCCCCTTCTCAACCTCAGCAGGATCGCTTACCCAGCTCGTCCGCCGTTCCTCCGGGGTCGCGGCGAGGCGGTCCCGATCGCGCGAACGCCCCGGCCGTTGGGTCTACTGCTGAGGAACAGCCGACGTCCTGGTTCCACCGACCACGCATGAAGGAGGAAGGCCCCGTCAGGGGAGGTCGGCCCGCTGCCGCAACAGAATCGCGTTGATCACATGGCGGAGGGATTGCCACTGAGGTTGAACTGGTGATGTCGGTGCCGAGTTGATCACGTTGGCGTGCTGGCTAGACCGCGCGAGTCGCACCAGTCCTCGTAGTCGAAGGACTCAGGGGTACGAACCAGGGCTCGGGTGCGTGCCGCCCAGGTGCTGACCCAGGCTTCTCCGGTCGACGTTGCCTCGTCGGTCAGCGCGCGCAGACTTACTTCAGGCATCGTCCGGAAGCGCGTGCGCACGGCGTCGCCAGCTAGGAGATACAGGCAGCCGAGGAAGAACTGGCGGTGGGGGCACTGCCCGTCGGCGGCCAGGGTCACGAATAGTGAGCCGAAGGCTGGGCGTGTTGCGAGGATGTCCCAGTCCTGGGAGACCGGGGGCTGCGCTCCGGGCGCGTAGGCCCAGACGGTCATCTCCTCAGGCGTTGGATTGGCTACATCTTCGAAGGCGGGTTCTGGGCTCACGGTCACGGCTCCTATACAAGCGCAGCAAACTGATCGCTACCAGTGGCGCCCTCATCCGGGAGACGGCGGGGTGGCCACTGACCGTGGTTCTCCAGATCGTCCATGCCGAAGCCAAGGCCCGTGCCGGCGAGGCAGCCGTCGACCACATACGGCCGATACTGGATCTGCTTGAGTCGGCGCCTCACAGCCCGGGTGATCTGGTCGAGATCGGCCGCGGCGAGGTTGCCGATGTCGCGCTTGACCACCGACCAGACGCCCCTCCTGCGGGTTGAGGTCCGGTGCGTAAGTGGGAAGCTGGAACACAGTGAGCCAATCGGCGTTCGCGTCGATGAACTCCCGCATGCCGGTCGTGAGATGCAGGCGGACGTTGTCCCAGACAAGCACGATCGGGCCGCCGAGCTGGCTGCGGGCGCGGACGATCAGGTCGCGGAAGTCGCGCCAGCCGAAACCCTTCGGTTCGTTCTTCCGGCCCCGGTACTCGCGGATCGTGTAGATCAGCCGGGACCTCTGGCCGGGTTTGTAGCAGGCCATGCCCGCCATCGATACCCGCCCGGAGCCCCGGCCTCTCACCTTCACGACCGGGGTCCGGCCGATCCGGCCCCAGCTTTTGGCGCGCGGCGGAGTCATC
This sequence comes from Streptomyces sp. RP5T, assembly GCF_003933965.1. Taxonomy (GTDB): domain Bacteria; phylum Actinomycetota; class Actinomycetes; order Streptomycetales; family Streptomycetaceae; genus Streptomyces. The sequence continues at coordinate 6,234 of NZ_RSAJ01000312.1, forward strand.
GACTGCCCGGCTTCGTCCTCGAAGACGATCCTGGCCCCGCGCTCCGCCGCGGTGGTCTTACCCGCGGCCAGGTCTCCTTCTTCCAGACTTCGATGGCGTCGTCATCGCGCTCGATCGTCCGTCGAGTGGCTTGCTGCCAGCTCCAGCGGTGTCGCTTCAGCAGTCGCCAGGTGCCCTCGACCGTGTAGGAGGTATGGAACAGCCGACACGGAGCTGTGCGTGCTGCTTCGGGTCCGCGTCGGGCAGCTGCGCGGCGATATCGGGAAGGCCAGGCCGCGAGAGCCTCGGCCTCCTTGACCACGTAGTGGAAGGAGCGCGTGCGACGGATGCCCTCCTCCGAGGCGGCCTTCACCAGAGCCGTCTGGAGCGCGGCGAGTCGGGTCCCACGCACCTGGTCCGACCGCCCTTCGGCACCGAGCAGCATGGTGGCCTGGAGCTGAGTGTCGTTGACGTCCACGCACACCACCTGGTACGGGGCACAGATGCCTCTGTCGATGGCCTCCGACAAAGTCAGGGTGAAACACCTGCTGCCGAACGGCGAGTTGAAGTGGTCTTCCATCGAGGCCACCAGCTCGCCGGGGGCGCCCTGCTCGGAGTCCTCGTCCAGCTGCCACAGCCGCGGCATGGCCGTCATGTACAACCGACGCTCCGCAGGAAGCTGCGCCTGGTCGTGCACGGCCGCCCATGGCCTCAGCCCATCCCCACTCGTCCGATGGGCCTCGTCCGTTTTACTGACCTTCAAGGTGTGTGGAGGGGCGCTGACCTGTGCTTTGTCTGGTGATTATGTACGTGATGTGTGGGTGGCTGCCGGGACGGCCAGACTGACTGGGTGGGGTCAGTCGTCGACGTCATCAAAGAGGCTGCGGGTGGGTGAAGGCTGCGACTTCACGGTTTGGCAGCTCTGTCGATTGGTCGAGCTGTACGACGATTCGTCCTCGTCGTCGTATGCAGTCTGGAATATTGCAGTCACCTCGGTCAACGCGCGATCGAAGGCGGCTGAGGCTTGGCGGTCACTATCGAACAGGTTGCGGTAGGTGCGCAGATCTTCCAGCAGGGGAACGAAAATATCGAACGGGTCGTCTCGCCTGGACTGTATCCACTGATCGACTACTGATTGCAGGTTGGGGACGAGCGTCTTTCGTACCTGTTCGAGGATGTGCTGTCGTTCGGCTTCGGTCAGCAGGGCCTTCCAGTCGGGATTGCGGAGCCATGCGGCCCCAGGTGTATGGAGGGCGAGCTTGGTGACCTGGTCCACGATGCGTCGGTGCTCGTGCGAGCTGACGAGACCGGCTCTTTGCAAGCGCGCAAGGACCCTGGGCTCGTGAGTTGCGTCGAGGAAGGGGCCGAAATCAGTAAGGCGGGTGACGAATTGAGGGTCTTCTTCGGTGTACAGCCGTAGGAAGGCGTCCGAGCAGCGTGTGGCGAAGAATTCATACCACTGGGCGTGGTCGCCTCGGGTTCTCAGATCTGCGTCCAGGAGCCTTCGGATCACCGCAGGATAGAGGTCCGGGGAGACTGGAAGAAGCGTTCCGAGCTGGTCGTCGCTGCCGCAGTCGATACGAGTCACCAGCTTCTGCCAGTCCAGACCGGTGAGGAAGACGCCAATGAGATTAGGGTTGTTCGCCAGTAGTTCGGCGAAGCCTTCTTGCAATGTGGGGTGTTGGAAGGACCACCCTGCTGATGGGCCGTTGGCGACTAGGTCGGCCGGGCGGAGGAAGGTCCCGGTCAATGCTTGTAGTGCGCGGTCAACGCCGCCAGGCGTGCTGCCGAAACGTGTAATGACTTCTCGCTGGAAGTCGTCCAGGCTCAGCGGGGCTGGCAGGTACTCGTCGGCCTGGTAGGTCAGGGCAAGGGCGGCCTTCTCATCTGGTCCAAGTCCGGAGTAGACGTCGTAGAGGAAATCGGTTGGGCGGGCCATGAAAGCGGTGACGCCGCTGGTGGTGAGTTCAAGGTGCTCGGTGAAGGCTTGCTGGCCCAAGCGCCGGGCCACCTCAGGGTAAAAGGGCTCGGTGTCGGCCGCCGCTTTCAGATGCGGTTTCAACCTCGCCCGGACCTCTGGTGGCTGATCGCCGAGTTTCATGTGGTTGTAGAGGATCTGTTGGCGTTCCTGCGGGGAGAGTCGGGCGACGTCGACGACGACTCGCTGTTCGTGCCGGAGGGGGTAGGCGTATTCCTTCAGGTAGGGGCGGGCGTCGCGGTAGATGTAGTCGCGTGAGGTGAGGACGACTTTGGCTCCGCTGTGGACGGCGGTCATGACGTGCCGCATGTGGCGGGACCAACTGTCAGTGAGCTGCTGTTCGTGGCGTACGGCGCCGAAAGCGTCGTCGATCCAGAAGAACTGGTTCGGCTCGTCGGGGTTCCAGTGGCGTACGAGTCCGTCGGCGTCGTGGGCGTTGACGGGGAGGCAGCCCCAGGCGTCGAGGGCGGTCATGGCCAAGGTCGCGGCGATGACGGATTTGCCGACGGCGGGCTCGCCGAGGAGCAGGACGAAGCCGTGGTCTTGCACAGCTTGGACGGCATGCCGGTAGGCGTCGGTGACCACGAACGTGGCCAGTTCGTCTCGCAGGTAGCCGAGAAGGGCCTTGGCCTGGGTGTAGGCGCGTTCGTCGAGGATCTGGGAGAGGTCGCCGAGGCCGTAGACGCGGGGGACGAACGTGCGTAGGCGCTGGCGGCTGGCGATGGTGTCGCAGATCCACTGACCGTCGAGGATCAGCGGGTATCTGACGCCGGCGTTGAGCAGCCGTTGTCGGATGGTAGCTTCCGAGACGCCGCTGACTCGTGCGTTGGTGAGCAGGACGTAACTGCCGCATAGACCCCGTTCCACCAGAGCCTGGACTTTGGCGAACTCATCGTCGAGATCCGAGGGGGCGAGGGTGGTGTCGGCTTTCTTGGTGTGTTTGCACTGCAGGACGAACGGGCCGTCGGGGACGTCCTGGACGCCGATCGGGTCCGGTGGTTGTTGCCAGGTGCCGTAGAAGGCGCCGTCGCGTCCGCCGTCGTTGGAGTCGGCGAAGGTGTGTACGGACTGTGCCCACACTTCGCGGAGTACGGCTGCGCACAGGTCCTGGAATGCGCGCCAGCCCAGGGTGTGCAGGGCGAAGTCGGGGGAGCCCGGTGCTGCGACGGTGCCTTTGCGGGGGTGGTCGGTCACTGTGGCTGGTCCTCGGCGGGGCCGTTGTGGGGGAAGCGAACGGGACGTTTGAGGTTGTTGCCGTGGGTCCAGGGCAGGGCGCCGTCGTGCTGGAGGCGGCCGACGACGATGCCTGGGGCGATGCCGGCCTGGCGGGCGAAGGCTTTGATGTTGTCGAAGGGCATGGGCCTGCGGGCGAGGCGGCGGTAGGCGGCGTTGTGCTCGGGCGGGATGAGGGTCTGGGCTGCGAAGGCGTCGGCTTCTTCTTCGCTGCGGTCGCCTTCGGGTGTGCGTTCGTCGGCGCGGTCGGTGTTGTCGAGGAAGGTCAGTCTCTTGCCGTGCAGGAGGGTGTGGCCGATCTCGTGGAAGACGGTGAACCAGAAGTGGTCGTCTTTTTTGAACCTGTCGCTGAGGGCGATTGCGACTTTGTCGGGGGTGAGCCAGCGGGTGACGCCGGAGACGCTGGTC
>NZ_RSAJ01000313.1 GCF_003933965.1 Streptomyces sp. RP5T
GGCCCCCATAGGGGAGGAGGGGCCGTTCTCGGGACACCGGTCCCGGTCGGGGAGGGACCGGGCCCGGGGCTACTTCTTGTCGAGCAGGTCCTGGACCTTCGCGCGGACCTCGTCGGTGGCCAGACCCCGGATCGTCAGCGTCGTACGGCGGCGCAGCACGTCGTCCGGCGTCTCGGCCCACTCGTTGTCCCGGGCGTAGACGACCTGCGCCCAGATCTCCGGGGCGTCGGGGTGGACGCGCTCGCCCAGCTCCGGGTTGTCGTTCGCCAGGCGGGCGATGTCGAAGGCGAGGGAGCCGTAGTGGGTCGCCAGGTGCTTGGCGGTGTCGGCGGCCATGCGGGGGCCGGGTGCCGGGTTGTCCACCAGCAGCCGGTGCGCGACCGCACGCGGGTTGGCGACACCGGGCAGGGGGAGCCTCTTCGGCAGGGAGGAGATGGGCTCGAAGTCGTCCCCGAGCGGGGCGCCCGGCAGCGACTCCAGCTTCTGCATGACCGTACGCCCGATGTGCCGGAAGGTCGTCCACTTGCCGCCCGCGACGGAGAGCATGCCGCCCCGGCCCTCCGTGACCACGGTCTCGCGCTTGGCCTTGGCGGTGTCACCGGGGCCGCCCGGCAGCACCCGCAGGCCGGCGAAGGCGTAGGTGATCAGGTCGCGGGAGAGCTGCTGGTCGCGGACGGAGAACGCGGCCTCGTCGAGTATCTGGGCCGTGTCCTTCTCGGTGACCGTGACGTCCGCCGGGTCGCCCTCGAACTCCTCGTCCGTGGTGCCGAGCAGGAGCATGTCCTCCCACGGCAGCGCGAAGGTGATCCGGTACTTGTCGATCGGGGTCGCCAGGGCGGCCCGCCACGGCGCGGTCCGCTTCAGGACCAGGTGCGCGCCCTTGGACAGCCGGATGGACGGGGCCGCGTTCGGGTCCTCCATCCTGCGCAGGTGGTCCACCCACGGGCCGGTCGCGTTCAGCACGAGCCGGGCGTTGACGCCGAACTCGTCGCCGGACTGCCGGTCGCGCAGGTCCGCGCCGGTCACCCGGCCCCGGGTGAACCTGAGACCGGTCACCTCGGCGTGGTTGAGCACGACAGCGCCCGCCTCGACGGCCGCGCGGACCGTCATCAGCGCCATGCGCGCGTCGTTCATCTGGTCGTCGCCGTACACGGCCACGGCCTTGAGGTTGTCGGTGCGCAGCTCGGGCACGTCCTGCGCCGCCCTTGCGGGGGACAGGAGGTGGCCGACGCCGTCGCCGAACGCCGAGAGCGCGGAGTAGGCGAAGACGCCCGCCCCGAGCTTCGCGGCGCCGTGCGGCCCGCCCTTGTACACGGGGAGGTAGAAGGTGAGCGGGTTCGCCAGGTGGGGAGCCACCTGGCGGGAGACCGCACGGCGTTCGAAGTGGTTCTCCGCCACCAGCTTCACCGCGCCGGTCTGCAGGTAGCGCAGACCGCCGTGGAGCAGCTTGGAGGAGGCGGAGGAGGTGGCGCCGGCGAAGTCGCCGGCGTCGACCAGAGCCACCCTGAGGCCGGACTGCGCGGCGTGCCAGGCGGTGGAGATGCCCAGGATGCCGCCGCCGATCACGAGAAGGTCGTACGACGCCTTGGAGAGCTGCTCCCGGGTCTCGGCGCGGCTCGGAAGGGAGCCGGAGGCCGGGCGCGTACCGAGGGCAGGCACGGACTGCAGGGTGGACTGACTGGTCATGTCGGGTTCTTACTCCTCATCAGAGCTGTTGAGGGGGTGTCTCTCAGCTCTCGTCCTCGAGCCAGCCCATGGTCCGCTCGACGGCCTTGAGCCAGCTCTTGTACTCACGGTCGCGGGTGTCCGCGTCCATGCGGGGGGTCCACTCGGCGGCCCGGCGCCAGTTGGCGCGCAGGTCGTCGGTGCTGGTCCAGAAGCCGACGGCGAGACCGGCGGCGTAGGCGGCGCCGAGGCAGGTGGTCTCGGCGACCATCGGGCGCACCACGGGGGCGTCCAGGAAGTCCGAGAGGGTCTGCATCAGCAGGTTGTTGGAGGTCATGCCGCCGTCGACCTTGAGCGCGGCGAGCTCGACGCCCGAGTCCTTCGTCATGGCGTCGGTGATCTCACGGGTCTGCCAGGCGGTGGCCTCCAGGACGGCACGCGCCAGGTGCGCCTTGGTGACGTACCGGGTCAGACCGGCGATCACACCGCGGGCGTCGGAGCGCCAGTACGGGGCGAACAGACCGGAGAAGGCCGGCACGAAGTAGGCGCCGCCGTTGTCCTCGACGGAGAGCGCGAGCGTCTCGATCTCGGCGGCGGTGGAGATCAGGCCCATCTGGTCGCGCATCCACTGCACCAGCGAACCGGTGACGGCGATGGAGCCCTCGAGGGCGTAGACCGGCTTGTCGTCACCGATGCGGTAGCCGACGGTGGTCAGCAGACCGGAGTACGAGTTGATGATCTTCTCGCCGGTGTTCATCAGCATGAAGGTGCCGGTGCCGTACGTCGACTTGGCCTCGCCCTCGGCGAAACAGGTCTGCCCGAACAGCGCCGCCTGCTGGTCACCGAGCGCCGAGGCGACCGGGATGCCGCCGAGCAGGTCGCCCAGCTTGCCGCCGGTGACCTCGCCGTAGACCTCGGCGGAGGAACGGATCTCCGGGAGCATCGACAGCGGCACGCCGATGGACTCGGCGATCTTCTCGTCCCACTCCAGCGTGTGGAGGTTCATCAGCATGGTGCGGGAGGCGTTGGTGACGTCGGTGTAGTGCTTGCCGCCGTCGACACCACCGGTCAGGTTCCAGATGACCCAGGTGTCCATGGTGCCGAAGAGGATGTCACCGGCCTCGGCGCGCTCGCGCAGGCCCTCGACGTTGTCGAGCAGCCAACGGGCCTTGGGGCCGGCGAAGTAGGAGGCCAGCGGCAGGCCGGTCTCGCGGCGGAAGCGGTCCTGGCCGACGTTGCGTCCGAGCTCCTTGCACAGCGCGTCGGTGCGGGTGTCCTGCCAGACGATGGCGTTGTGGACGGGCTCACCGGTGTTCTTGTCCCACAGCAGCGTGGTCTCACGCTGGTTGGTGATGCCGATGGCCTTGATGTCGTCGCGGGTGATGCCGGCCTTCTGGATGGCTCCGGCGACGACTTCCTGGACGTTGGTCCAGATCTCGTTGGCGTTGTGCTCGACCCAGCCCGGCTTCGGGAAGATCTGCTCGTGCTCCTTCTGGTCGACCGAGACGATCCGGCCGTCACGGTCGAAGACGATGCAGCGGCTGGAGGTGGTGCCCTGGTCGATGGCGGCGATGAAGGGGCCGGCGGTGTGGGCGTCGGTCACTGTGTGCTCCTGGGGGTTCCGTGAGTGGGGACTGTCTACGACTGCTGCGCTCTGCGGCTGCTGGGATGTTCTAAGCGAAAGCGATGTTGTAGATGCCTGCGGCGATCGCGCCGCCGATCAGCGGACCGGCGATCGGGACCCAGGCGTAGCCCCAGTCGGAGCCGCCCTTGTTGGGCAGGGGCAGGAGGGCGTGCACGATACGCGGACCGAGGTCACGGGCCGGGTTGATCGCGTAGCCGGTCGGGCCGCCGAGGGACAGACCGATGGAGACGACGACGAGTGCGGTGATCAGGGCGCCCAGGGTGCCCAGACCCTTGCCGTCGCCGTTGAGACCCTGCGTGAGCACGGCCAGCACCAGCACGATGGTGCCGATGATCTCCGTGGCGACGTTCTGCCAGGCGACGCGGACCTCGGGGCCGGTGGAGAAGACGCCCAGCACAGGTCCGGCGCCCTTCTCCCGCGCCTCGACGGCCTTGGCGGTGGTGGCCTGGGCGCCCGGGGCACCGACGATCTCCCTGTCGGTGAGGTGCGCGTGGAACTGCCCGTAGTAGGCGACCCAGACGAGCGCCGCGCCGATCATGGCGCCGAGCAGCTGCCCGCCCCAGTAGATCGGGACGTCGCCCCAGGAGATGCCGTCCTTCTTGAGCGCGAGCGCCAGTGTCACGGCCGGGTTGAGGTGGGCGCCGGAGAGCGGCGCCGAGGTGTAGACGGCCGTCAGCACGGCGAAACCCCACCCGAAGGTGATGGCGAGCCAGCCGGCGTTGCGGGCCTTGGAGGCCTTCAGCGTCACGGCGGCGCAGACGCCACCGCCGAGCAGGATGAGTATGGCGGTACCGATGGTCTCGCCGATGAAGATGTCGGAGCTGGACACCCGCGACTCCTTTGTCCTTCGTCCAGGGGACCGAACCCCGGGTCCCTCCGGTGGTTCGAGCTGCCCTCGGGGGTGAGAGCGATGCCGGCCCTTGGCGTTGTCACACTCTAGCGCGTATTGCCGGTAGGTGTTCGACAATGCCGACCGATGGACGGGAGTCTTGCTCCGGGGTTACACGCACGTCAAGGGTTCTGTAGTCGAAAACACGATCGTTATTGATAACTGTGGGTCAACGATCTTGTTTTGGCGATTTGTGCCGTTGCGTCAGGGTACGACTGAGGGCCGGCACGTCAATGACGTGCCGGCCCCTTCACACGCTTCTCAGAACCGCCCGGCGCCCAGGTCCCGGGAGACCGCGCGGGCGCAGTCCCGCACCGCCGCGATCAGTTCGGGACGCAGCGCGCCCTCCTCGTCGGGCCGGCACAGCCGCTCCACGGCGCCCGTGATGCCGACCGCGCCGACCGGCATGCGTCGCCGGTCGTGGATGGGCGCGGCGATGGACGCGACGCCCTCCCAGGTCTCCTCCACGTCCGCCGCGTACCCGCGTGCGCGGGTGACGTCGAGGAGCTGCTCGAACGCCTCCAGCTCGCACACGGTCCGGTCGGTGAACGCCTTGCGGTCGCTCTCCAGCGCCTCGCTGTGGGCGACCGGGTCGTACGCCGAGAGCACCTTGCCCAGCGCCGTGCAGTGCAGGGGCTGCATGGCGCCGATCTCCAGCACCTGGCGGCTGTCGTCGGGCCGGAAGACGTGGTGCACGATCAGCACGCCGTGCTGGTGCAGCACGCCCAGGTGGACGCTCTCGCCGCTGGAGCGGGCCAGGTCGTCCGTCCACACGAGCGCACGCGCGCGCAGCTCGTGCACGTCCAGGTAGGTGGTGCCCAGCCGCAGCAGCTCGGCGCCCAGCTGATACCGCCCCGAGGCCTCGTCCTGCTCCACGAACCCCTCCGCCTGGAGGGTGCGCAGGATGCCGTGCGCGGTGCCCTTGGCCAGGTCCAGGGACGAGGCGATGTCCGACAGGCCGAGTCTCCGCTCGCCGCCCGCGAGGAGCCGCAGCATCGCGGCCGCCCGTTCGAGCGACTGGATGTTCCGTGCCATCGCCGTTCTGCCTCCGTCCCCTTCGACAGCCGAGTGCTACGGCGTCGCTGCCGCTGTTCGGCAATGTCGAACACTACCGGTCGATGCCGACCTCCCGCTAATGGTCGGTCGCCATCTGTTGCGTCACAGGTGTCCCGCCGGTGACCCGCCCGCCATCCTCGTCCGTCCCGTGGACGTGCCGACCATCCCGGCATGGACCCGGCTACCCTGGCGTGGTGCGCCCGGCGTGGGACGACCCACGGGCGCCTGAAGCCGACAGCCGTCGCAACTGAGGGAGCCCTTTCATGGCCTCGTCGCCACAGTCCCCTTCCGCCGACAGCCGGACCCGTGTGTCCGCGCTCCGCGAGGCGCTCGCCACCAGAGTGGTGGTCGCCGACGGAGCGATGGGCACCATGCTGCAGGCCCAGGACCCCACCCTCGAGGACTTCGAGAACCTCGAAGGCTGCAACGAGATCCTCAACGTGACCCGCCCGGACATCGTCCGCTCGGTCCACGACGCCTACTTCGCGGTGGGCGTCGACTGCGTCGAGACCAACACGTTCGGGTCCAACCACACGGCCGCCTCCGAGTACGACATCGCCGACCGCGTGCACGAGCTGTCCGAGGCGGGCGCCCGGATCGCCCGCGAGGCCGCCGACGAGCACACCGCCCGCGACGGCCGTCAGCGCTGGGTCCTCGGCTCCGTCGGCCCCGGCACCAAGCTGCCCACCCTCGGCCACATCGACTACGCCACGATCCGCGACGGCTACCAGGCCAACGTCGAGGGACTGCTCGCCGGCGGCGCCGACGCCCTGATCGTCGAGACCACCCAGGACCTGCTCCAGACCAAGGCCTCCGTGCTGGGCGCCCGCCGCGCCCTGGAGGCCACCGGCGCCGACGTGCCGCTGGTCGTCTCGATGGCGTTCGAGACCACCGGCACCATGCTGCTCGGCTCCGAGATCGGCGCCGCGCTGACCGCGCTGGAGCCGCTCGGCATCGACATGATCGGCCTCAACTGCTCGACCGGCCCGGCCGAGATGAGCGAGCACCTGCGCTACCTCGCCCGGCACTCCCGCATCCCGCTGCTGTGCATGCCGAACGCGGGCCTGCCCATCCTCACCAAGGACGGCGCGCACTTCCCGCTCGACCCCGAGGGCCTGGCCGACGCCCAGGAGAACTTCGTCCGCGACTACGGCCTGTCCCTCATCGGCGGCTGCTGCGGCACCACCCCCGAGCACCTGCGCCAGGTCGTCGAGCGGGTCCGCGACCTCACGCCCTCCGAGCGCGACCCGCAGCCCGAGCCCGGCGCCGCCTCCCTCTACCAGACCGTCCCCTTCCGCCAGGACACCTCCTACCTGGCGATCGGCGAGCGCACCAACGCCAACGGCTCGAAGAAGTTCCGCGAGGCCATGCTGGAGGCCCGCTGGGACGACTGTGTGGAGATGGCCCGCGAGCAGATCCGCGAGGGCGCCCACATGCTGGACCTCTGCGTGGACTACGTGGGCCGTGACGGCGTCGCCGACATGAAGGAGCTCGCCGGCCGCTTCGCCACCGCCTCCACCCTGCCGATCGTCCTGGACTCCACCGAGGTCCCCGTCATCGAGGCCGGCCTGGAGAAGCTCGGCGGCCGCGCGGTCATCAACTCCGTCAACTACGAGGACGGCGACGGCCCCGAGTCCCGCTTCGCGAAGGTCACCAAGCTCGCCCAGGAGCACGGCGCCGCGCTGATCGCCCTCACGATCGACGAGGAGGGCCAGGCCCGCACCCCCGAGAAGAAGGTCGAGATCGCCGAACGGCTCATCGACGACCTGACCGGCAACTGGGGCATCCACGAGTCGGACATCCTCATCGACACCCTGACCTTCACCATCTGCACCGGTCAGGAGGAGTCCCGCAAGGACGGCATCGCCACCATCGAGGCGATCCGCGAACTCAAGCGCCGCCACCCGGACGTCCAGACCACCCTGGGCCTGTCCAACATCTCCTTCGGCCTCAACCCGGCCGCCCGCATCCTGCTCAACTCGGTCTTCCTCGACGAGTGCGTCAAGGCGGGCCTGGACTCGGCGATCGTCCACGCCTCGAAGATCCTCCCCATCGCCCGGTTCAGCGAGGAAGAGGTCCGGACGGCCCTCGACCTCATCTACGACCGCCGCGCCGAGGGCTACGACCCGCTGCAGAAGCTGATGGCCCTGTTCGAGGGCGCCACCGCCAAGTCGCTCAAGGCCGGCAAGGCCGAGGAACTGGCCGCGCTCCCGCTGGAGGAGCGCCTCAAGCGCCGCATCATCGACGGCGAGAAGAACGGCCTGGAGGCCGACCTCGACGCGGCCCTGCAGGACCGCCCCGCCCTCGACATCGTCAACGACACCCTCCTGGACGGCATGAAGGTCGTCGGCGAACTCTTCGGCTCCGGCCAGATGCAGCTGCCGTTCGTCCTCCAGTCCGCCGAGGTCATGAAGACCGCCGTCGCCTATCTCGAACCGCACATGGAGAAGGTCGAGGGCGACGAGGCCGGCAAGGGCACCATCGTGCTCGCCACCGTCCGCGGCGACGTCCACGACATCGGCAAGAACCTCGTCGACATCATCCTGTCCAACAACGGCTACAACGTGGTCAACCTCGGCATCAAGCAGCCGGTCTCCGCGATCCTGGACGCCGCCGCCGAGCACCGCGCCGACGTCATCGGCATGTCCGGCCTCCTGGTCAAGTCCACGGTGATCATGAAGGAGAACCTGGAGGAGCTCAACCAGCGGGGCCTTGCCGCCGACTTCCCGGTCATCCTCGGCGGAGCCGCGCTCACGAGGGCGTACGTCGAACAGGACCTCCACGAGATCTACGAGGGCGAGGTCCGCTACGCCCGCGACGCGTTCGAGGGACTGCGCCTCATGGACGCCCTCATCGGCGTCAAGCGGGGCGTGCCCGGCGCCAAGCTGCCCGAACTCAAGCAGCGCAGGGTGCGCGCCAGCGCCGTGACCGTGGAGGAGGAGCGGCCCGAGGAGGGGCACGTCCGCTCCGACGTGGCCACCGACAACCCGGTGCCCACCCCGCCGTTCTGGGACACCCGCGTCATCAAGGGGATCCAGCTCAAGGAGTACGCGAGCTGGCTCGACGAGGGCGCCCTCTTCAAGGGCCAGTGGGGCCTCAAGCAGGCCCGCACCGGCGAGGGACCCACGTACGAGGAGCTCGTCGAGACCGAGGGCAGGCCCCGGCTGCGCGGTCTGCTGGACCAGCTCCAGACCGAGAACCTCCTCGAAGCCGCCGTCGTCTACGGCTACTTCCCGTGCGTGTCCAAGGACGACGACCTGATCATCCTGGACGAGGAGGGCAACGAGCGCACCCGCTTCACCTTCCCGCGCCAGCGCCGCGGCCGCCGCCTGTGCCTCGCCGACTTCTTCCGCCCCGAGGAGTCGGGGGAGACCGACGTGGTCGGCCTCCAGGTCGTCACCGTCGGCTCCCGGATCGGCGAGCGGACCGCCAAGCTCTTCGAGTCCAACGCCTACCGCGACTACCTCGAACTGCACGGCCTGTCCGTCCAGCTCGCCGAGGCGCTCGCCGAGTACTGGCACGCGCGCGTGCGCTCCGAGCTCGGCTTCTCCGGCGAGGACCCCGGGGCCATGGAGGACATGTTCGCCCTGAAGTACCGGGGCGCCCGCTTCTCCCTCGGCTACGGCGCCTGCCCGAACCTGGAGGACCGCGCCAAGATCGCCGACCTGCTCCGGCCGGAGCGCATCGGCGTCCAGCTGAGCGAGGAGTTCCAGCTGCACCCCGAGCAGTCCACCGACGCGATCGTGATCCACCACCCGGAGGCGAAGTACTTCAACGCCCGCTGAGCCGCCGAGCCGGCTCACCGAGCACGCTGATCGGATAAGTCGTACACTGGTCGGTCCACCGCAGGCCGGTTCCCCCGTGGGAACCGGCCTGCTCGTCCCCCAAGGAGGTACGTGGATGACCAGCACGGTCCCCGCTCCATTGACCCGTACGGCGGACGGCTCCGCCCTTCAGGCCGTCCTCCTCGACATGGACGGCACCCTGGTGGACACCGAGGGCTTCTGGTGGGACGTCGAGGTCGACGTCTTCGCCGCCCTCGGCCACACCCTCGACGACTCCTGGCGCCATGTCGTGGTCGGCGGCCCCATGACCCGCAGCGCCGGCTTCCTCATCGAGGCCACCGGCGCCGACATCACCCTCGCCGAGCTCACCGTCCTGCTCAACCAGGGCTTCGAGAACCGCATCGGCCACTCCCTGCCCCTGATGCCCGGCGCCACCCGGCTGCTGGCCGAGCTGTTCGCGCACGGTATTCCCACCGCCCTGGTCTCCGCCTCGCACCGGCGCATCATCGACCGGGTCCTCGACACCCTCGGCTCCCAGCACTTCGGCCTCACGGTCGCCGGCGACGAGGTGCAGCGCACCAAGCCGCACCCCGACCCCTACCTGTTCGCGGCCGCCGGACTCGGCGCGGACCCCGCCAGATGCGCGGTCGTCGAGGACACCGCGACCGGTGTCGCCGCCGCCGAGGCCGCCGGCTGCCAGGTCGTCGCCGTGCCCTCCGTCGCCCCCATAGCCCC
>NZ_RSAJ01000314.1 GCF_003933965.1 Streptomyces sp. RP5T
CCGTGTCCCAGTCGGTATCCGGATACAGGCCGGCCTCGACGTCCTTCATCGGGATGTGGACCGAGTCGTCGGGAGCGGTCGGCGAGGTGGCCGTAGGGGGGACAAGCGGGGCGGGGGTCCCCGTCGGGCCGGACGTCGGTACGCCGGAGGTGGTGTGGACGACGGGCTTCGGTCCGGCGAGGCCGTTGCCGGCGCCGGCCCCGAGAGGGGAATCCGGTCCCGGAAGGGGGTTGAACGCGGTGGGGTTGTTCTGACTGCCGAAGAACTTGCTGTTGAGGTTCTTGCCGATGTCGGCCACTTCGTTGCTGATGATGTTCTCGACCACGGCGCTGAGACCGCCGCCCGCCAGCGACATCGGACTGAACTTCCACTTGCCGTCGAACAGGCCGTTGACCAGGTACTCGGCCACGGCCTCGCTGGGACCTTCGCTGGTGAAGTGCCGGAAGACGTCGCCTCCGAAGTTTCCCCATTTGCTGTTGTTGAAGTTGTTGAACTGCTTCTTGTAGATCGTCCCGATGTTCTTGGCTATGACGGACGAGAACATCCCGGCGAGTGCGCCGACCGCGGCGGACTTGCCGATCGCCTTCCAGTCGATGCCGTCGGGGCGGCGCTTGCCGTCGTTGAGCGCCAGCATCGCGAGCCGCACCGCGAAGGTGGTGAGCGCCTCCTCCACCGCTTCGCTGAGCGAGGGCAGGAGATGTGTCTGGCGCAGCAGACGGTTGAGGGTGGTCAAGATCGCCACCGTGCTCCGGGCCTTCGCCGCAGCGGTGTCAGTGAAGGACAACCCGCCGGTGAAGAAGGACAGCGCGGCGATGATCGCCAGCTCCGAAAGAAGCAGCAAGGCCTCGGCGATGATCTCGAATTTCGCCTCCATGATGTTCCGGGACTGCTGCACTTGATTGCGCGACTTCTGGCGGAACTGATCGGAGAAATCGGACATCTGGTCCGAGCCGTTGAGTGTGGCGAGGGTGGACATCGCCTCCTTGAAGCGGTCGGCCACCTCAGGCGGCAAAGCACCGTCCACCTTGTTCAACAAGTCCGCGACGCGGTCACGGAGTTCCAGCACACGATCCCCGTGCTCCTCGAACGTCCCACTCCTTGTGAACGCCATGTCCGAGGAACCCTGCAAGGGCAGCTCGCCCAGCAGGACAAACAGAATCCAGCGTGCGGATTCGGGGAATTCGATGCTGTCAGGTATCAAGGTCAGCGCTTCCTGGATCCTTCGCCGATGTGATCCGTGCGCGCCTTCATCTCATCCATCGCGTCCATGGCATTGCCCGCGGTCCTCTTGCCTTCCTGGATCTCCAGGAAGCGGCCCTCGGTGATGCCGTCGAAGGCGTCGGCGATGGCGTAGTACGACCGGATCATGGCTTCGACGTCGCGTCGGTCCGGAGGGGCCGTCTCCTGGTAGAACTCGTCATCGATGCCGGCCCAGTTGGCCGTGCTCTGAAGGTCCGACTCGAAAGCGGCCGCGGCTGCCCGTATGCCCTTGCCGAGAGCACGCGCCTCCGTGATGAAGTTCCGGAGTACCCCCGGGTCCATCTCGAATGCGCTTCCGTATCCATAGCTCATCGGCCGCTACCTCTTCTCTCCGTCTTCGGTGATCTCGTCCCGCAGCCCGTCGCTCGCCCCGCGCCGTGTGGCCGCGCCCCGCTCCACGGTCTCGGTGAGCGGACCGAAGATCTGATCCCAGTCCACGCCCGATCCCTCGATGTGCGGCCTGGCACCCGCCCTCTCGGACAGGGGCTGGAACGTGTCCATGACGATCTGGGCCATCTCCGCCTGTGCCTGCCGAGCGGCCTCGATCACCGATGCCGACAGCTGGGCGGCGCCCATGGTGCGGTACTTGCCGTCCAGGAACTTGACCTCACTGAGATGGCCCTGCGCATTGACGGAGACCTCCACTCCACGGTCCCGGGAGCGCACCGTGACCGAGGCCGTGCGCAGCTGCTCCTTTGCCCGGGCCACGGCGTTCTGGGTCTCCTCCAGATGGGCCATGGCTTTGGCCAGCCTGTCCCTGATCGGTTCCTTCATTGCTCGCCTCCTACGAACTGGGCCTGTGCGCAGGCCCGTTCAACGTCCGATCACGGCCGGCGCGCCGCCCGCGTCGGTGCCCCAGACGTCGTCGTCCTCCTCGACCCACGAGGACCGTTCGCGATCGCTCGACTGGGTCTCCTGACCCTGTCCACCGGCGCCGCCCATCGGCGGCATGAAGGGCATACCGCTCGAAGCGGTGGCTCCGCTGCGGCTCGCGGCGGGGATCAGCTCCTCTTCCTGGTATCCGCCCCTGCCGGTCTGCGGTGAACTCCGTCGGGTGGTGATGGGCTGGCCGTCGTCCATCACGCCGCGGACGCGCTCACCTTCACTGGCTCCGCCGCCGCCCATTCCGCCCATGCGGCCTGGCATCATCGGCATGCCGCCCGCACCGTTGCCGGCGCCCATGCCGTACTCGGAAGGGTCAACGTGTTCGAGGGTGCCGTCGTACAGCTCCTCCTCGTAGTCCGAGGTGTCGTACGACGGTGAGTACACCGAGTCGCCCGAGCTGCCCAGTCCTGACGTACCGCCGCCCAGACCGGAGGACCCGCCGAGCTCGCTGGGAAGGGTCTCGCCCCGATCGATGGGGGTGGTGATCGTCGTGCCGTCGGGCTGGTGACTGGTGATCGTCCCCAGGTCCGGGTTCACCACGCTCGAACTGCCGTCGGGGAACGTGGTGGTGAGGGTGCCGTCCGGGTTCAGGGTGCTGGTACTGCCGTCGCTGTTGGCGATCGAGCCCCCGGGACCCAGGCTGTCGACGTCGGTCGAGCCGTCGGGGAACGTCGTGGTGACATCACCGCTGGGCGGATCGAGTGTTCGTGACGTCCCGTCGGGGAAGTCCATCGTGACCGAGCCGTCGGGGTTGAGTGTCGTGGTCGCGGAGTCCTGGCCGAGCAGATCCCCACCGCCCAGGCCGGCGCCGCCGAGCCCGAGGCCGCCGGCCTGCTGGTCGAATCGTTCCTGGGCCTCCTTCTCCTTCTGCTCCTGCTTGGCCTCCTGCTCGGCCTGCTTGGCCTCCTGCTCCTGCTGCAGTTGCTCCTGCTTGGCCTCCTGTTCCTTCTCCTTCTGCTCCTGCTTGGCCTCCTGCTCGGCCTGCTTGGCCTCCTGCTCCTGCTGCAGTTGCTCCTGCTTGGCCTCGAGCTCGGCCTCCGTCTTGTTCTGCTTCTGCTCCTGCTGGTCCTGCTTCTGCTCGGCCTCCTTCTCCTTCTGCTCCTGCTTCGCCTCCTGCTCGGCCTGCTTGGCCTCCTGCTCAGCCTCCTTCTCCGCCTGCTTCGCCTCCTGCTCGGACTCCTTGCGCTCCTGCTCCTTCTTCTGTTGTTCCCGATCCATGCGAGCCTGATTAGTGGCAATCAGCTGTTGTTGCTCGGCCTCCTTCTCCTTCTGCTCCTGCTTCGCCTCCTGTTCGGCCTGCTTGGCGTCCTGCTCCTGCTGCAGTTGCTCTTGCTTGGCCTCCTGCTCGGCCTCCTTCTGCTCCTGCTTGGCTTCCTGCTCGGCCTGCTTGGCCTCCTGCTCCTGCTGCAGCTGCTCCTGCTTGGCCTCCTGCTCGGCCTCCTTCTGCTCCTGCTTCGCCTCCTGTTCCTTCTCCTTTGCCTCCTGCTCCTGCTGCTGCTCCTCCTGCTTGGCCTCCTGCTCCTTCTCCTTCTCCTCCTGCTTCGCCTCCTGCTCGGCCTGCTTGGCGTCCTGCTCCTGCTGCAGCTGCTCCTGCTTGGCCTCCTGCTCGGCCTCCTTCTGCTCCTGCTTCGCCTCCTGTTCCTTCTCCTTTGCCTCCTGCTTGGCTTCCTGCTCGGCCTGCTTGGCCTCCTGCTCCTTCTCCTTCTCTTCCTGCTTCGCCTCCTGTTCCTTCTCCTTCTGCTCCTGCTTTTCCTGTGCCTCCTTTTCCTTTTTCTCCTGCTCAGCCTTCTCATCGGCTGCCTGGTCGGTTCCGAACTTCTCCGTCAGACTGACGGTCTCGGTATCGATCTTCTTAGGGAAATCGTGATCCATGAAAGTGTTCTCAAGATCCATGAGGGCCTGTTTCCCGGCCACCACGAGAACATCTTTAACCCGCTGCTGCCACCGGCTGATCGCCTCTTCGCCGATCTTCTTCCAGGTTTCCATTTCTTCCAGCGGCCCGTATTTCCGGTCGCCGCCGTAGAATCCGCCGAACTCGACTTTATGGTGCCCATTGGTGCTGAATCGCGAGTAGAGGCCGGGCTTGTACCGGACCTTGACAATGTTGTTGTACCAGACCTCCTTCGCCACTTCTTCAAGAATGTCGGTCAGCCAGATGAGCGGGTTCGCGCTGGAGACCGTCCACTTATTCCATTCGTTGTACAGAGACAGAGCGGCGTTATACACCCCCACGCGGTACGCCCGGAGATCATCGCCGAGCTTCGAGTTGGCCGTACCGGACACCGCGAACTGGTCGCTGTAGGACTTGTAGGTCCGCTTCAGCCCGTGGATCAAGTCGTAGAAGACGCCGGCCGCCTGCCCCTTCCACGCGGCCTCCTCGTCACCGAGGTCGAACTCCCAGTCCTGCAGATCGCTGTGGCGTTGATTGAAGAACTGAGCGACCCGGTCGAACGCTTTGGCGTTCTCGTCGAACGAATCCAGGTCGACCGCGTTCTCATTCGCGACCTTGATGCCGTTCCATGAGAAGTCGGTCGTCTTTCCGGAGTCCATCAGCTGATACAGGGCCATGCCGCCACCGAAGGCGTACTGCGTCAGCGGCGCGCTGTCCCATTCCGTGTCCGCGGCCTGGCCCTTGAAGTCCTTGCCGGTGCCGCTCTTGAACTTTCCGCCCAGGAATACGCCGGCGGTCGCCCCGCTGTCCTTGGTCGAGCCCTTGTGGCCCAGCATCGTGATCCGGGCCTTCTTCATGACCACTTTGGTGCCGACGCCGGCGTCTCCGACGGACCCGTGCTTGCCGGAGTAGAACGGGATCACGACGTCGGTGTTCTCGACGCGCCAGCCGGAACTCTTGTACAGCCAGTCGAGATCGTCCGAGGCCGAGACAATCGCGTTCGACGGCTCACCGTCGTAGTCGGAGATCTCCACCCTCATCAACGGGATGTCGTTGTTCCCCAGCAGGTTCCCGAAGAGCATCTCGCGCGTGGGTGGGACATACCCCGTCAGCACCTGGACCGCGCCATGCCAGTAGTCGTCCACTGAATCGGCTGGGTAAACCACTTTTTCGGCCATGACGGGAAACCTCCGATGGGCGGGTCAGCGAGGCGGTGAACAGAGGAAGGCGCAGAACTCAGTCTTTTTCCTCGTCTCCCGCACCACTGCCCTGTCCGGCACTCAGGTCGGAGGTCACGTCTTCGAAGATGTCGAGGAAATCCTGACCGTCGACCTTGATCAGGTTGTCGTTCTGTGCCGCGAGAAGCTTTTCGATCGTGGATTTGAGGTTGTCCGCGATGTCCGCGAAGAGCGCGGTCTGCTCCTCGTACACCGTCATCAGGTCTTCTGCGGTCCCGGCGATTGCGGTGTTGAGTTTTTCGCCCTTGCCGTTCAGGCGGTCCGCCTTGAGCATGATCCCGAGACGCAGCGGCTTGCTCAGCCCGTATGAATCGAACTGCTCAGGAGTCGTGTACTTGGTCTCCCCGAGCAGCGTGCCCACGGCCACGCCAACATCGGGATAATCCAGCGCTATCTTGCGCAGCTCGTCCTGGAACAGCGACACTCGGTGGTCCAGGAAGGCCTGGAGGCCGTCCTTGTTCATGGACAGCTTGCCGGTCTTCGTATTCGGGTCTTCCGCCATGACAGGTCTCTTTCAGGTGAAGAGGCAGGACACGGCGGCCGCCGACTCGCGGCCGCCCGAGCCGGAGGATCAGCGGCCGATCTTCACGGAATCCCACATCTGGGTCAGCGACTGCTCGCTGTACTGGTAGTTCTCGGAGACCGAGGTCAGCAGGGTGGAGTGCTTGGTCAGCAGTTCCTCCATCGCCTTGACAGCGTTGTCCCAGGCCTGCTGCTTCTGGGCGTAGACGTCCTTGTCGTCACCGATCCAGGTGTTCTTCAGCTCGTTGAGTTCCATCTCCAGATTGGAGAGCGTGGTCGCGATCGCCCTGGTCTGAGTGATCATGTCGTCTGCGGCGTTGCTCATCTGCGAGTAGTCGACGTAGATGTAGCCGTCGCTGAAGTCGCTCACGTGTCTGTCCTCAATCTCACGTCGGATGCGTAGGTGGTTCCGAGAGCGCTGGGAGTCAGCCGGCCAAGGCGTCGAAGACGGCGTCCGACTGGGAGTACGCCTGGTTGATGGCCTCGTTGGAGGACCCCTGCTGCCGGCCGTGCTCGGTGAGGGTCTGGTTGAGCGTGTCGATCATGTCCTGCACGTTGGTCAGGATGATGTCGGCCTTTTCCTCCCAGGCGGTGACCAGGTCCCGGAACGCCCCACCGTCGCTGCCCTTGTAGTGGGTCATGAGGTTGACCTTGGTGTTCTCGACGTCCTGGCGGCACCTCACGATGCCGCTGAACGCCATCTCCAGCGCCTGGACACCATTGCGTGTCGAGGATTCCTGGGACTGCTGCATTCCATTGACTGCCATCCGTGGTCCTCTCATCGTCCGCTTCTGGGACGGCGATGCTACGGACGGGAGTTTGTCTTCCCCGCAATCTGACTTGTCGTCAGATTGCTTTTCAGTTGTCTCGCTTGTTCTGCGAGCTGCAACGCGGTGCCGTCACCTGCGCGCGGCCCGTCTGGGCAGCCTGCGGGGACAGGTCGGGACCGGTGGGCAGCATCGCCAGCATCAGCAGGGGCACCTCGTTCGGTGTCGTCGTCTTGTAGCCCAGCGCGTCGACCGCTTCCTGCGTGGCCAGCCGGTACTTCACACCGGTCTCCGTGACGAGGTAGAGGGTGCTGCCGATCTTGCCGCCGCCCGCGCCCACGGCGCGGACCAGGGAGCCTCGGCTGGGCGGCATGGTGATGCGGTCCACCGGCAGACAGGCCGGCGCCGCCGCTCCGGAAGAGTGCTGGGCCACCGGGCCGAAGTCCGGGGCGGTCGCCAGCACGACGCCCACGCGGGTGCCCTTGCCCTGCGGCATGACCCGCGCGCACAGAGTCTGGTCCCGGGCGACCGTCACCGCCTTCGGCGGGTTCACCGGCGATGCACCTGGGCCGTCGGCCGTGCCGGCTCCGGGCGCCAGGTGGCTCTTGAGCACCTGCGAGGTCAGCGTGAGGATCTCCGGGGAGGCACCGCCGTAGGCGTTCTGGCGGGTCGCCGGATCGCCGAGCACCAGGGCCGTCTCGGTGGCGGTGATCGGTGTCAGTCCGTCCTTGCGCAGCAGGTAGTGGCGCTCACCGGAACCGGGTACGGCCAGCTTGAAGACCTGCCCGATCCTGGTCTCCTGGCCACCCAGTCGGGGCCCGGCGTCACCACGGCCGGGGTTGTCCGGCGGGGCGAGGTCGGGTCCTGCGGGCAGGGCGTTCAGGAACGCCGCCGAGACGGGCACGGGGTCGACCGAGGCGTAACCGAGCGCTTCCGGCGCGGTCGACGTGCGGTCCAGCCGCAGCCGACTGCCCTGCCACAGGAGGTAGCCGGTGCCGTCAGGTGCGGTCACCAGGATTCCCTGGTCCTCGCCGAGGGAGGTGCCGCCGATCTCGGTGCCCACCGCCAACGTGGTGAGGGAATCGACCTTGCCCGAGGCGTCCGCCTCCGATGTGGCGCACACCTGCCAGGGGTCACCGGACAGATCACCGGCCCCGGGTATCTCGTCCGGGGCTCCCTCGATGCCGATCGGAGTCCCGTGCGGGGTGCCCTTGAGGGAACCGGCGCCCACGACTGTGGTGGTCAGGCCTTCCCCGCCGAGGAGTCTGGCGGAGGCGAAGTTGCGCACCGGACGGAGCCGGCCGTCGAGGAAGAGGTAGCGAGCCCCTGTGCCCTTGTCGACGATCAGATCGCCCGAGGAGCGCCAGGAGTCCGTCGTGCCGGGGCTGACAAGGCCGATGACGAAAGCTCCGGCGGCCACCAGGATCGCGATGATGACCCCGATGGCCACACCCCGGTTGGTGCGGCCCTGAGGGCTTTCGGGTGCGTCCGGGTCGGAGCGCAGCATGCCGGAGGTGAGACGGCCCATG
Source organism: Streptomyces sp. RP5T (assembly GCF_003933965.1). Classification (GTDB taxonomy): domain Bacteria; phylum Actinomycetota; class Actinomycetes; order Streptomycetales; family Streptomycetaceae; genus Streptomyces. The sequence continues at coordinate 8,093 of NZ_RSAJ01000314.1, forward strand.
AGGAACATGTGGGCCTGGACCTGGTCGCGTTTGTTCTGCATGTGCTCATCGGTCCTTCGGGTTATCCGTTGAGGGCGCGCAGCATGCCGTAGACGCCGAGCACCCAGAGGGACAGGGGCAGCAGGCTGATGGCCATGGCGGAGTGCAGGATCTCGGCGGCGCGGCCCCAGTACGGAACCATGCGGCGGCCGGGCACGGTCCAGGAGGCGATGGCGAGAGCGGTCGCAACCGCCAGCAGCCCGGCCACCAGCAGCAACCGTCCACTCGCAGTGGCGGAGACGGCGGTGGCGTGGGCCAGCAGCCCCAGGCCCCACACGCCCGCGGCGACCAGTGACAAGCGCTGGAGCATGTTGCCCAGGCCGCGGCTGTGGAGCATCAACAGCAGCGACAGAGCCACGATCGTGAGGCTGGTGGGCAGGGTGGGGTGATGGGCCAGACCGTACAGGCATGCGGCGCAGATGGCGGCGGTGGCACCGTACAGGCCGGTCATCCAGCCGTCGGCGGCGACCGTGCGGGCGGCCACGGTGGACGGGGAGTGCGGCTCGATCCCCTCCTGGAGCTGCGCCGCGTTGGTCGGCAGGGGTGGCATGCGCAGTCCGGCGAGCCGGAAGGACATCGAGGGTACGAAGGCGCCGAGGACGACCGTGGCCAGCGCGAGGATCCCGGCCGTGTGGCCGAGGCCGAGGTCGGTGGTCATCATCAGCCCGCCGGCCAGGACCGCGGCCACGGCAACCGTGGTCACGGCCAGGAACAGCGGGGCGAACGCGACCACGGCGGCGACGGCCAGCATCGCGCCGCCCGCCGCGGCTGCTCCGGCGGCCAGGAGCCGGGAGCCCAGCGTCTCGATCTGATGCGGCCCGCTCAGCTCGCCGCCGGGTATCAGCCACCCGGCCAGAGCGAAGTACGGTACGGCGGCGAAGCCCAGCGCGGCACCGGCCTCCGCGTCGCCGACGGCACGGCTCGCCGAACCGGCGCCCGCCAGCAGCAGCATCGCGGTGACGGCCGCGGCCAGCGCGCGCAGCTCGCCGGAGGACCCCGGCAGGGTGAGAATCGCCAGTCCGGCCGCGAGGGTGAGCATCAGCATGCCCAGGAGCGTTCTGCGGCCGGCCTTCGGGCCCCAGCCGAACGGACGGTCCTCCATGGTCGTGACGATGCCGTCCACCAGGTCGTCGAGCACCACTTCGGGCAAGGAGTCGGTACGCGGCCGCAGGTAGAGCGTCTCGCCCTCGCGCAGCCCGATCGATTCCAGGCTGCGGTCCTCCTCCAGCGGCTGCTCGCCCAGTCGCTGGAGAATCCAGCCGTCGTGCTCCAGTCCCTCTTCGGCCAGATCGTCACCGGCGTAACTCACCAGGGTGGGCAGGAGATCCGCCACGGGTACGTCGGCGGGCACTGCGAGATCTATCGATTTGGCGGGCGCGTGCACCGTGACACGGCACAGACCTGCCGTTGCGCTTTCAGGCATGGGAAGACTCACGCTTCGTCGGGAGACCTGTGTCTCCGGGAGGGCTTGGCTGGACGTCAGCGCCGTTGCGCTGCACACTGCGTAGCTGTACCGCAAGCTCGTGTGCGTCCGTCTGAGTGAACCGTAGAGACGGATCGTAGACTCTTCCCGTCCGGTCGGGGTTCCTGCCCCCGGCCCGGCCCCGGTCGGGGTT
>NZ_RSAJ01000315.1 GCF_003933965.1 Streptomyces sp. RP5T
GAGCGGGCGGGTCCTGGAAGGAGCTGCTCCGGCTGCGCTTGCACGCACGGCCGGGGGCGTGAGGTGGCCCGGGATCGCGGCGGCCCGTGCCGGGTCCGGGGCGCAGGGTTCCGGAGTCGCGGGGAGTGGGTCGGTCGTCGCGGGAGCGCCCTCGGCGTGGTCGTTCGTCGGTCCTCGGGTCGGCGCCGCTGGATCCGGCAGGGGGGTGACGGTGAAGTGAGACTTCGTCGGATCGCCTGGGGCGGGGCCGTGCTGGGCCTGGTGGGCGTGATCGTGCGTGCCGAGGGCCGTGCCGTCGGCCGTGTGCTCCTGGGGCTGGCCGGTGATTCCGCGATCGCCGCCTCCGGCCGCATCGAGGCCGCCGGCCTGGCCAACGCCTACGACTCCGCAAGCGAGCGCGACCTCACGGTGGACAGCGGCTGGACGCCTACCCTGCACACAAAGATCGACAGCGCAGGGAGGATGCCATGAACACCGTGGACACCAGGAGCACCGACGACACCGGCACCGTGGACATCGTCCTGGCGGGCGCCCGCGGCCACGGTCGCTGGCACCTGGAGAACATCCGCCGGCTGCAGGACAAGGGGATCGTACGGCTGGCGGGGATCTGCGAGCTGACCCCGCTGACCGCGGAGGAGATCCCCGAAGGGCTCGGCACGCCCGAGCAGTCCGCCGACTTCGGCGCGCTCCTCGACTCCACCGGCGCCCGGATCGCGGTGATCTGCACCCCGATCCCGACCCACACGGACCTGGCACTCACCGCCGCGCGCAAGGGCGTCCACATCCTCCTGGAGAAGCCCCCGGCGCCGTCGTACGCGGAGTTCCGCCGCATGGCCGACGGGGTCGCCGCGGCCTCGGTCGCCTGCCAGATCGGCTTCCAGTCGCTGGGCTCGCACGCCGTGCCCGCGATCCGCGAGCTGGTCGAGGAGGGCGCGATCGGCGAGGTGACCGGGATCGGCGGGGCCGGTGCCTGGGCGCGTGCCGAGACGTACTACCGGCGCGCGCCCTGGGCGGGCAAGCGGCGGATGAACGGCGTCGACGTGATCGACGGGGTGCTGACCAACCCCCTCGCCCACGCCGTCGCCACCGCGCTCGCCCTGAACGGCACCACCCGCGCCGAGGACGTCACCCGTATCGAGACCGAGCTGCTGCGCGCCAACGACATCGAGTCCGACGACACCTCCTGCGTCCGCGTCACCACCGCGAACGGCCGCAAGGTCACCGTCGCCGCGACCCTGTGCGCCGAGGACCCCGGCGAGCCGTACGTCGTCGTGCACGGCGACCAGGGCCGGATCACCTACTGGTACAAGCAGGACCGTGTGCTGCTCCAGCGGGCCGGCCACGGCCCCGAGGAGTACGAGTACGGCCGCACCGACCTCCTGGAGAACCTGGTCGACCACATCACCGACGGCGACGAGCTGCTCGTCGTCCCCGACGTGACCGGCGCCTTCATGAAGGTCGTCGAGGCGATCCGGCTGGCCCCCGACCCGACCCCGCTGCCGGCCACGGCCTGGCACCTGCTCCCCGACGAGGCCCGTCGCGTCGTCCCCGGCGTCGACGGACTCGTCGCGGCCGCCGCCGACAGCCTCGCCCTCTACTCCGAGCTGGGCGCCGCCTGGGCCCGGCCGCACGACGCGAACGAGGTGAGCACATGACGACCCCCGATTCCCCGGTCCTGCGTGTCGCGGGCCGCCCGGTCGGCCGCTACGTCACCCGGCCCGAGCTGCCCGCCCGGCTCTCCCCGCGCCCCTATCTGCACCCCGTCACCACCCTGGGCGGCACGGCTGTCACCGAACTCAGCCCGGCCGACCACATCCACCACCTCGGCGTCGGTGTCGCCGTTCCCGACGTCGAGGGGAACAACTTCTGGGGCGGGCGCACCTACGTCCGCGACCAGGGCCCGACCGAGCTCGACAACCACGGCGCCCAGCGCCACAACTCCTTCCAGCTGCGCGACCCGGACGGCTTCGTGGAGGAGCTGCGCTGGGTCGCCTCCGGAACGGAGCTGCTGCGCGAGCGCCGGACCGTCGCGGCCACCGAACTGAGCGCCGCGGCCTGGGCGTTGGACTTCACCTTCTCCCTCACCAACGTCACCCAGTGCCCCTTGTCGATCGGCAGCCCGGCCACCAACGGCCGCCCGGGCGCGGCCTACGGCGGCTTCTTCTGGCGGGCCCGCAAGGAACAGGACGCGCCGGACGTCTTCACGGTCGACGGCGAGGGCGAGGCCGCGGTCCACGGCACCCGAGCCGACTGGGTGGCCCTCTCCGGCGCCGGCTGGACCCTGGTGTTCGCCGGGGCCACCGACCGGACCCGCCGCGACCCCTGGTTCGTGCGCGCCGGTGAGTACCCGGGGGTGGGCTCCTCGCTCGCCCACGAGGAGCGGCTGCCGATCCCGTCCGGCGAGACCGTCGTACGGCGGATCGTCACCGTCGTGGCCGACGGACGGCTGCCCCGGCTCGAAGCGGCCGCCCTGGTGCGGAAGGCGGTCAGCCAGTGACCCCCACGCCTCCGAACCCGCGTCCGAACCACCCGTCGACGTACTCGAACCCGGTCCTGGACGCCGACTGGTCCGATCCCGACGTCCTGTGCGTCGGCGACGACTTCTACCTCACCGCCTCCAGCTTCGGCCGCGTTCCCGGACTGCCGCTGCTGCACTCCCGCGACCTGGTCAACTGGACCCTGATCGGGCACGCCCTCGAACGCCTGGAGCCGGCGGGGGAGTTCACCAGACCCCGGCACGACTGCGGGGTCTGGGCACCGTCGCTCCGCCATCACGACGAACGGTTCTGGATCTTCTGGGGCGACCCCGACCAGGGCATCTTCCAGATCAACGCCCCCGGCATCAGGGGCCCTTGGACCCGGCCGCACCTCCTCAAGTCCGGCAAGGGCCTGATCGACCCGTGCCCGCTGTGGGACGAGGAGACCGGCGAGGCCTATCTGGTGCACGCCTGGGCCAAGTCCCGCTCCGGCGTCAAGAACCGTCTCACCGGGCACCGGATGGACCTCGACGGCCGTGAACTCCTCGACGAGGGGAAGGTGATCGTCGACGGCGACCGGATCCCCGGCTGGTTCACCCTCGAAGGCCCCAAGCTCTACCGGCACGACGGCTGGTTCTGGATCCTGGCACCCGCCGGGGGAGTGGAGACCGGCTGGCAGGGCGCCTTCCGCTCGCGCGGGTTCTTCGGCCCGTACGAGGAGAGGATCGTCCTGGAACAGGGGGACACCGACGTCAACGGACCGCACCAGGGCGGCTGGGTGCGCACCCCGTCCGGACAGGACTGGTTCCTGCACTTCCAGCAGAAGGGCCCCTACGGCAGGGTCGTCCACCTCCAGCCGATGCGCTGGGGTGCCGACGGCTGGCCGGTGCTCGGCGACGCGGGCGCCCCCGTCGCCGTACACAAAAGGCCCGATCTTCCGCCGCAGCCGGACGCGGCGCCCGCCACCGACGACGACTTCCCCGGCGGACGCTTCGGCCGTCAGTGGCAGTGGACCGCCAACCCGCAGCCCGGCTGGGCCACCCACCACTCCGCTGACGGGCTGCGACTGACCTGCGTCCGCTCGGCCGACGCGCACGACCTGCGCAGAGTGCCGAACGTCCTCACCCAGCGGCTGCCCGGTACGCCCTCGGCCGTCGAGGTGGAGCTGGAGCTGCACAGCGAGGAGCCGGGCGCACGGGCCGGACTCGCCGTCCTGGGCGACGCCTTCAGCTGGATCGGGCTCGAACGCGGGGCCGACGGCGAGGCGCACTTGGTGCACCGGTTCGCGGAGGGCGTCGCCGAGCGGGAACGGGACGCCGGCCATCCGCGACCCGCTCCCGCCGCGAGGGCACGGCTGCGGATCGAGATCGGCGCGGGAGCCCGCTGCCGGTTCTTCCACGACCTCGGCGAGGGACCGCGACCCTCCGGACCCGTGTTCACCGCCACCCCCTGGCGCTGGGTCGGGGCCCTGCTCGGACTGTTCGCCCTCGCACCCGTCGGAGGAGGCCACGCCGGAGCGGCAACCTTCACGCACTTCAGAATCGACCACCTGTAACGCACCGAACCCGTAAGCCTGTTGGGAGCCGCAATGACGCAGCACCTTGATAGCAAGCGCTTGCAGAGACCGGGGTCCGGAAAGGTCCTGGCCGCTGTGCTCGGTCTGGTGGCCGCGTTGAGCCTCGGGGCGATCGGGCAGGCCAGGGCCGTCCCCGCCGAGCAGGCCGCGGCCGACCGCGGGGGCGGCCAGATCCGGGCCGACCGCTGGAGCGACCGGGCCCACGGCTTCGCCTCCCTCGCCGGCGGGACCACCGGAGGGGCCGGCGGCAAGGTCGTCACCGTCACCGACCAGGCTGCGCTGGCCGCCTACGCGGCGGCCGAGGAGCCGTACGTCATCCGGGTCTCGGGCTCCATCGCGGTCGAGCCCTTCGGCTCGGACATCGTGGTGACCTCGAACAAGACGATCATCGGCGTCGGTGACACCGGCGAGATCGTCCACGGCGAGCTGCATCTCAACCCCGGCACCCACAACGTCATCATCCGCAACCTGACCATCCGCGACTCGTACGTCGAGGGCGACTGGGACGGCAAGACGACCGACTTCGACGCGATCCAGATGGACACCGCCGACCACGTCTGGATCGACCACAACCGCTTCGAGCACATGGGCGACGGGCTCCTCGACATCCGCAAGGACAGCCAGTACGTCACCGTCTCCTACAACCAGTTCCGCAGCCACAACAAGGCGTTCGGGATCGGCTGGACCACCAACCTGCTCACCCAGATCACCATCGACCACAACTGGTTCACCGGAACCAAGCAGCGCAACCCGTCCGCCGACAACTGCGCCTACGCCCACCTCTACAACAACTACCTCTCGGCGCAGGTGGCCGACGGGGACCCGGTGTGGACGTACGGGAACTGGTCGCGCGGCCGGACGAGGATGGTCATCGAGAGCAGCTACTACGACGGGGTCCAGCACCCCTACCAGGCCGACGCGACCGCGGAGTTGGTGCAGCGCGGGTCGATCCTGAGGAACACGAGCGGACGGACGGACACGTGGGGAACGGCCTTCGACCCGCGCTCCTTCTACGACTACCGGCTGGACCCGGCCGCCGCCGTCCCCTCCCTGGTGTCGCGGTTCTCCGGCCCGCAGCAGCGGATGGGGGTGACCCTGCACGTCCCCGGCGACCACCCGACCGTGCAGGACGCCGTGGACGCGGTGCCCGACGGGAACACCGTGCCGGTGACGATCGCCGTCGCGCCGGGCACCTACCGGGCCAAGGTGTACATCCCGGCGACCAAGCCGAACATCGTGCTCCAGGGGACTGGACAGGACCGGTCCGACACCGTCATCGTCTACGACACCCCCGCCGAGTACGGCGGTTCGACGGGCAGCGCGACGGTCCGGATCGCCGCGAACGACGTCACCGCCCGCCACCTCACCTTCAGCAACGACTTCGACGAGGCCGCGGTCGAGCTGAAGGGCGAGCAGGCCCTCGCGATGAAGACGACCGGCGACCGGATCGTCTTCGAGGACACCGCCTTCCTGGGCAACCAGGACACCCTGATGACCGACAGCCCCAAGCTGGACGTGATCAGCCGGGTCTACATCCGCGACTCGTACATCGAGGGCGATGTCGACTTCGTCTACGGCCGGGCGACGACGGTGATCGAACGGTCCGTGATCCGGGCGCTGAGCCGCGGCTCGGACGCCAACAACGGCTACATCACCGCCGCTTCGACCTGGAAGGGCAACCCGTACGGGTTCCTGATCACCCGGTCCAAGGTCGTGAGCGACGCCCCGGTGGGGACCTTCCACCTCGGGCGGCCGTGGCACCCGGGCGGTGAACCCGCCGCCGTGGCCCAGGTGTTGATCCGCGACACCGCACTCCCGGCCGCCGTGAAGACCGCGCCCTGGACCGACATGAGCGGCTTCTCCTGGAAGGACGCGAGGTTCGCCGAGTACCGCAACACCGGACCCGGCGCGGCCCCGAGCCCCGACCGGCCGCAGCTCACGGCCGCCGCCGCGAGGACGTACACGGTCACCGACTACCTCAAGGGCACGGACGGCTGGGCCCCCCACACCCGCCGCTGACTTCCCCCCACAACCTCATTTCACCGCTGGAATCAGAAGAAGAAGAGAGCCGATCAATGAAGATCAGTATCCGCAGAAGCAGGCGCGCTGCCATAGCCGTCGCCCTCGGGTCCGTCCTGGCGCTGACCGCCACCGCCTGCGGTGACGACGGCAGCGGGGCCGGCGGTGACAAGGGCGACGAGGGCAGCGGCAAGGGCAAGATCGTCTTCTGGGACAACAACGGCGGCGTGCGCACCGACATCTGGAAGGAGGTCATCGCCGACTTCCAGAAGGCCAACCCCGACATCAAGGTCGAGTACGTCGGCATCGCCTCCACCGAGTACCAGTCCAAGGTCGACACCGCCATCCAGGGCGGCGGCCTGCCGGACGTCGGCGGTGTCGGCGCGGCCATGCTCGCCGGGTTCTCCGCCCAGAACGCGCTGGAGCCGCTGGACGACCGGCTCGCGAAGTCCTCCCTGAACGGCAAGCTCAACGAGGACATGGTCGGCGTACTGAAGTCGTCCGGGGGTGGCGACGGCACCCTGTACTCCATCCCGACCTCCGCCAACAACGGTGTGCTGTACTACCGCACCGACCTGTTCAAGAAGGCCGGCCTGGACGAGCCGACGACCTGGGACAAGTTCTACGAGGCCGCCGCCAAGCTCACCAACGCCAAGAAGAACGAGTTCGGTTACACCATCCGCGGCGGCGCCGGGTCCATCGCGCAGGCCCTGGACGCGATGTACGGCCAGAGCGGGATCACGTCCTTCTGGGACGGCGACAAGACCACGGTCAACGACCCGAAGAACGTGGCGGCGCTGGAGAAGTACGCGGCGCTGTACAAGAAGGACACCCCGGCGGCCGACCTCAACAACGACTTCACCAAGATGGTCGCGCAGTGGGACTCCGGCACGATCGGCATGCTGAACCACAACCTGGGCTCGTACCAGGACCATGTGAAGGCGCTCGGGGTCGACAAGTTCCGGGGCATTCCGCAGCCGATCGGCGCGGGCGGCAAGCGGGTCCAGGTGTCCAACCCGGTCGACGGGCTCGGGGTGTTCAAGAGCTCGAAGAACAAGGAAGCCGCCTGGAAGTTCATCGAGTTCGCGACCTCGCACGCGGAGAACTCGAAGTTCAACAAGGCCGCGGGGCAGGTGCCGTCGAACAACGACGCCGCGAAGGACTCCTGGATCTCCGAGGCCGAGCCCACGAAGCTCGCCGCCGCCGCGCTGACCGACGGCTCCACGACCATCGTCCAGCTGCCGTACTACCTGCCCGACTGGAACACCATCTCCAAGGCGGACAACGAGCCGAACTTCCAGAAGGTCCTGCTCGGGGACATGAGTGCCAAGGACTTCCTGGACACCATGGCCGACCAGCTGAACAAGGCCCAGGCCGAATGGAAGGAACAGAACGGCTGAGGTCTCGGGTGGTTCCGATCGTGGGGAACTGCGGGCCCGTCGTGGCCGGTCGCGCAGTTCCCCGCGCCCCTGGGGAAGAGAGGCTGACCTGTAATGGCACTTACCCGTAGACACGTCACCGTGGCGGCGCTCGCCGCCGTGCCCGTCGCTTTCAGCGCAACCGGTACCGCTCAAGCCGGGGAGCAGCGGACCCTCTACATCGCCGGTGATTCCACCGCCGCCCAGAAGTACTCCGACGCCGCTCCCGAGACCGGGTGGGGCATGGCGCTTCCCTTCTTCCTGCGCAAGGGCCTTTCCGTCGCCAACCACGCGGTGAACGGACGGAGTTCGAAGTCCTTCGTCGACGAGGGCCGGCTCGACGCGATCCTCGCCCTGATCCGGCCCGGTGACCTCCTTCTCGTCCAGTTCGGGCACAACGACGAGAAGACCGCCGACCCCGCCCGGTACACCGAGCCCTGGACGACGTACCAGGACCACCTGCGGCTGTACGTCGACGGCGCCCGCGCCAAGGGGGCCCGGCCGGTGCTCGCGACCTCCGTCGAACGCCGCAAGTTCGACGCGAGCGGCAACGCGGTGCCGACGCACGGGGAGTACCCCGCCGCGATGCGGGCGCTCGCCCGGGAGGAGGGCGTGGCGCTGCTCGACATCCAGGCGCTGTCGCTCGCCCTGTGGCAGCAACTCGGCGTCGAGGAGACCAAGAAGTACTTCAACTGGACCGAAACCGAGCAGGACAACACGCACTTCAATCCGCCCGGTGCCATCGCGGTGGCCCGTCTGGTCGCCGGTGAACTGCTGCGGCACCGCGTGCTGGCGCCCCGGGACGTGCGCCGGCTCGACGCCGAGATCCCGGAGTCCTGGATCACCTGGCCGTCGCCGGCCACCGTCTGACCCTTCTTCGCAGTCGAAAGAGAGCCGCACAATGAACACACAGATATGGCATGGGCATGTCATAACAAAGGCGCTGGCGGTGGCGGGCTGCACCGCCCTCGTCCTCGCGGTCACCGGCGCCACCGCCGAGGCCAAGGGCCACGACACGGCCCGCGAGACCCTGGCCGCCGGTGACGGCTGGGGCTCCGAGGGCGCCGGCACCACCGGAGGCGCGGCCGCGGACGCCGCCCACGTCTACACGGTCACCGACTGGGCCGGCTTCAAGGCCGCCCTCGCCGCGGGCGGCACCGCGCCGAAGATCATCAAGGTGAAGGGGACCATCGACGCGGTCTCCGAGGGCTGTGACTCCCTCGCCGCGCCCGGCTACGACTTCGACGCCTACCTGGCGAAGTACTCGCCCGAGGCCTGGGGCCTGGACACCGACCTGAGCGCCGAGCCCGACGACAGCCCCGAGGGCCTGCGCCGCGCGTCCGCCGCCAACCAGGACCAGACCATCAAGGCGAACGTGCCCGCCAACACCACGATCATCGGGGTCGGCAAGAACGCCGGGTTCAAGGGCGCGAGCCTCCAGATCAAGGCCGTCGACAACGTCATCGTCCGCAACCTCACCTTCGAGAGCCCCATCGACTGTTTCCCGCAGTGGGACCCGACGGACGGCTCCAGCGGCAACTGGAACTCCGAGTACGACACCGCCGTCGTCTACGGCTCGACCCATGTCTGGCTGGACCACAACACCTTCACCGACGGCAGCCACCCCGACAGCGCGGCGCCGACCTACTTCGGGATGCTCTACCAGCAGCACGACGGTGAGCTGGACATCGTGCGCGGCGCCAACTACGTCACCGCCTCCTGGAACGTCTTCACCGAGCACGACAAGACGATCCTGATCGGCAACAGTGACAGCGAGTCCACGGCGGTGGGGGACCGGGGCAAGCTCAAGGTCACCTTCCATCACAACCTGTTCTCGAACCTCGTCGAGCGCGCGCCCCGCGTGCGGTTCGGGCAGGTCGACTCCTACAACAACCACTTCGTGGCGAACGGCGACTACTCCTACAGCTTCGGTATCGGCAAGGAGTCCCAACTCGTCGCCGAGCACAACGCGTTCACGCTGCCGACGGGGATCAGCGCGGCGAAGGTGCTCAAGCGGTGGAACGTCTCCCCGCTGACCGCCACCGACAACTACGTCAACGGCACCCTCACCGACCTGATCACCGTCCACAACGCCGAGATCCCCGCGGAGACCCTCCAGTCGGGGGCGGGCTGGACACCGACCCTGCGCACGAGGATCGACCCGGCGAAGAAGGTCCCGGGAATCGTGGCCCGGGGCGCGGGCGCGGGTCGCATCTGCTG
>NZ_RSAJ01000316.1 GCF_003933965.1 Streptomyces sp. RP5T
TTGTGTATAAGAGACAGGACCAGCCCCTCCCGGGACCCGTCCGCATGCCAGTGCTCCCGGAGGGACCCCACCGCGAGCCCCTCGGCCGCGGCCCGCTCCAGCACCGCCGTCTCGTCCTCGACCTCGACCAGCGCGTGCAGCCCGGCCGCGATCCCGTGGACCCGCCGACGCGCCCCCAGCCGCTCCACGAGCCGGTCCCGGCGCCGCCGGTACCTGAGACGGCACGCGCGCACGTGACGGTCGTAGGCGTGCGTGCGGATCAGCTCGGCGAGGGCCAGCTGCCCCAGGGTCTCGGTGCTGTGGTCACTGTGCAGCTTGGCGTCGGCGACGGGTGCGACGAGGTGCGGCGGCAGCACCATCCAGCCGAGCCGGAGCGCGGGGCCGAGCGTCTTGGACGCCGTGCCCAGGTAGACGACCTGCCCGGGCGCCATCCCCTGGAGCGCCCCGACGGGCTGCCGGTCGTAGCGGAACTCCCCGTCGTAGTCGTCCTCGACGACCAGCGCCCCACGCGCGCGTGCCCAGTCGGTCAGCGCCCGGCGCCGCGAGGGGTGCAGGGTCACGCCGGTCGGGTACTGGTGGGCGGGAGTGACGACGACGGCCGCGGGATCCCGCAGGTCGTCGACCTCGACCCCCAGTGCGTCGACCCGGACCGGCACCACTCGCCCGCCGGCTCGCCGTACGACTTCGCGGTGGAAGGGCAGCCCCGGGTCCTCCATGGCGACGGTCCCGCCCTCCAGGACCCGTGTGAGCAGCGCGAGTCCCTGAATAGCCCCGGAGGTGACGAGGATCCGTTCGGGAGGGGCGACGACTCCCCGGGCCCGCCCGAGATACTCCGCGAGCGCCTCCCGCAGTTCCATCCGCCCCAGGGGATCGCCGTAGTCGTACGCGGAGACGGGCGCGGCCGCGACGGCCCGGCGTACGGCCCTGAGCCAGACGGCGGCGGGAAAGGCGCCGACGTCGGGAGCGCCGGGCCGCAGGTCGAAAAGCGGCGCCCGCGCGCGTGCACCGCTCTGCGGGGGCCCGGCACCGGCGGCGGGCAGCGGAGCCACGACCGTCCCCGATCCCTGCCGGGCGGTCAGATACCCCTCGGCGACCAGCTGGTCGTAGGCCGCTTTGACGGTCCCCCGGGAAACCCCCAGCTCCTCGGCGAGCCGCCGGGTGGCGGGCAACCGGGCGCCAGGGGCCAGCCGCCCGTCGCGAACGGCGTCGCGCAGAGCCCGCTCGAGCCCCGCACGACGCCCTTCGTCAGGCTCCGGCCCTATGTGCAGGTCCACTGAACCCACCCAGGGGCGCGGCGAGCCACGACGCCCCCGCGCCCGGGTCTCAACCCTTCAGACCCGCCATCCACGCCTCGACCTCGTCGGAGCGGCGCGGCAGCCCGGACGACAGATTCCGGTTCCCCTCCCGCGTCACCAGGATGTCGTCCTCGATCCGCACCCCGATGCCCCGGTACTCCTCGGGCACGGTCAGGTCGTCGGCCTGGAAGTACAGACCGGGCTCGACGGTCAGCACCATCCCGGCTTCCAGGACCCCGTCCACGTACGACTCCACGCGCGCGGCGGCGCAGTCGTGGACGTCCATGCCCAGCATGTGCCCGGTGCCGTGCAGCGTCCAGCGCCGCTGGAGCCCCAGCTCCAGCACCCGCTCCACCGGCCCCTCGACAAGACCCCACTCCACGACCCGCTCGGCCAGCACCCGCTGGGCCGCGTCGTGGAAGTCCCGGTACTTGGCACCCGGCTTCACGGCCGCGATCCCGGCCTCCTGGGCGTCGTACACGGCGTCGTAGATCTTCTTCTGGATCTCGCTGAAGCGACCGTTGACCGGCAGCGTCCGCGTGACGTCGGCGGTGTAGTAGGTGTGCGTCTCGACACCGGCGTCGAGGAGCAGCAGCTCACCCGAGCGGACCGGCCCGTCGTTGCGCACCCAGTGCAGCGTGCACGCGTGCGGGCCGGCCGCGGCGATCGTGCCGTAGCCGACGTCGTTGCCCTCGACGCGCGCGCGGAGGAAGAACGTGCCCTCGATGTACCGCTCGGAGGTGGCCTCGGCCCTGTCGAGGACCTTCACCACGTCCTCGAAGCCCCGCACCGTCGAGTCGACGGCCTTCTGGAGCTCCCCGATCTCGAACGCGTCCTTGACCAGCCGGGCCTCGGACAGGAAGACCCGCAGCTCCTCGTCCCGCTCGGCGGTGACCTTGTCGGTCAGCGCGGCCTCGATGCCGGCGTCGTAGCCGCGCACCACCCGCACCGGCCCGGTGGCCTCGCGCAGCGCGTCGTCGAGCTCGCGCACGTCGGAGACGGGGACGCCGTACAGCGTCGAGGCCTCGGTCAGCGAGTGCCGCCGCCCGACCCACAGCTCGCCCTGCCCGGACAGCCAGAACTCGCCGTTCTCACGGTCGGAGCGCGGCAGCAGGTACAGCGTGGCGGTGTGACCGTCCGCGACCGGCTCCAGGACGAGCACGCCGTCCTCGGTCTGGTTGCCCGTGAGGTACGCGTACTCCACGGAGGCCCGGAAGGGGTACTCGGTGTCGTTGGAGCGGGTCTTCAGATTGCCGGCGGGGATCACCAGCCGCTCACCGGGGAAGCGCGCGGAGAGCGCCGCGCGGCGGGCCGCGGTCTCGGCAGCCTGCGCGATCGGCTCCAGGCCGTGCAGCTCGGTGTCGGCCCAGCCGGACTTCATGTTCTCGGCCAGCTCGTCGGAGACGCCCGGGTACAGGCCGTTCTTCCGCTTCTTGATCGGCTCTTCCGACTCTTCCGGGGTCTCCGGGGTGAGCTCGTCGGCCACGGTCATCCTCCTAGATACGGCACTGGACCCCGTCCATCGTACGGTCGTACGGAAGGGGGCCCAGGGCCGACGGACCTGCCACCACCCGCTACTCGAAGTGCGCCGCGAGCAGGACGACGTCCTCGTCGGAGTCCGCCCCCTCCAGCCCGTCCGGCAGCACGGTCCGCAGCACATGGTCGGCGACGGCGTCGGGGTCGGCGCGCAGTGCCCTCGGGACCCCGGCCGCGGCCGCGTGCAGGCGGGCGAAGGCGCGGTCGGTGGTGTCGCCGGTGCGGTGCAGCAGCCCGTCGGTGTACAGCAGAACCGTCTCTCCGGGTCCGGCGCTCAGCTCCACGCTCGGCGCCTCCCAGCAGGCGAGCATGCCGAGCGGCGCGGACACGGACGTCTCCACGAAGTCGGTGCGCCGCTCGCCGATCAGCAGCGGCGGGCAGTGCCCGGCACCGGCCAGCGTGATCCTGCGCAGCGCGGGCTCGCAGTAGGCGAACAGGGCGGTGGCGGAGCGGGCCGGCTCGGTCAGCCGGAGCAGCAGCTCCAGGTCGGACAGGACCGCGACCGGGTCCTCGCCCTCCATTACCGCGTACGCCCGCAGGGAGGCCCTGAGGCGTCCCATCGCGGCGACGGCGCTCGGGCCGGAGCCGGTCACCGAACCGACCGCGAGGCCCAGCGCCGCGTCCGGCAGGGGCAGCGCGTCGTACCAGTCGCCCCCGCCGCGCGGGCCGGTGCGGTGCCGGACGGCGAGCCGGACGCCGGAGACGCGGGGGAGCCGGGACGGCAGCAGCTCCTCGGCCATGGTCGCCATGCACGCGCGCGTGCGCTCGAGCTCGACCAGCCGGGCCAGGTGCTCGGTGGCGTAGCGGACGTACAGGCCGACGAGGTGGCGCCGGTGCTCGGACGGCTCGGCGGGTTCGTCGTAGAGCCAGACGGCGGCGCCGAGCCGGCCGGCGTCGTGGGTGGACAGGGGGAGCGCGTAGCTGGCCGCGTAGCCGAGGCGGGCGGCCACCTCGCGGTGCCGGGGGTCGAGGCCGTCCTCGGCGAGCAGGTCGGGCTGGGCGATCTCGCCGTCACCGCCCGGCAGACCGGCCGCTGTGTCGAGGAGCCTGCCGTACGCCATCGCGCTGCGCGGCACGGTCTCGATGTGCCCGAGGTCAGCGCGGCCGAGCCCGAGGCCGAGGGTGGTGTCGGGGCCGAGCCCGTCGTCCGGTTCGAGGACGACGAGTCCGCGCCGGGCTCCCACGAGGGCGGCGCCGGCGCGCAGGAGTTCCTGCAGGGCTTCGGACAGGGTGCCGGTGCGGGCGAGGCGTTCGGTGAGTTCGTGCAGGGTCGTCAGGTCGGAGACCCAGCCCGCGAGACGGTCCTGGAGCAGGGCTCCGGGTGCGTGGGGCGCGGGGACCACGGAGGCGGCCGGGGCGGCTGGCGCGGGCGCGACAGTGTGTGCGGGCGCGGGAACCGTTGGATCGATTCCGGCCACTTTCGAAGGGTGAGGGGCGTTCATGGCGTCCGGCTTTCCGACCGGTGCGTATTGCTCAAAAGCATCGCAAACCCCCATGTCATTCTGCGCCGCTAGCAGTGTCTCCACATGTACACGCACTCGTGAGGGGATGTCCAGCATTGTCCTGCTGGGATTCCTGGTGTCCGTGGGCTGCCGGTGGAGGGTGGGATGATGGACAATGTTGGCTAAAAACTGCCTCGGGTTAAGGTGTATTGAGGTCGACTGGCCTTGCTCCACAGAGCGTCACAACGGTCGTGATGGGTACGTACTCGGTAAGGACCAGGGGTGGTGGACAGTCACCCGGAACCTGGTGACCGACCCGGGCGTCTTAGCCACCGACGATCGAGCCCCATCCTCCCGTGGCGGAGGCGGAGAGAAATACGCGGGACGGCAAAACGCCAGACTTCGCCACCCCCCGCCACGCCCACGCTTTTGATACGCAGTATGGGGTTCCCCTTGTCTCGGACAGGGGTGTGATGCGCCAACAGGTACGCACAGTGAAGTGATCGACACATGATGTGATGTGGTCCACGGTGTTGCCAGCGGTGCAACGGAAAGGAACGAGCGCTCATGCGCGAGATCCTCGGAAGGCGACGCAGGCTCCTGTCCCAGCGCAGCGACGGAAGGCCTGAATTGTTCAGCGCGGCCCTGACCTTCGCGACGGAATGGCAGTGGCCCGTACTCCCGGGTGTGGCACCGGACCCGGAGGGCCGGGCCCGCTGCGGATGCCCCGACCCGGAGTGCACGGTCCCCGGCGCCCATCCCTTCGACCCGGGCCTGCTCGCGGCCACCACGGACGAGCGCATGGTGCGCTGGTGGTGGACCAACCGCCCGGCCGCGCCGATCATCCTGGCCACCGGCGGCAGCGCCCCCTGCGCGGTCAGCCTGCCGGCCCTCCCGGCCGCCCGCGCCCTGGCAGCGCTCGACCGCCAGGGCATGCGCCTCGGCCCGGTGGTCGCCTCGCCCACCCGCTGGGCGATCCTCGTCAAGCCGTACTCCCTGGAGCAGCTGGGCGAACTGCTGTACGCCCAGGACCACGTCCCCGGCTCCCTCCGCTTCCACGGCGAGGGCGGCTACCTCGCCCTGCCCCCGTCCGAGACGGGCCACGGTGAGATCACCTGGGAGCGTGCTCCGCTCCCCGGCTCGGCCTCCCCGTGGGTCCCCGATGTCGAGGCCGTGGTGGACGCCGTGGTCGAGGCCCTCACTCGTACGGGTGTGAGCGCACCCGAGTTGTAAGGGTGTCGGGCGCGGGCGGAACCGAGTGCCCGCGCCCGGTCGTTATCGTCCGCTTCATGCTGCGTCATTCCGGGGGACGACCCCCAGACCCCCGATGGGTTCGTCTGCTCGCCCTGTCCGGTGTCGTGGTGTGCGCCGTCGCGCTGCCCCTGGCCGTGGCCTCCGCGGGACAGGTGGGCGAGGGAGGGCGCACGGTCGTACGCGATCTCGTGCCTTCCGCCGTGCCTCCCGGTGAGCGGACCTCCGTGGCGTCTTCCGGGGGGCGGGTCCCCTCGCAGGGTTCCGGTCCACGGTCGTCCGCGGAGCCTTCGGCTGTACGGCCGTCCGCGGGCGGCGGCTACCCGGACGACTTCAAGGCGCCCCCTGCCGACCCCCGGCGCTCCCCGCTGCTGCTCGGCGTGGGACTGGCCACCGCCGCGCGCTGCGGGCCCGAACTGACCTCCCCCGACGGCATCGAGGCGCAGACCTGTGTGCTCACGCAGGGCGAGGAGACCTGGGCGCGGACCTACTACCGCAACGCGACCGGCGCGGTGCTGGACGCCGCGCTCAGCTTCATGGCACCCGGCGGACGCACCGTGCTGCTGCACTGCGCGGTCGGCGCCGGGGACGAGCCGGACAGCTGCGAGACGCCCCGGGAGGGCATTCGGGGGGCGTTGGCCGACTACACGGCGGTCGCGGAGTTCGCCCGTCGGGGCGGCGGGCCACTGCTGCTGCGGGTCGGGAGCAACTCCGGCGAGGACACGGTCAGTTGACACGCGACGGCGTTCCGTAAAGCTGTCCGGACACAGAAAGACCCGGTTGCTGGCGACGGGGGATGCACCAGCAACCGGGCTATTGGAACGGTAACAAGAGATCGGCCGTTCGCAAATTCGACCGCGCCGCTCCCTGGCGTATTCGGACACCGATTCCCCTTGTCGGGAGGGGAGTTGTGGACGAGCGTGGCCGTTCGACGGGGGTTCGGTGCGACTGACCGGCCGGTCAGCCGCACCGGCTTCGTCAACTCAGCGTGACCTGACGGTTGGTGAGGCCGCCACGGGCGCGGCGCTCGTCGGCGGTCAGCGGTGCGTCCGTGGCCAGAGCGCCTGCGAGGCGCTCGGCGAACTCGGCCGCCGGCTTCTCGATGTCCTCCGCGGTGACCCCGCTCGGCAGGTCCCAGACCGGGACGGTGAGGCCGTGGGCCCGGAAGGAACCGACGAGCCGGGTGCCCTCGCCGAGGCTCGACTTCCCGGCCGCGTGCAGTCGCGCGAGCGCGTCCAGAAGTTGCTCCTCGGGGTGCGGCATCACCCAGCGCAGGTGGTTCTTGTCCGGGGTCTCGCACCAGTAGGCGGCGTCGACACCGGTCAGCCGGACGGTCGGGATCGCCGCGGCGTTGGCCCGCTCCAGGGACGCGGTCACCTCGGGCGTGGCGTTCTCCGCGTCGGGGACCCAGAACTCGAAGCCCTCGTGCACGACTGGCTCGAACGCGCCTTCGGGGTCGAGCAGATCCTGCAGCCGCTGACCGTCCGCGGGAGCGCGCCGGCCCTCGATGGGGGTGCCCGGAGCCGCCGTGAGCGCGCGCTGGAGCGTGTCGGCGAGATCGCGGCTGATGTCACCGGACGACGTGTCGTTCTGCAGTCCGAGCAGGACCGAGCCGTCGTCGCGGCGCAGGGCGGGCCAGGCCATCGGCAGGACGGTGGCCAGCGTGACCGACGGGACGCCCTCGGGGAGGCCGCCCTTCAGGGTCAGCTCGACGGTGGCGGCGGGGACCAGCTCGCGCAGGGCCACCCAGTCGCCCTCGCCCGCCAGGCCCTCGAAGGGGCGGTGCACCAGCTCGGTCGCGGCCTGCGCGGCGGCCCGGCCGTGGCAGGCCTTGTAGCGTCGGCCGCTTCCGCACGGGCAGGGTTCGCGGGCGCCGACGACCGGAATCCGACCGTCAGCAGCTGCGGCGCGGGCGCCATCCGTGCTCTGCGGGCGCTTGGCCTTCGTCTGGGGTCGCTTCTTGGCCATCGTGGCTGTCTCCCGGTTACGGCTCGTCTCGTACGGGCGCGAGCCTAGCCGCTTGCGACTTGGCCGACGCAGGCCTGTGGACAACCACCGGGGTGTCCTTCACCGGCGGTCCCGTCCGGGCGCCTCAGCCCAGGGCCCCTCAGCCCAGGGCCCTTCAGCCCAGGGCCCCTCAGCCCAGGGCCCTTCAGCCCAGGGCTCCTCCGTCCGGCTCGCGCCGGCCCGGGACTCCTCGGTCGGGTCGCCTCGGTCCGGGGCGCCACCGTCGAGGTCGCTTCAGCCGAAATCGCTTCAGCCGAAATCGCCTCAGGCGAGGTGACCTCAGGCGAGGTCGTCGAACGCGTCCGAGAAGTCCAGGCCGGGTATCGCGACCGACGGGGCCACCACGCGCGTGGCGAAGTCGTCGCGGCGGTGTCCGGCGTCCGGATCGTGAACGTCCGAGTGGACGATCACCCAGACCGTGACCTCGCCCCGGGCGTCGTCCCTGACACCCCAGTCGTCGGCCAGCGCGGTGATGATGTTGAGCCCGCGGCCGCCGTGCGCGGTGACCGAGGGCGTGGCCGGAGCCGGGCGGGTGGGTCCGCCCCCGTCCGTCACCTCGACCGTGAGCCTGCCGCCCGGGTCCACCCGCCAGGCGGCACGGACGTCACCGTCCCCGGCGAGGGCGTCACCCAGCGGCCGGCCGTGTTTGCACGCGTTGCTCAAGAGCTCGGAAAGAATGAGTACGGCGTCGTCGATGACCGATTCCGCCACCCCACCCCTGCGCAGCTGCACGCGCATACGGTGTCTCGCTTCCCCCACGCCCGCAGGGCCATGGGGTACGGCCATGCTCGACGACGTGGGCACCTCCTGTGCCACCACCAACGCCACCCCCGAGACCTCCTTCGCCCCACGCCACGGTGTGGATGCCCCACTGGCCTGTGCCGGAAACCGGCCAATCACGTTCCGCCGACGCATTCACCGTGCTCGAACACGTACCGAACGCGCCGGGGCACACCCTGTGACGGAGAGGACGTCAGCGGCCCAGCCGGTCGAGCACCGCACGCGGCCGGTTGGTGATGATGGCGTCGACGCCGAGCTCGACGCAGAGGTCCACGTCCTCGGGTTCGTTCACCGTCCACACGTGCACCTGGTGGCCCGCCCGCTTCAGGCGCTCGATGTACCCGGGGTGGTTGCGCACGATGCGGATCGAGGGGCCCGCGATCCGCACTCCCGCGGGCAGTCGGCCGTCCCGCAGCCGGGGCGAGACGAACTGCAGCAGATAGACCGTGGGCAGGGTCGGCGAGGCGGCACGCACGCGGTGCAGCGATCGAGCCGAGAAGCTCATGACCCTGATCGGCGACTCGGCGGGCGAGGCCGGGCTGTCCAGACCGAACCGCTTCAGGAGCTGCAGCAGCCGCTCCTCCACCTGCCCTGCCCAGCGCGTGGGGTGCTTGGTCTCGATGGCCATCTCCACCCGCCGCCCCGCGTCGGCGACGAGTTCGAGCAGCCGCTCCAGGGTGAGCACGGAGGTGTCCTCCCGGTCCTCGGGTCTGAACACCCAGTCCGGCTCCTCGTCGCGGGTGCGCCAGAACTCCCGTGTCCTGCGTGAGCCGAAGTCCAGGGCGGCGAGATCGGCGAGCTCCAGGGCCGAGACCGCTCCGCGCCCGTTGGACGTACGGTTGACCCGTCGGTCGTGGACGCACACGAGATGGCCGTCGGCCGTGAGGCGTACATCGCATTCGAGGGCGTCCGCGCCGTCCTCGATCGCCTTGCGGTACGCGGCGAGCGTGTGCTCGGGAGCGTCTTCCGAGGCTCCGCGGTGGGCGACGACTTGGGTCAGCTGCTGCCGTGCGTGGGTCACCGCGTCATGGTGCCACCGCTCGGGGGTACGCGTGCGAACGGAGGCATATGTATTGCGCCTCATTTGTCTTACATGGCCTATATAAAGAGCAGCCGCAGACCCACAGGCACCGCTTATGGTGCCCTGACGGCCTGTGGGAAAAGCTGACGGCATACAAAAGGACATGCACAGCTGACGCACGCCGGACACGAGAGCGGCACGGCCGAGCGTGACCGAGTGCGACCGACAATCGACAGCCGTGGACCGAGGAGAGAAGCTGTGAGCACCGAGAACGAGGGCACCGCGGTACCCCCGGCCCCGTCTGCACCCCCCGTGCCGGTGGACGCT
>NZ_RSAJ01000317.1 GCF_003933965.1 Streptomyces sp. RP5T
GTCCCGGAGTGGTGGTCCCGGGGGTGATCCGTGAGAAGTATTTATATATGCCGTCCGCTTGGCAAGGCGTATGAAAACATTCATGCTCGATTTATTACGGATGGCCCCGGTGTGCGGGCGTATGCCGGGGTGGGGTCAGTCCCTGAGGAAGAACTGGTGCTGGTCGGAGATCTGCTCGTACTCCTCCAGCCGCGCCTGGGTGCGCTCGGGGTCGGCGTCGGTCATGGCCTGGAGCAGGGCCGCGGCGATCACGCCGGGCGCCGCGTAGGAGTCGAAGACCAGCCGGGAGCCGGTCCCGGTGGAGAACAGGACGTCCGCCTCGTCGGCCACGTGCCCGAGCGCCAGATCCGTGACCAGGGCGATCTTCAGTCCGGCGCTGCGGGCGACCCGCAGGGCGGTGAGGGTCTCCTGGGCGTGCCGCGGCATCGAGAACGCGAGCACCCAGGTGCCGCCCGCCTCGCGCGACTGCAGCAGGGCGTCGTAGGCCACGCTGCCGCCGCGGGTGACCAGCCGTACGTCGGGGTGGATCCGGCGGGCCGCGTAGGCGAAGTACTCGGCCAGGGACGCCGAGATGCGCAGGCCCAGGATGGTCAGCGGGGTCGACTCGGACAGCTCGCGGCCCAGTTGGATCACCTGGTCGGGGTCGGCGAAGTCGCGGCGCAGGTTCTCCAGGTTCTCGATCTCCGCGTCGACCGCGGCCTGCAGTTCGTTGCCGCGCGACTCGTCGTCGGTGACCGGTCCCCCGGCGAGCGTGCCGAGCGCGATGGACTGGAGCTTCTCCCGCAGCGCGGGGTAGCCGCTGAAGCCCACGGCCGCGGCGAACCGCGTCACCGAGGGCTGGCTGACGCCCACCCGCTCGGCGAGATCCGTGATGGACAGGAACGCCGCCTCGGTGATGTGCTCGATCAGGTACTGCGCGATGCGCCGCTGACCGGGGGACAGCCGGGGCCGGTCGAAGAGCGTCCTGAGCTGGGAGGCCGGGGCCGCCTCCGTTTCCGGCGCGCTCTTGCCCGAGGTGATCGCGGATGCCTGAGCGCGTGCCTGCTGCGGCGATGACACCGAGGCGCCTCCTTTGTCTGCCACGGTGAGTCAACATAGCTCACACCCCTCCGGTGACCAGCGCTTGTACGAGAGCGTCCGGCCACCGCCGATCGGGACGGGTACGCCGCGCCCGAGCGGGAACCCGCCGCTGGGCAACGCCTTCGACGACACCTGAGGAGCAGCCCCGTATGACGGTCCCCGAGGACAACCGGCCCCTGACGGACACCACCGACCGGCTCGCGGAGAACCACCACGGCGAGAACCGCGCCCCCGGCGGCAGCGGACGGACCCTGCGCGAGGCGTTCGAGGAAGCGCGGGTGGAACCCGGCGACTTCGCCGAATGACGACATCGCACCGCACAACACGGCTATCGGCAGGTGAGACGCAATGGGTGCGCTGAGCGCGCTGGAACAGGCAATGGAGCACGGGTGGGAGGCGCTGTGGTCGCGGGTCGTCGACCGCGAGCCGGTCGAACTCCTCGACGCGCTGCGACGCGAGTGCGACAGCAACGTCGTCGTGTGCAGTGAGAACAGGGTGGTGGTCCCGAACGCGTACGACGTCGAACTCGCGGACTTCGCCTACGACGAACTGGTGCGCCGGGGCGGCGACGTGGGGCAGGAGCTCACGGACAGTCTGGCCCGGCACGGCGAGCGGCACGGCTACGAATGGGCGGGTCCGCTGACCGTGCACATCACCCGGTCCGCCCAGGTGCCCAACGGCCGGTACCGGGTGACGAGCGGCGCGATGGCGCATGTGAGCGCCGAGGGGTTCCAGCAGGCGGTCCGCTGAGCGGGCGCCGGCCGCCGTCGCCAGGGTGGTCATCGGCGGTAGATCGTGATCGAGTGGCCGACCTCGTCGACCGGACGGCTGCCGGCGATCAACTCGGCCAGCCGGCCCTTCGCCTTGGCGACCGAGGAGTCCGACACGACCAGCAGACCGTGCACGTCGTCCACCGGCACCTCGCGCGGATCGGCCGCCTCGATGCCGTAGGAGGACGGCACTCCGCTGCCCTTGTAGACGAGCCAGACCCGCTCGTCCGGGTAGCGCTCGCGCAGCCGGTCGGCGAGCCGGCCGAGGTCCTGGCCCCAGTCCACGTTCGAGTCGTGCAGCCGCATATGGGTGCGGGCCGGTCCGCCGAACGCCTCGTTGGAGTACGGCAGATAGTAGGGAAAGGCCCGCACCGAGCTGACCGCGACGAACAGCACCAGCGCTCCGGTCACGAACGCCGCCCGGCGACGGCGCACCGCGAGGACGCAACCGGCGGCCACCGTCAGGAACATGGGCAGGAAGATCACGTACCGGGTGCCGAAGTCGCGTGCACCCGTCATGGCCGAGGCCAGCAGCACCCCGGCGGGCACGAGCAGATAGGGCGCGGCGGGCCGCAGCCGCCGTACCGCCACCAGCGTCACGGCGCCCGCGGCCCACAGCGCGAGCAGCCCGAGCGGGGTCTTCACCAGGAGCGCGGCCGGCAGGTAGTACCAGAGGTGCCCGGTGTACACCCGCCCGAACAGGAAGCCCTCCCACGGGTGGTTCTCGAAGCGGAACTGGATGCGCATGCCGTCGGCGTAGGCCTGCGGGAACGGCAGCAGGTCGACGAGGGTGGCGCGCAGCCCGTGCACCACCGGCACCTGGTCCTGGGCGGCCCCGCGCAGGCCCGGATCGACCACGAGATAGGACGCCCAGACGACGGCGACGGCGGCCAGGGTCAGGAGCGCGGCCCCGGCGAGCACGCGCAGCAGCCGCCGGCGCGTCCCGGCACCGCGGTGCGCGGTCCACACCGAGAGGGCGGCCAGTGCCAGCAGCACCGGCACGGCCGGCAGCGCGCTCATCTTGGTCGCCAGGGCCGCGCCGAGCGCCAGACCGGCGAGCGGCAGATACAGCCGCGGCCGCACGCGCGCCCGCCACAGCAGCCACACCGCGGTCAGCAGGAACCCGGCCATGGGCACGTCGAGCGTGGCCAGCGCACCGTGGGCGACGACGTCGGGGGAGAAGGAGTACAGGGCGAGCGCCGTGAGGCCCGCCGCCCGTCCGGCGAGCTCGCGGGCGAAGGCGAACACGACCAGCCCGGACAGGAGCGTCAGCACGATCACCGGGAGCCGGGCCCAGAACATCAGCCGCCAGGGGTCGTTGCCCGACTCGTACAGCAGATGGGGGCCCAGGTCGATCTGGGGCCCGTCGAACGCCGTGTCCACATGCGGGCCGGCGATGGCCACCCCGACGGCGATCACCAGCTTGCCGAGCGGCGGGTGCTCGGGGTTGTAGCTGATGCCCTGACCGTGCAGGTACTCGGCGGCGGTGGCCACGTAGACCGGTTCGTCGATCGTGGGGGTCTGCTGCACGGCGGTCGTCACCATCGCGGCCGCCATCTGCGCGAGCAGCACGACGACGAGGAGCGGCACCAGCCAGCGCCGGGCCGGTCGCGGCTGCCGCGCCTCGTCGTCTCCGGGCCCGGACCGGGGGACCGGGGCCAGGACCGTCTGCTGCTCGCTCGCCATCATCCGCCCCGCGGTGGGACCCGCCGGGCGGCGGCGGGAGCGATCCGCGGGCACCTCATGAGGGCCACTCTCGCATCAGCTCCCGCCCCCGCGGGCGTCACCGCTTCAGGAGTCGTACCGACAGACCTTCCGTCGTGTAGACGGGTACGGCCCGCAGCGTGCCGGAGTTCAGTTCGATCCGGTCGAACTGCCCGCGCAGTCCGTGGCAGCCGAGGACACGGACCGTCTGTCCGGCCTTCGGCGGCTTGTGCTCGTCCAGCTTCAGCGACAGCACGCTGCCCGCGCCGAGCACCGCCCGCCGTGTCACCTCCAGGACCGGCTCCCGGCCCGAGCGCAGCGTCAGCTCCAGCGTGCCGGCCTCCTGGCTGTACGTGCCGTGCACCTGGAGCGACGTGCCGCCCACCGTCAGCGTGCCGCCCTGCACCCGCACCTCGCCGTGGCCGAGCGCGTGGGCCGAACCGGCGACCAGCGCACCCTGCTTCAGCACGGTCCCGCCGGTGTACCGGTTGTGCCCGGTCAGGGTGAGGGTGCCGGTGCCCCGCTTGGTCAGACCGCCGCAGCCGTCGATGTCGTTGCGCCAGGCGTCGGCCGCGTGGAAGCCGCCCGAGGCCGCGTCCAGCGTGACGGTGACGTCGGAGTCGAAGGAACCGTAGCCGTCCGCCGCGGCGAACAGGTTCAGCCGGCCCCACTGCTCGAAGCCGTCCAGCAGGACGTAGCCCGAGGGCAGCCCGGTGGTGCGCAGCACCTCACGGCGCTGTGTCGCGTCCAGGTAGGGCAGCCGCGTCTCCAGCAGCACCTCGGCGCCCTTCGGCACGGTCAGCGGTTCGTTGCCGCCGTCCCGGTGCAGCACATAGGTCAGCCGGGGCCTGACGGAACGGGCGTTGGCCTCCCGGTCCGCGTACGGGTCGGCGGTGTCCGAGTGGGCGTAGGCGAAGAGCGTGTCGGCCGTGGTGCCCGTCTGGTCCGTGAAGTACTTCAGCGCCTGTGCCCGCGCGGCGGCCTTGAGGTCGGCGTTCGCCGGGTCGGCCAGCGTGGCGGCGGTCAGCGCGGTGGCCATGATGCGGCCGCCCATGACGTCGACCGTCGAGTGCATGCCGGACATGATCCGGGTGTGGCTCAGCTCGAAGGCCCGGGTGACCAGCTCCTGGAAGCGCTCGGGCACGGCGTAGGCGAAGGCCAGGCCCGCCAGGTGGAAGGCGTTGGTGTGGCCGCTGGGGAAGCCGCCGTCGTCCACCGGCGAGGTGCTGCGCTGGCGCAGCAGCTGGGGGGCGACGACGACCTCGGAGTCGTAGACCGGGTAGCCGAGCGCGTCCTTGGCGCCGGTGTCGACGACCTGGCTGTCCTCGTTCATGCGCCACGGGCGCGGGTACTGGAAGGAGTACTTGGCCGGGTTGCCCGAGGCGTACGGGCCGCGCACGGTGTCGACGAGCCTGGCGACCTGGCCGAGCGCGGAGTCGTAGGAGCCCGCGCCGAGCGCGGAGCCCGCGGGGGCGTCGGCCGGCACGGCGTCGCTGATCGTGGTGGGTGGGGTGGTGTCGGGCGCGCTGGTGATCGAGGTGACCGCCTTGGCGCCGGACCGGTAGAGGCCGGCGAGCGGGCCGAGGCCGCCGATCATGGCGTAGCTCTGGTGCTGCCGGTCGTAGAGGAACGCCTCCTTGGCCTGCGCCTCGGTGCGCGCCTGGGTGAGGCGGGCGCAGTAGCGCATGTTGGCGCGCAGTATCTCGGGCCGCAGGGGCGTGCCGGTGTTCCAGGCGTCGCCGGTCTTCCACACCCGGGCGAAGCCGCCGAGGGCCCGCACCACCGCGTTGGTCTCGGCCGTCAGGTTCGCCATGACGTTGGACTTGTAGTCGTCCACGAAGGCGACCGGGGCGGTGGCCGCCTTGGCGTCCGCGGCGCCCAGCCAGGAGGCGAAGGTGGGCGCGGCCAGGACGCCGGCCGAGGCGCCGAGGGACGTCTTGAGGAATCCCCTTCGCTTCATGGCACGTGCGGTGAGCGGCGCGGGGGAGTGCTGCCCGGCGGATGACGGCATGGGGTCTGCCTCTCTCTGAAGTTCTGCGGCCGTACGGCCGGGGGGAGTTGGTGCGGATGCGACTCATGATGCGCCGAACGGCCCGTGCGCCGAACGCGCTTTCTGAAGTCGTACGAGCGAAGATCTACGGGCGGGTCATGTCGGACCGGAGGAGACTCGGCGTCCGGCCTGTGTCACAGAAGTGAACGGGCCATCGCCACCGCGCCGTTCACCGGCGGCTCCCGCAGCGGGCGCGGCCGTGCCGACGGCACGCCCTCGGCCAGCGCGGAGGCGAAGGCGTCGTACAGCGACGGCTGGGCGAGGACGGTACTGCCCGCCACCACGACGTCGTCGACCACCACCCCGCGCGCGGCGAGGCGTTCGACGAGGGCGGCCAGGGCGCGGCCCGCCTCGGCGATGACGGTGCGGGCGAGCGGGGATCCGGCCTCGGCCGCGGTGAAGACGGCCGGGGCGTGCCGGCCCCAGTCGGCGGAGGCGGCCGTGGCGTGTTCCAGGGCGGCGCCGAGCGCGGGTACTTCGGGGACGTCGAACCCGGCGAGCAGGCCGAGTGCCAGTGCGTCGGGCTCCTCGCCGCGGTCGTGCGCCGCCCATACGGCCCGTACGGCCTCGCGGACCAGACCGGCGGCGCCGCCCTCGTCGCCGAGGAGCGCGCCCCAGCCGCCGACCTGGACCGGGGTGCCGTCGGCGAAGCGGCCCACGGCGACCGAGCCGGTGCCGGCGACCAGGCCGACTCCCTTGTCCAAGCCGGCGGCGGGGACGAGCAGTTCGGCGTCCCCCACGACCAGCGCGGGCGCGTCGAAGTGCAGTTGGAGAGCGGTGCGGATCTGCGCGCACTGGCGCGGGGTCTCGCAGGCGTGCCCGCCGACGGCGACAGCAGCGGGGCGGGCGCCCGCGGGAAGGGCGTCGGCGGCCAGTGCGGCCAGCCATCCGGCGGCGGCCACCGGGTCGTGGGGCCGCCAGCCGCTGCTGGACCGGACGTGATCGGCGACGGGGGCCTCGCCCGCGAAGGCGCGGAGCTGCGTCTTGGTGCCGCCCACGTCGATGCCGACAACCAGGGGTGCGGTGTCCTGCACGGAACCTCTTTCGTCGTTGCGCTGTGTGCTGCGACGGTGGGCGAACCGTGCCTGAGGGCAAGGCAGTTGAAGCTCTAGGGAAGCCCCGGGACGGGCTTCTGACGGACCACGGCAGGCGAGTACCGTGACGTTCGTTAGGAAGTTAACTAACGAAGTACAGTGCGTGTCAATAGGCGTTGCGCCCCCGACTTCCCGGGCCCCCCGACCCGGGCGGAAACGCACGACGCCCGAGCAAACCCATCGCCGCCTCCCGCCGAGCCGCCCGGCCCGGAAAGACGGCCTGTGACCTGGGGGAAGTGTGGAACACGACGTGGCAAGAGCCCCCCGTCTGACCGAGAGCGCGAGCGCGGTGTTCGCCGTGCTGGCCCAGGCGGGCACCGCGACCCGGCCACAGCTGGCGAGCCTGGCGCGCCTGTCCAAGCCGACGGTCTCCTCCGCCGTCGCCGAACTGGAGGGCGTCCATCTCGCGGCCCACTCCGGCACCTCCTCCGGCGCCACGGGCCGCAGCGCCGCCGTCTACCGCCTCGGCCCCGCCGCGGGCGCCGTGCTCGCCGTCGACCTCGGCCCCGCCCTCACCCGGGTCCGCGGCTGCGCCCTGGACGGCACGCTGCTCGCCGAGGCCGCCGGCCCCCGGGACGAGGCCGCCGACGTGGTGCGCGAAGCCCTGTCCGCGCTGCCCGCCGACGCCCCGCTGCGCACCATCGTCGTGGCCGTGGGTGACGTCACCGCCCCGCAGAGGATGCGCCCCGCCACGGCCAAGGCGGGGCCCGTCTTCGACGCCGTGACCGTCGCGCTGCCGCCCGGAGTGCCCGTCCACCTGGAGAACAACGTCAACTGCGCCGCCCTCGCCGAACTGCACGAGGGCGCCGCCCGCGGCCGGCACACCTTCGGCTACCTGCGGATCGGCGTCGGTATCGGTCTCGGCATCGTCGTGGGCGGACATGTGCTGGCCGGCGCCAACGGAGCGGCCGGAGAGCTCGCCAGGCTGCCCTACCCCTGGGACGACGACCAGGAGCCCCGCCACGAGGCCCTGGAGGAGTACATCGGCTCCCGCTCCCTGCTGCGCCGGGCCGCGGCGGCATGGCCGGAATCCGACGGTTCCTGCCCTCGCACCGCCGAACAGCTGTTCACCCTCGCCGGTCGGGGCAGCGCCACGGCCCGCGCGATCGTCGCCAGACATGCCGTGGACGTGGGCCGGCTGGCCGCCGCCGTGACCGCCGTACTGGACCCGGGACTGCTCGTGCTGGGCGGCAGCACCGGCGCGTATCCGCAGCTCCTGCCGGGTGTGCGGGCCGAGCTGGAGCGGCTGAGCTGGCCCACCGAGGTGGTCAGCAGCCAGGTGGGTGATCTCGGCACCGTGGTGGGTGCCGCCCGCCTCGCGGTGGCGAGAGGAGTCCAAACCGTGACCCAGGCGGAGCGGACGAAGGATTGACGGTTTCGGACTCGGTCTGCCAATGTCCGGACAAGCGCTTTCTAAGTCGGCCGGGACGCCGGCTTGGGGCGAGCGTCCCGCCCGTACTCGACGTACGGCAACCGCACGAGGGCGTGCCCGTGCGGTGACGGCCACAGCGGCCGGGGATCCTCGCCCGTCAGGAAGACGCGGCCGGGCGAGGCCGCGCCCTCGGAAAGCAAACCTTCCTGCAAAATGCACCCGTGCCGCCTCGGTCGGCGCCGTGCTCCGTCCCCTACCTCGAAAAAAAGGGATCGAAGATGACCACTGTGGGTGTGCGGCGCTCTCGCCGTCTCGGCCGCGGCGGCACGCGCCGCCTGATCTCCCTCGCTGCCGCTGTCTCGGCAGGTGCACTGACGCTCACCGCCTGTGGCGGTGACGGCGGCTCCGGCGGCACCTCCAAGTCGCTGACGTTCTGGATCTCCACTGTTCCGGGACAGGACGCCGGCTGGAAGAAGATGGTGGCGCAGTACAAGAAGGAAACCGGCGTCAACCTCAAGCTGGTCAACATCCCCTACGACGGCTACACCACGAAGCTCCACAACGCCGCGCAGGCGAACTCCCTGCCCGACGTGGCGGCCGTCCCGGCGCTGGACCCGATCTGGTCGAACAAGCTGCTCGACCTCAGCTCCATCGCCGACAAGAAGAGCAACAACATCAACCAGAACTTCCTCGCGAAGGACTCGTCCGGGAAGGTGCTCTCCATCCCCTCGGACGTCACCGCGTCCGGCATGTTCATCAACAAGTCGCTCTTCGAGAAGGCGGGCGTCTCCTTCCCGACCGACCCGGCGAAGACCTGGACCTGGACCGACTTCATCGCCGCGGCCAACAAGGTCCGCGAGAAGACCGGAGCCAAGTACTCCCTGACCTTCGACCAGTCGCCGTCACGGCTGCGCGCCATGGTGTACGAGATGGGCGGCAAGTACGTCCACGCCGACGACTCCGGCAAGTTCTCGGTGGACGCGGCGACCAAGAAGGCCGTGAACACCTTCGTCGGCTGGAACGACGACAAGACCATGCCGAAGTCGGTGTGGACGTCCGGCGCCGACCCGTCCGCCATGTTCCAGAGCGGTGACGTGGTCGCGTACTGGTCCGGTGTGTGGCAGGTGGCCTCCTTCGCGGACAGCATCAAGAAGTTCGAGTGGGCGAGCGTCCCGACCCCCGCCCAGCCGGTCCAGGCCAGTGACGTCAACAGCGGCGGCATGGTGGTCGGCTTCAACAACAACGGCGACGCCGCCAAGGCCGCGACGAGCTTCCTGTCCTGGCTGTACGAGCCGGCCCACTACAAGGCGCTGTGCGAGGCGTCCGGCTTCCTGCCGGTCGAGAGCGGTCTGAACCCGACGTACCCCTTCAAGTCCGAGGCGGCGCAGGCGGCGTTCAAGCTCTACAACCAGGAGATCCCGCTCTACGCCCCGATCTCCGGCTACTTCAACAACGCGCAGACGCAGTGGGTCCTGAAGGGCAAGAGCCTCACCGAGGACCCGACCAAGACGGAGCTCGGCAAGGCGATCAACGGCCCGCAGTCGGCCGACAAGGCCCTGCAGAACATCGTGGACGGCTACAACC
>NZ_RSAJ01000318.1 GCF_003933965.1 Streptomyces sp. RP5T
ATCCGGTAGAGGACCTCGGGGTCGTGCGGCCCGTCGGGGAACAGGCCCGTGTCGAACAGCACCTCGCGCTCCAGGCGGGCGCCACGGCGTTCGGCGAACGACGTGAACAGCCGCTCGGAGGCGGTGTTGCCCGGCGTGATGGTGGTCTCGACGGTGCTCAGCCCGCGTTCGGCGGCGAGCCGCGCGGTCAGTCCGTCGAGCAGGGCGGCGGCGAGACCGCGGCCGCGGTAGGCCGAGTCCACGGCCACCTGCCAGACGAGGAGGGTGTCGGGCCGGTCCGGGCGGACGTACCCGGTGACGAACCCGATCGCCTCTCCACGGTCGTTCCGTGCCACCGCCGACGTGGCGGCGAAGTCGCGACACCACAGCAGATAGCTGTACGACGAGTTCAGGTCGAGGACCTCGGAGTCGCGGGCGATCCGCCACAGTGCGGCTCCGTCCGCGACCGTCGGCCGGTCGATTTGCAGGTCTGCTTGTGCGGCAGTCATGCGAATTGAATTTACCGAGGGAAATTAAAAAATGCATCGCCGGATGGGGTTACGTCCGGGCTCGGCATGTGTTATCACGCGGGCGCGCGCCGACGCGCAAGAAGTGGCCGGTATGTACGATTACAGCCGGAAAATAAGGGGCAAATGGATCACGTTGTGTAACGCGTCACAAGCATGTAACCCCCACGAGATCTCCCCGAATTCGACCGCTTCGTGTTCGCAGAATCTTTGTGTTTAGTCCGAGCGAAAGCGGGCAGAAGAATACGGGAAGCTATTCTTCGATAAACCCCGGAATTACTTCATGAATTATGCGTCGGTACCGCGCGCATTCACGGTCCGATCGAATGCCTCCTCGGCTGCCCGCAGTGCGGCCGCCGTGTCCACCGCGAGCCCCCTCCCGGTCAGCGCCGCCCCCAGCGCGGCCAGGCTCGCCTGCACGGCACCCCGTGTCGCGTCCACGCCGTAGTGGTTGACCCGGATCATCTCCGCGGCCAGCGCGCCCCCGCCCGCTGCGAGCGGCAGAGTGGGGTCCTGGTTCAGGGCCAGGGCGACCAGGTCCGAGGCCACCGCGCCGGACAGGGCCCGCAGGGTCGTGGCGACCGGCGCGGCCTCGTGGTTGGCGTGCACATACGGCTCCAGGCCCCCGCCGAGCGCCCGTGCCCCCGCCCGGGTCGCCGCCGCGGCCGCCCGGTGCCGGGTCATGACCGTCTCCAGTCCGTCCGCCTCGATCCGCTCGACACACGCCTCCAGGGCCAGCATCTCCAGCTGCGCCGGAGCGTGCAGCAGGGCCGACCGGCCGCCGTCGATCCAGCGCTCCTTCCAGTCGAGGAGCGAGAGGTACGACCGGCGCGGCGCCGCCGGGTTCGCGGCCATCCGCGCCCACGCCCGCTCGCTGACCGACACCGCCGACACGCCGGCCGGGCCGCCCATCGCCTTCTGTGCCCCGATCACGCACAGGTCCACGCCCCACGCGTCCGGCAGCACCGGCTCGGCGCCCACGGAGGCGACCGCGTCCAGGTAGAAGAGGGCCCCCTGGCGCCGTACGACCTCGGCGATCTCCGCGACCGGGTTGGTGTTGCCGGTCGCCGCCTCGGCGTGCACCAGGGACACGAAGTCGATCGCCGGGTGCTCCTCGAAGGCCGCGGCGATCTGCCCGGCGGTCACCGCCGTGTGGAACGGCACCGCGAGGTCGATCACCGTCGCACCGCAGTCCCGCAGCCAGTTCCCGAAGGTCTGCCCGTACGGCCCCGTGATGACGTTCAGCGCGGTCGTGCCCGGACCCGCGGTGCCCCGGATGGCCCCCTCCAGCGGCAGCAGCGCCTCGCCCTGCATGATCACGACGTCCTGCTCGGTGCGCAGCAGCCGCGCCACACGGTCCTCGATCGAGGCGAACTGCGCCGCGCCGAGCGGAGCCAGGTCCAGGAAGGGGTGCGTCACGACGGTGCTCTCTTCGCTCACTGGGGTAGACGTGAACGAGCGTAACCGTTCCCGATCAACCCCCGACGACCGGCGACTTCTTAGGGGGAGCGGCCTCGCGACCATCGGTTTGGTTTGGGATACCCAAACCTTTCCTTATAATCGGAACCTACAGTTCCCCCACAGGAGGCCTCCCGTGAACACCCCCACCGGGCGCCGGACCCGCGTCCTGGCCGCCATCACCGCGACGGCCGGGCTCCTGCTCGTCGCTGCCTGCACCTCCAGCGACGACGGCGGCAGCGGTTCGAAGACCGCCGCGGGCGGGGTCGAACTGGTCAAGGGCGGACAGCTCACCACCTGCACCCACCTGCCCTACCCGCCGTTCCAGTCGGAGATCGACGGCAAGGTCCAGGGCTTCGACGTCTCGCTCATCGACCTGGTCGCCAAGGACCTGGGCGTGAAGCAGGAGATCCTCGACACCCCCTTCGAGAACTTCAAGACCGGCGCGTTCCTCAACTCCGGCGAGTGCGACCTGGCCGCGGCCGGCATGACCATCACCGACGAGCGCAAGAAGAACGTCGACTTCTCCGACCCCTACTTCGACGCCACCCAGGCCCTCCTGGTCGCCAAGGGCAGCGGGATCTCCTCGCTCGCCGACGCCAAGGCGAAGAAGGTCAAGCTCGGCGCCCAGGCCCAGACCACCGGCGAGGACTACGTCAAGGCGCAGGGCTTCGATCCGGTCTCCTTCGAGTCCTCCGACGCCGTCCTCAACGGTCTGCGCTCCGGCCAGGTCAAGGCCGTCGTCATCGACTACCCGGTCGTCCAGGGCTGGCTCAAGGACAAGGCCAACGCCGACGCCTTCCAGGTCGCCGACAACATCAACACCGGTGAGCAGTACGGCTTCACGGTGAAGAAGGGCAACACCAAGCTGCGGACCGCCATCAACAAGGCGCTCTCGGACGCCAAGGCCGACGGCACGTACAAGAAGCTCTACGAGAAGTGGATCGGCCCGTACGACGAGTCGGTCGCCTCTCCCGCCGCCTCATGACCGCGGCGGACACACCACTCCAGCCCCGCAAGAAGGGCCTGACCCGGCGTCAGAAGCGCAGCCTGTCCCGCGGCGTCCAGTACGCCGTCTTCGTAGCCGCCGTGATCGCCTTCGCGGTCTCGGCGGACTGGGGGCGGCTGAAGAACCAGTTCGCGCAGGCGGACATCGCCAAGGAGATGTTCCCGGACGTCATCACGCTGGCGCTGAAGAACACCGTGCTCTACACCCTGTCCGGCTTCGTCGTCGGACTGGTCCTCGGCATGGTCATCGCCCTGATGCGGCTGTCGTCGGTCGGCCCGTACCGCTGGTTCGCCGGCGTCTACATCGAGATCTTCCGCGGCCTGCCCGCCCTGCTGATCTTCATCTTCATCGGCGTGGCCGTACCGCTCGCTTTCCCCGGCACGGAGATCATCGGCGGCACCTACGGCAAGGTCGCCCTCGCGCTCGGCCTGGTGGCGGCGGCCTACATGGCGGAGACGATCCGCGCGGGCATCCAGGCGGTGCCCAAGGGGCAGATGGAGGCGGCCCGTTCACTGGGCTTCTCACCGGCCCGCGCGATGGTCTCGATCATCATCCCGCAGGCGTTCCGGATCATCCTCCCGCCGCTGACCAACGAACTCGTCCTGCTCTTCAAGGACTCCTCCCTGGTGCTGTTCCTCGGCGTCACCCTGGAGGAGCGCGAACTGTCCAAGTACGGCCGCGACCTGGCCAGTACGACCGCCAACTCCACGCCGATCCTCGTCGCCGGCCTGTGCTACCTGCTGGTGACGATCCCGCTCGGCTTCGTGGTCCGCCGCATGGAGGCCAAGGCCCAGGAGGCCGTGAAATGAGCGTAGAGGCCGGCCGGCCCGAGATCGAAGTACGCGCCCTGCACAAGTCGTTCGGCACCAACGAGGTCCTCAAGGGCATCGATCTGGAGATCGGCCAGGGCGAGGTCGTCTGCGTGATCGGCCCCTCGGGCTCGGGCAAGTCGACGCTGCTGCGCTGCGTGAACCTCCTGGAGGAGCCGACCCGGGGGCAGGTGTTCGTCGGCGGCACCGAGCTCACCGACCCCGACGTCGACATCGACGCCGTGCGCCGCCGTATCGGCATGGTCTTCCAGCAGTTCAACCTGTTCCCGCACCTCACGGTGACCGAGAACCTCACGCTGCCGCAGCGCAGGGTCCTCGGGCGGGGCAAGGCGGAGGCGGCGAGGGTGGCCGCGGAGAACCTGGAGCGGGTGGGCCTCGCCGAGAAGGCCGACGCCTATCCCGCCTCCCTCTCCGGTGGCCAGCAGCAGCGGGTCGCGATCGCCCGGTCGCTGTCCATGGGCCCCGAGGTGATGCTCTTCGACGAGCCGACCTCGGCGCTCGACCCGGAGCTGGTGGGCGATGTGCTCGCGGTCATGCGGATGCTGGCCCGGGAGGGCATGACGATGATGGTCGTCACCCACGAGATGACCTTCGCCCGCGAGGTCGCCGACCGGGTCGTCTTCATGGACGGCGGGGTCGTCGTCGAGGACGGCACCCCCGCCCAGGTCATCGGCGCTCCGAGCCATGAGCGCACCCGCCACTTCCTCTCCCGGCTCCTCGACCCGGCGATGGCCGACGTGGAGGAGGGCGGCGAGGGCGACTCCTGAGCGGCGGGGACGGCTCCGGAAAGGAGCGGAAGGGGACGTACGTTCCCCTGTTGCGCACAGCCCTCCAACCGTCATCATTCGGGCATGACGACTCTCGACGACACGGGCGGCCCCGGAGCGGGCGGCACCCTGCCCCCGCTGCCGGAGGACTGGGAGCGCTGCCTGGCCGTGGCCGCGCACCCCGACGACATCGAGTACGGGACCGCGTCCGCGGTGGCCCGCTGGACGAACCAGGGCAAGCGGGTCACCTACCTGCTGGCCACCCGCGGCGAGGCCGGCATCGACGGACTGCACCCGGACCGGGCGGCCCCGCTCAGGGAGGCCGAGGAGCGGGCCGGAGCGCGTGAAGTGGGCGTGGACACCGTGGAGTTCCTCGACCACCGCGACGGGATGATCGAGGAGGGCCCGGCCCTGCGCCGCGACATCGTGCGGGTGATCCGCCGGCACCGGCCCGAGATCGTGGTGACGGGGGCGTACACCGTGCGGATGGTCGCCGGCGTCGTCAACCAGGCCGACCACCGCGCGGTGGGCCTGGCCACGCTCGACGCGGCACGCGACGCCGGCAACCGCTGGATCTTCCCCGAACTGGCCGACGAGGGCCTCGAACCCTGGGGCGGGGTCCGCTTCGTGGCCGTCGCCGGCACCGACCGCCCCACCCACGGCGTGGACGTCACCGGAGAACCCCTGGAGCGGGGCATCGCCTCCCTGGCCGCGCACGCCGAGTACACCAAGGGCCTCGGCGCGGGAGCCTTCGAGCCGCGCCCGTTCCTGACCTGGGCGGCGCGTCGGGGCGGACCCGCCCTCGGCGTCGAGGCGGCGGTCCTCTTCGACGTCCACCAGCTCGGCTTCGAGGGACCACCGCCCTGGGAGCAGTGACGGCCGGCTGGCTAGGGTGCGGACATGAACGATCACGCGGTGCTGCACGTGAAGGGCCGGATCCTGGTCGGCCCCGAGGACGTCCGGGACGAGCTGTGGGTGGTCGACGGGCGGGTCTCCTACGACCGCCCCCTGGCCGCCCACGACGTCCGTACGGTGCCGGGCTGGGCGCTGCCCGGTCTGGTGGACGCGCACTGCCATGTGGGCCTCGGCGCGCACGGCCCGGTCGACCAGGACGTCGCCGAGAAACAGGCGCTGACCGACCGCGAGGCGGGCACCCTCCTGATCCGCGACGCCGGATCGCCCTCCGACACGCGCTGGGTGGACGACCGCGAGGATCTCCCGAAGATCATCAGGGCCGGCCGGCACATCGCCCGCACCCGCCGCTACATCAGGAACTTCGCCTGGGAGATCGAGCCCGAGGACCTCGTCGCGTACGTCGCCCGGGAGGCCCGCCGGGGTGACGGCTGGGTCAAGCTGGTCGGCGACTGGATCGACCGCGAGGTGGGCGACCTGGCCCCGAGCTGGCCGCGGGAGGCGGTCGAGGCGGCCATCGCGGAGGCCCACCGCCTCGGCGCCCGGGTCACCGCGCACTGCTTCGCCGAGAACTCCCTCCAGGACCTGGTCGAGGCGGGCATCGACTGTGTCGAACACGCCACGGGCCTCACGGACGACCTGATCCCCCTCTTCGCCGAGCGGGGCGTCGCGATCGTCCCGACCCTGGTCAACATCGCCACCTTCCCGAAGCTGGCGGACGGCGGCGAGGCCAGGTTCCCCCGCTGGTCCGCCCACATGCGCCGGCTCCACGAGCGCCGCTACGACACCGTCCGCGGCGCCTACGACGCCGGCATCCCGGTCTACGTCGGCACGGACGCGGGCGGCACCCTCCCGCACGGCCTGGTCGCGGCCGAGGTCGCGGAACTGGTGCGGGCCGGGATCCCCCCGCTGGACGCCCTGTCGGCGACCACCTGGGGTGCCCGGCGCTGGCTCGGGCGCCCGGGACTGGAGGAGGGCGCGCCCGCGGACCTGGTGGTGTACGAGGAGGACCCGCGCGCCGACGTCCGGGTGCTCGCGGCTCCGGCGCGGATCGTGCTGAACGGGCGGACGGTCGGGTAGCCGGACGGCCGGGCGGCCGAGCAGGAGGGTGCCGGCGGGTTCGAAAGCGTGCGCGGGTGCGCCACGATCGTGTGAACTCCCCGCGGATCGCTGTCGAACGACCGGCGGTGCGACATCCTTTCGAGGTCCCGAGCCAGTCCTCTCTGGGGGTCCCACCACCTTGAACAGCACCGACTTCCGCATGCCCGCACGCCGTCTCGCCACCGTGGCGACCGCCACCGCACTCGCCGCCGGTCCCACGGCGCTGGCCGGCGCGGGTACCGCCCACGCGACCGGGGATCAGGGGCGGGCGAGCGCCGTCGTCCTGCGGACAGGGCTGGACGTCGGCCTGCTCGACCGGACCACCGTCCCCCTCGCGGTCACCCTCAACGAGGTCCAGGCGCCCCGGAGCGCCCGACAGACCGCGCTGACGGCCAAGTTGGACGGTGTGGACGAGGGGCGGCCGTTCAGTGTGCTCGCCGCCGAGGCGGCCGACGCCAGGGCGACGGTGACCGACGGGAAGGCCGAGGCCTCCTCCCGCCTCACCCACGCCAAGGTCCATGTCCCCGGTCTGCCGCTGCTGTCCCTGATCGAGGTCGAGGGCGTCACCTCCGAGGCGGTCTGCGAGGCCGGCAAGGTCCCGACCGCCTCCTCGAACCTCCTCGGCGCGGTCACGGTGCTCGGCAAGAAGGTCACGGTGACCGCCGGCGGCCCGACCCACGTCAAGGTGCCCGGCGTCGGCGAGGTCCGCCTCGACCTGTCGAAGAACGCGACCAGTTCGCGCTCGGCCGCCGCCACCGCGCTCGAACTCACCGTCTCCGTGGACCCGTTGAAGCTGGGCGTCGCCGAGGTCAAGGGCACCCTGACCCTCGCGAAGGCGACCTGCGAGTCCCCGGCCGCACCCACCCCTTCGAACGCCCCCTCGGACGCCCCCGCGGACGACACCAGGCCCCAGGGCGGCCCCGCCGAGGAGGCGGGCCTCGCCGAGACCGGCACCGGTTCCGCGACGCCGTACCTCATGGCCGGAGCGATCGCCCTGCTGGTGGCCGGCGGGGGAGCGGTGGCGGTGGCCCGACGCCGGGGCTGACCGGCGAGGGCGTCCCCTTGCGCGGCGCACCCGACGGCACCCGCCTCAGCCCTGGGCCAGCGTCACCGCCTGGTCCAGCGCCTGCAGGAAGGAGTTGACCGTCGCCCGGTCCCGCACCGCGAGCCGCAGCCACTCCTCGCCGAGCCCCGGGAACGTGTCCCCGCGCCGCACCGCGAACCCCAGGTCGCGCAGATGCCGTCGTACCCCGACGGCACGCGGCAGGCGTACGAGGACGAAGGGGCCCTCGGCCGGTTCCACCACCCGCAGCCCGTCCGGGCCGAACTCCCGCAGTCCGGCCACGAGATGGGCCCGGTCGGTGGCCACGCGGTGGGCCGCGTGGGCGGCCTCGGCGAGGGCCCGCGGCTCCATGCAGGCCAGGGCCGCTTCGAGAGCCGGGCTGGACACCGGCCACAGGGGCTGGGCCCGCTCCAGGACGGCGACGGTCTCCGGGGCGGCGAGGACGTATCCGACGCGGAGCCCGGCCAGGCCCCACGTCTTCGTCAGGCTCCGCAGGACGACGAGTCCGGGCACGTCCGTCCGCCCCGCCAGGGCCTCGCGCTCGCCCGGCACCGCGTCCAGGAACGCCTCGTCCACCACCAGCGTGCGCCCGGGGCGGGCCAGGGCGGCGATCGTGGCGGCCGGATGCAGGACCGACGTGGGGTTCGTCGGGTTGCCGACGACCACCAGGTCGGCGTCCTCGGGGACGGCCGCCGTGTCGAGCCGGAAGCCGTCCTCCTCCCGCAGCAGCACCCTCTCGACCGGGTGGCCGGCATCCCGCAGCGCGGCCTCCGGCTCGGTGAACTGCGGGTGCACCACCACCGCGTGACGGGTCGTCAGGGCACGCGCGAGCAGGACGAACGCCTCGGCGGCCCCGGCCGTCAGCAGCACCCGCTCCACGGGCACCCCGTGCCGGGCCGCGACCGCGGCCCGCGCCCGCCGCCCGTCGGGGTAGGCGGCGAGCCCGGTCAGCGAGGCGGCGATCCGCTCCCGCAGCCAGGCCGGGGGAGTGTCCGCACGGACGTTGACGGCGAGGTCCGTGAGCCGCGCCCCGTCGTCCCGCACCTCGGCGTCGCCGTGGTGCCGCAGATCGTGGCCGCCCGCCCGGTCAGTGCGCATGGGTGTGGCTTCCGTGGTGGTGGCCGTGGTGGTGATGGTGGCCGTCGTCGTCCGGGTGGAAGTGCGGCTGCTGCGCGAGGCCCACCTTGTCCTCGAAGCCCGGCAGCGCGATGCGGTACACGCACGAGTCGCAGTTCATCCGCAGATCTCCCTTGACGGCCTCCTCGTACCGCTCCATCACCAGGTCCAGCAGCTCCGGCTCCGGGCCGATGACGTCCGCGGAACGCACCTCGACCTCCGGATGCGCGGCCGCCCAGCCCTCGGTCTGCTGCCGGACCCGGTCCGGCAGGATGCCGGTGAACAGGAAGTAGGGCAGGACCACGATCCTGCGCGCTCCCAGTGCCGCGCACCGGTCGAGCCCGCTCGGCACGTCCGGCGCGGCCAGCGACACGAACGCCGTCTCCACGCCCGCGTATCCGCGCCCCTCCCACAGCAGCCGGGCCGCCTTGTACACCTCGGCGTTGGCGTCGGGGTCCGTGGAGCCGCGGCCGACGAGCAGCACCGTCACGTCCGCCCGGTCCAGCGGGCTGCGGCCCCCGGTGGCGCCGAGCGCCTCGTCGAGGCGCCGCTCCAGGACCTTCAGCAGCGCCGGGTGCGGGCCCAGCGGGCGGCCGTAGGTGTACGAGATCCCGGGGTGGCGTTCCTTCTCGCGGGACAGCGCCGCCGGGATGTCGCCCTTGGCGTGGCCGGCGGAGACCAGCATCAGCGGCACGGCGGCGAACCGGCGGACACCGCGCTCCACCAGTTCGGCCACCGCCTCGCCCAGCGGCGGCGGGGACAGTTCGATGAAGCCGCCCGCGACGGGCAGTTCGGGGTGGCGGGCCCCCAGCTGCCGGACGAAGTCGCGGAACGCCTCGGCTCCGGCCTCGTCCCGGGTGCCATGACCGGCGATGAGCAGGGC
>NZ_RSAJ01000319.1 GCF_003933965.1 Streptomyces sp. RP5T
GGGTGGAGATCCCGGAGCTGCTGAAGCCCCCGCCGCCCAAGGAGGAGAAGAAGCCCGAGCCCGCGCCCGCCGTGGGGCAGCCGGCGCCCGCGCCGGTGGTGAAGGCCCGTACGGCCTGGTGGAAGCGCAGGACGACGGCCAAGGCCGCCGAACCCGTCGTCGAGGCCGCCCCGGCCCGCCGCCGGTTCTCCGGGCCCGGGAGCTGGAGCAACCCCCTCCTCCTGCTCGCCGCCGCCCTGCTGGTCGCCGGTGCCGTGCTCGGCAACCTGCTCGTCCTGGTCGTTGGCTGGCTCATCGCGTGGGCCTCGCGGCGGCTGAGCGACGCCGAGACCAAGTGGGCCGTCGTGTTCC
The DNA here is from genome assembly GCF_003933965.1 of Streptomyces sp. RP5T. GTDB lineage: Bacteria > Actinomycetota > Actinomycetes > Streptomycetales > Streptomycetaceae > Streptomyces. The sequence continues at coordinate 352 of NZ_RSAJ01000319.1, forward strand.
TGCCGAGCCTCGCGCTCACCGCGGGGATCGTCTGGCTGTGGGGCCGTACCGAGGGCCGCTGGGGCGAGCCGATCGCCGAGGGGCACATGAACGACGCGGTCGCCGAGACCTGGCCGTGGGTCGTGCGGGGCGCGGCCGTGGCCTCGGCGCTGTTCCTGGTGTGGCGCTCGCAGCGGCGGCGCTAGGTGTATTGGTCACGGGCGGCGGCGCCAGGTCCCGTGCGGGGACGCCAGGTCACGGGCGGGGGGCGCCGGAAATCGTTGTCCGACAGTCGTACCGCTTGGGCACAATGGCTCATATGGCCTCTACAAGCACCTCCGCGCCGACCGTCGGCTTCGACCTCGACATGACGCTCATCGACTCCCGCCCCGGCATCCACGCCTGCTGGGTGGAACTGTCCGAGCGGACCGGGACGTACGTCGACGCCGACCTGGTGGTGACGCGGCTCGGGCCGCCGCTTCAGGAGGAGATGGCGTACTGGTTCCCCGAGGACCGGATCCCGGTGATGTCGGACCTCTACCGCGAGCTCTACCCGGAGTACGCCGTCGCCGGCACCCTCGCGTTGCCCGGCGCCCGCGAGGCGATCGACGCCGTGCAGGCGGCCGGCGGGCGGGCGATCGTCGTGACGGCCAAGTGGGAGCCCAACGCCCGGCTGCACATGAAGCACCTGGGCCTGGAGCCCGACGCGGTGATCGGCAACCTCTGGGCCGAGGGCAAGGGCGAGGCGCTGCGCGAGCACGGCGCGAGCGTGTACGTCGGGGACCACGTCGGCGATGTGCGCGGGGCGCGGATCGCCGAGGCGCTCTCGGTCGCGGTGACCACTGGCCCGTGCAGCGCGGAGGAACTGACCGAGGCCGGGGCCGATGTCGTCCTCGGCGCGCTCACCGAGTTCCCGGGGTGGTTTTCGGACTACCGCCCGGACGGAGTTCCGGCCCGCGCCTGACGCCTTCCCGCCGCGATCGATTGCAGCACGCCCGCACCGGCCACCACGAAACCGACGGCCATGAGCATGCTCAATCCGAACATGTACGTCGGAAAAGGCGTCGTTCCGAGCAGGAACGGGGCCACGGTGACCAGAGTGGCCACCGCGCCGATGAAGAACACGATGGCTCCGGCACGGATCAGTCGGTCACCGGGAGCGGCGGAATTCGTTTGGGTTTTGTCACGCACCGGACCAGGGTAGTTCCCTGCGCGAAGGAACAACCGGGTGACGTCTTGTCACCGGCCTGAAGACCATTAGCCTTGGAACCGGCGGGTCCCGACGACCCGCCCGAGTGCTATCAAGAGCCGTTTCAGAAGCAGTTTTCCGACGAGTACGAGGACGAGGACAGACGTGCCTACCGGCAAGGTCAAGTGGTTCAACAGCGAGAAGGGCTTCGGCTTTCTCTCCCGCGACGACGGCGGTGACGTCTTCGTCCATTCCTCGGTCCTCCCCGCCGGAGTCGAGACGCTCAAGCCCGGGCAGCGGGTGGAGTTCGGCGTGGTCGCGGGACAGCGCGGTGACCAGGCCCTCTCGGTGGCCATCCTGGACCCGACCCCCTCGGTCGCGGCGGCGACGCGCAAGAAGCCGGACGAACTGGCCTCCATCGTCCAGGATCTGACGACCCTCCTGGAGAACATCACGCCGATGCTGGAGCGCGGCCGCTACCCGGACAAGGCCGCCGGAAAGAAGATCGCCGGCCTCCTCCGCGCGGTCGCCGACCAGCTCGACGTGTAGTCGACGAGACAGGCCCCAGGCGCCTTCCGGCCCCCCTGCTGCCGGAGTACATCCGGCGGCGGGGGGTCACTCCGGGGAAATCCTGCTCGCCGAGGTCGTCCCCGGCAAAGCGCCCCAGACAAAGGTCAACGCGTCCGGCCGCAATGCCGGGACAAGGCCTTCCGCGGCCGCTCGGGTCAACAGACCGCGAATCGCCGCATATCCGTCCTCGCCGAGATCCGCGGTGAACTCGTTGACGTACAGACCGATGTGCTGATCGGCGACCGCGGGATCCATCTCCTGCGCATGTTCCATGACATAGGGCCGGGAAACCTCGGGCTCGTCCCAGGCGGCCCGCACGGACGTACGGATGGACTCGGCGAGCAGCGACAGGCGCTCCGCCCCCAGCGACCGCTTCGCGATGATCGCGCCCAGGGGGATCGGCAGCCCGGTCGTCGACTCCCAGTGCTCGCCCATGTCCGCGAGCTTGTGCAGACCGTAGTTCTGGTACGTGAAGCGCGCCTCGTGGATCACGAGCCCCGCGTCGACCTTCCCGTCCCGCACGGCCGGCATGATCTCGTGGAACGGCAGCACGACGATCTCCCCGACCCCGCCCGGAAGCACGTCCGCCGCCCACAGCCGGAACAGCAGATACGCCGTCGACTTCTCGGACGGCACGGCGACGGTCCGGCCGGTGAGGTCCGCGCCGGCCTCCCTCGTCAGCACCAGCGGCCCGCAGCCCCGGCCCAGCGCACCCCCGCACGGCAGCAGCGTGTACGTGTCGAGGACGTACGGCAGCACGGCGTACGACACCTTCAGCACGTCGAACTCACCGCGCTCGGCCATCCCGTTGGTGACGTCGATGTCGGCGAAGGTCACGTCCAGCGCGGGCGCCCCGGGCACCCGGCCGTGCGCGAGGGCGTCGAAGACGAAGGTGTCGTTCGGGCAGGGGGAGTACGCGATCCTCAGCGATGCGGTCGTCGGCTCAGTCGTCATGGTGTCTCCAACTCTCCAGTACGGGCGCGAGCTTCCCGAACCCCTCGGTCAGGGCCGCGAGCGCGTCGCCGATGCGCCAGGCGGCCCGGTCGCGCGGACCGACCGGGTTGGACACGGCACGGATCTCCAGCACGGGCACACCGTGCGCCGCGGCCGCCTCGGCGACCCCGAAGCCCTCCATGGCCTCGGCGAGGGCGGTGGGGTGGCGCTCGCGCAGGGCACTCGCGCGGGCTGCCGTCCCGGTCACCGTGGAGACGGTGAGCACGGCTCCGGCCCGCGCCCCGGTCGCGGCCACCGCGGCCCGTACGAGTGCCGCGGGCGGACGGTGGGTGACGGTCCCGAAGCCCAGCTCGGTCACCGGCACGAACCCCTCGGCGGTCTCCGCGCCGAGGTCGGCCGCGGTGATCTCGTCGGCGACGACGAGGGAGCCGACGGGCGCGTGCGGCGGGAACCCGCCGGCGATGCCCGCGGAGACCACGAGGCCGTAGGCAGCGCCCTCCAGGGCGGCCCGGGTGAGCGCGGTGGCGGTGCCGGCGGCGGCGAGAGCGGGCCCGACGCCCACGGCGAGGACGTCGAGGGCCGGCGCCGGGTCCGTGAACGCACGGGCCACCGCGTCCCGTTCGACCGGGACCGCGGTGGCCACGAGGATGCGCATCGGAATCAGCGGATCAGTAGTCGGAGTTCTCCAGCTTGAAGTTCCAGACGCCCTTGTACTCCTTGCTCTCGCCGGAGGACTGCTTGTCCTGCTCGACGATGCTGATGTACAGCGTCTTCTGCGGGGCCTGGCCCTGCTGCTGGGCGAAGAGGTCGACGCCGTCGAAGGCGTAGTACGTCTTCTTGTAGGCGTACGTCATCTGCTGGCCGTTGATCCACAGCGCCCAGCCGGTGTCCGCGATCTCGGGGTCGACGCCGACGCGCAGGGTCTCGCTCTGCTTGACCTTGATCGTCTTGGCGTCCGACTTCTCCAGGGCGCACTTGGCGGCCTTCGCCTTGCCGAGGTCGTTGCCGTCGTCGTAGCAGACGGCCTCGGAGCTCACCGAGGTCGAACCGACCGTGACGGTGACGCGCGGCGTCGGCTTGTCGCAGGCCGACAGGACGAGCAGTCCGGCGGAAACGAGGCCGGCGGCGGCGACGGCGCGGCGGCGTCGCACATCGGATTGCAGCGTGGTCATGACGGAAGGCTATCGGGCGGGTACAGCAGTCCCTTTATGCGGGGTGCGGCGAGCCCTGTTCGTTACGCCACTCGCGCCTTGGCCGAGCCTCCGTGCCGGGCGGAGCTGAGCAGCCCCCGCGCGGTGGCCAGCCAGCCCGCGGCGACGACGGCGGCGGCCACCGAGAGGCCGAGGTAGCCGTTGAGCGGCATCACGATGCCGACCGCGCCGCCGAACACCCAGGACACCTGGAGCAGCGTCTCGGAGCGGGCGAATGCCGAGGTGCGGACCAGTTCGGGCACGTCCCGCTGGATCAGCGCGTCCAGGGACAGCTTGGACAGGGCCTGCGCGAAACCGGCGACCGCCGCCAGGCACGCCACCATGAGCGCCCCGAAGAAGATCGCCGCGGTGATCGCCGCGCCCAGCACGATCGCCACCACCGTCACGATGATGATCTCCGGTGCCCGCGACCTGAGCCAGGCGCCGACCGCCGTGCCGAGCGCGTTGCCCGCGCCCGCCGACACGGCCACCAGGCCCAGGGAGACCGCCGCGCTCTCGCCGGTCAGCGGATGCTCGCGCAGCAGGAAGGCGAGGAAGAAGGTGAGGAAGCCGGAGAGCCAGCGCAGCGCCGCGTTCGCGCCGAGGGCGTGGGTGACGGCGGCGCCGACCGTCCGCAGTCCGGGCCGCTTGACCGGTTTGAGGTGCGGCCCGTGCAGGTGTTCCTCGTCGGCGGCCAGCAGCGCCACGTCCTCGCCCTTGGCCGAGTCGACCTTCGGCGGCAGCGAGAACGACAGGAACGTGCCCGCGACGAAGATCACGAAGGCGCCGTAGAGCGGCCAGCGCGGTCCGATGGCCTGGAGCCCCGCACCGACGGGAGCCGCGATCCCGGTCGCGAGGAGCCCGCCGAGGGTGACGCGGGAGTTCGCCTTGACGAGGGAGAAGCGGGGCGGGAGCAGACGGGGCACGACGGCGCTTCTGACGACGCCGTACGCCTTGGAGGCCACCAGTACGCCGAGGGCCGCCGGATACAGCTCCAGGCTGCCCGTGGCGACCGCCCCGGAGATGATCAGCGCGAGCATCGCCCGGGCGAGCATGGCGCCCGCCATGGCGGCCCGGCGGCCGTGCGGGAGACGGTCGAGGAGGGGGCCGATCACGGGCGCGAGGACGGTGAAGGGCGCCATGGTGATGGCGAGGTACAGGGCGACGCGCCCGCGGGCCTCGTCGGTCGGCACCGAGAAGAACACCGTGGAGGCGAGGGCGACGGTGATCATCACGTCCCCCGCGCCGTTGACGGCGTGCAGTTCGATCAGCTTGCCGAGGCCGGACTCGCCCGCCCCGTGCGCGTGGGTCGCCTTGCGGATGCCGCGGGCCGTACCGGTGAACGGGAGGTGCAGGGCGCGGCCGACCGCGCGCACGGATCCCGCCATCCGGCCCGAACCGCCACCGATCCCGGTGGCTCCCTGGGGTGTCCTCGTGGCTGCCACCCCGTCATAGTGCCCCGAGAAAGCTGTGAGTAGTGCGGTTACCGCGCGTATGAGCGCATATGAAGTGCCGCGGGAGGCCCGCTGGAGGTCCCTCGGAGGTGCTCAGGAGGTCCCCGCGGGCCCACCGGAGGCAATGAACCCTCACGTCGGTGTAGGCCGAGCGGCGACGAACAGGTAGCGTGCGTAGCGCGCCGTGGCGAACGTTCTCGGCCGCGCGCCTCTCTGACATCCCGCAGAATGGATGCGAGCAGGTGCGCCCGAGCGCGATCGGGCGCGGACGTCGACGCGGTCCTCCGGTCCGCTCCGTCCGCACCCACCGCCTTCAGGCCGGCGCACCCGAGTGACGGCGTAGGAGAGAAGCGATACCTGTGAGCGCAGCGACAACGCGAAGCCGCACCCCCGACCGCTTGTGCGCCGAGGCCGTCGACCTCGCCCGCGCCGCAGCCGAGGAGGCCGCCGCGCCCGGTGTGGTGGGCGAGCACGCGGGCCTGGTCTCCGAGGGCGACCGTGTCGTCACGCACTACTTCGAGTGCAAGGAGCTCGGGTACCGGGGCTGGCGCTGGGCCGTGACCGTGGCGCGCGCCTCCCGAGCGAAGATCGTGACGCTGGACGAGGTCGTCCTGCTCCCCGGCTCCGACGCCCTGCTGGCGCCGGAGTGGGTGCCGTGGAGCGAACGCCTGCGCCCCGGCGACATGGGCCCCGGCGACCTGCTGCCCACCGACGCCGAGGACCTGCGTCTGGAGCCCGGCTACACCGGCGAGGACGAGCCGCTGCCGAGCGCGCCCGTCTCCACGGAGATGGCCGAGCTGGTCGAGGCGGAGGACGCCGAGCTCACGGCCGGTACCCCGTCGAACCTGCCGGTCGTCCCGAGCCGCGGCTCGATCGCCTCGGTCGCCGAGGAACTGGGCATGCGCCGGGCCCGGGTCCTGTCCCGCTACGGCCTGCATGTCGCCGCCGACCGCTGGGAGGAGGCCTTCGGCGCGAAGACGCCGATGGCCCAGGCGGCCCCGGCGCCCTGCGTCAGCTGCGGCTTCCTGGTCCCCCTGGGCGGCTCGCTGGGCCAGGCCTTCGGCCTGTGCGCCAACGAGTTCGCCCCGGCGGACGGCCGTGTGGTCTCCCTGTCCTACGGCTGCGGCGGCCACTCGGAGGCGGCTGTCATGCCCAAGCCGCCGCAGCCGGCCCCGCCGGTGATCGACGAGACCCGGGTGGACCCCTTCCCGCTGCGCCCGGCACCGGACTCCGGCTCGGTGCCGGTGCTGGCCGACGAGGACGCGGCGGAGCTGGGTCACTCGTAGGACGGGCGCCCGCTCAGGGGCGTTGCAGCACCCGGTCCACCACCCCCTGGGCGGTCACGTGCTGCCACTGGTCGTACGAGGTCCCCCCGGCCGTGACCCGCTCACGCAGGCCGAGGTACCGGTACGACTTCGCGTCGAAGAGCAGCAGCCGCCCGCCGGACGCCCAGGGGGAACCGGCCGGGCCCCTGTACCGGATGCCGATGGCCTCGCGTCCGTCCACCTTCGTCCGGCCGGGCACCACCTCGATGCCCGGGACGGCGGCCAGCGCCTCGAACGCCGCGGAGCGCAGCCCCTTGGGCAGGACGGGCGCGCGCAGCAGCCCGGAGAGGAAGATCTGCACCTCCGGCCACTCGTCGGCCCTGGTCGGCCGGCCGAAGTCGGGCTTGGTGCCCGCCTCGCGCAGGGTGATCGTCAGCCGGCCTGGGTCCAGGGGCAGTTGCTCCAGCTTCGACCACTGGCTCGGCGGCCAGGAGTACTGGCCCTTCTGCGCCGGTGGCACCCACTGGGTGTGGCCCAGTTCGCTGACGTAGGACTTCTTGGAGCCGTCGACCGAGCTCCAGCTCTCGTCGACGTACGTCTTCGCCGGACCGCCCGCCACCGGCGTCCGCCGGATGACCTCCTTGGTGTAGACGAACTGGTCGTCGCGCGGGGCGAGCGGCTGCTCGGTGCGCAGTGCTTCGGCCGCCGCCCCCCGCAGCACGGTGGTCGCGCTCACGGCCTGGGTGCGGGGCGCGTTCTCCGCGGTGTTCTGGGAGACCACCACGGTCGCGGTGACCGCGGCCGCGGCGGCGCAGGCCACGGCGATCCGCAGCAGCGGACGGCGGCCGAGGACGGGTGCGGGACCGGTGGTCGAGACGGTGCCGGGGGCCTGCATCGCCTGGTGGAGGCGGAAGCGGGCGCGGGCGCGGGCGGTGTCCGAGAGAGGGGGCGCGTCCGCGTCCCACTCCCTCAGAAGCTCGATCTCATTCATCGTCGGATTCCTCTCGGAGAGCGGTCGGGTCGGATCCGCCCAATGCCTCACGGACTTTTCTGCGAGCCCTGTGCAGTCGTGACCGGACCGTCCCGACCGGTACACCGAGGGCGTCGGCGACCTCCTCGTAGCCGAGGTCGGCCCAGGCGACCAGCAGCAGCACGTCCCGGTGCCGGGCGGGCAACCGGGCGAGGGCGCGGGCGAGTTCGCCGCGCACCGCCTGGGCGCTGACCCGGGAGGCCACCCGGTCCGCGACCGTCTCGTCGGCCGGCGCGCCGGGGGCGGCCACGGGCAGCCGGCCGAGTGTCCTCAGCCGTCTCGCCTCGGCTCGCCGGTGGCGGCCGATGAGATTGGTCGCGATGCCGAACAGCCAGGGACGGGCGTCCGCCGCCTCCGTGCGGTACCGGAAGCGCTGCTGGAACGCGGTGGTGAAGGTCTCCGCCATCACGTCCTCGGCCGCCTCCGCACCCAGCCGGCGTGCCGCGTAGCGGTGCACCGAGTCGGCGTGGCGGTCGAAGAGCAGGGCGAACGTCTCGGGCTCGTCCCACGACCGTTCGATCACCGAGGCGTCGCTGTCCTGCCCCACCCTGACGCCTGGTTCGACGGTCATCGGGGCTCCTTTCGTCGCTGTGGCGCTGTGAAGCTCGGGCTTGCACCTGTTCTTCGCCGCTCGCGGCAATCCGGTTCCCCATGGGGAAGGTGTGAGGGCCCCGCCAGGGGCGAAGTCGCCCTCCCGCCTCCTCGCGGTACCTTCATCGTCACGCCGATGAGGAGAGTCAACGTGAGCAAGTTCGTGCGGCCCGCTGCCGAGGGTGCCGACCCGTTCGGGACCGCCCGGCTCCGGCGAGGGGTGCTGGACGCCTGGGCCACCAGCCCCGCCCGGTTCCGGGAGGACGCCAACGCCGAGGAGGACCTCGTCCTCGGCGGGTACCGGGACCGACTCGTCGTCGAGCTCGCGCAGAACGCCGCCGACGCCGCGGCCAGGGCCGGCGTGCCGGGACGGCTGCGGCTCACCCTGCGCGAGGGCGTCCTGTTCGCCGCGAACACCGGCGCCCCGCTGGACGCGGCCGGCGTCGAGTCCCTCTCCACGCTGCGCGCCTCCGCCAAGCGCGACCACGCGGACGGCTCGGTGGGCCGCTTCGGCGTCGGCTTCGCCGCCGTGCTCGCGGTCACCGACGAGCCCGCCGTCGTCGGCCGCCACGGCGGGGTCCGCTGGTCCCTGGCCGAGGCCCGCGACCACGCCGCCGAGACCGCCCGCCACAGCCCCGGGCTCGGCGACGAGATCCGTCGCCGTGACGGGCACGTGCCCCTGCTGCGGCTCCCGTTCGCCGCCGAGGGCAGCGCGCCCGACCCCTACGACACCGTCGTCATCCTCCCGCTGCGCGACCCCGCCGCCACCGGCCTCGCCGAGCGCCTCCTGGACGCCGTCGACGACGCCCTCCTCCTCGCCCTGCCCGGGCTGGAGGAGGTCGTGATCGAGACGGCCGACACGACCCGTACGATCAGCCGCCGCACCGAGGACGACCTCACCGTCGTGGAGGACTCGCGGGACGGTACGACCCGGTGGCGCACGGCGTCCGCGCACGGACCGCTCACCCCCGAACTCCTCGCCGGCCGGCCCGTCGAGGAGCGGCTGCGACCGCACTGGTCGCTCACCTGGGCGGTGCCCGCCGACCCCGACGGCACCCCGGCC
>NZ_RSAJ01000031.1 GCF_003933965.1 Streptomyces sp. RP5T
TCGACCGCGTACTCGTCCAGCTCGGAGAGCAGACCGTCCACGTCGTCCCGGTCGACGGTCAGGTCATCGGCGAAGTGCCGGTCGCCGGTGGCGTCGGGCACGTACTTCACAGTGACAACGATCCTCACTTGAAAACTTCCTCTGCTGTGCAGGATGGACAACGGGGCAGGTCACCTCAGGCGAGACTTCCACTCGGCCTCGACACGGTTCTGGACGGAGGCGATCACGCGGAAGGACTCGCGCAGGTGCCGACGGGTGAGCATGTCGAGTTCTTTAGGAGTCACCCACGTGGAGGCGGTGCCGCCCGTGCGGATGGCGGCGATTTCCTGCGCGATCGCCAGTTCGTAGATGTCCGTGAACGCGCCGATGAGGGTCTCGGCCTCCTCGTCGGTCAGCATGCCGCTCGCGGCACCCCGGCGCAGCCTGTCCGGTGTGGTGCCGTGCACTTCGCCGCTGGTCATGGCCAGCCAGCGGGCCAGTGAGACGACCGGGCGCAGGCCCCCGCGTTTCAGGTCGAGTCCGCCGCGGTGTTCCCCGGACGACTCGACGACGAAGTCGCGCACGAACCCGGTGGGGGGTTTGGTGGAGAGCGTGAAGTGCAGCAGGGCGCTGAGGAACTCGGTGCTGCGGGTCGTGCGACGGATCGTGTCCGTGACGGTACGGCCGAGCGTGATCGCGGTGATCGGCCTGCTGTCGGCGACCATCGAGGAGAGCAGGAGCGCCCCCTCCTGAGTGGGGTTCGTGATCCATCCTTGGGCGGCCCTGGTCCAGGAGGCCCGGGAGCGGCTGAACAAGGGGTTGTCCGCGTTGGCGCCGTCGGGGCATCGGCGAAGTCCGCACGTCTCCATCGCATCGAGGACCTTGGCCGCCTGGGCGCGGATATCGGCGGAGGAGGGCGGGTCTTCGGTGGACAGGAGGAGGGTGTCCCACATCAACCCGGTGTCCACGTCCGAGCCCGGCAGCGGTTCGTGACGTGCCGCGGAGCCCAGGACCAGCCATGACGTACCACCCGCGATTGGGAAGGCGTCGGTGGCGGTCAGGGCGAGCAGGCGGTGCAGGACGGCGTCGGTGACTGCTGCGAGGAGTGCACCGATGTGCGGAGCGGGGACGTGGTTGTCGTGCAGTTCGACCGCCGTTGCGGGGATGAGTGAACAGGCCTCGGCGAGTTCCGGGATAGTGGCAGCCGACTCGATGGCCGAGCGGATGACGAGCGGATCGCGGACCTCGACGGAGGCAAGATCAATAGCCCGGACGACGCCGACCGGACGTTCGCTGTCGTCGGCGACGACGAGGTGGTGGACGCCGGATTCCACCATCTGCACGAAGGCGGTCGCGAGCGGGGTGCGCGCGTCCACCGTGATGACCGGGCGGGTGGCCAGTTCACGGGCCGGTGCGTCGGTGCTGATGCGACCGGTGGCCACCTTCCGGCGGAAGTCCTGGTCGGTGATGATGCCCAGTCCCTCGTGCAGGCGTACCAGCGCGCAGGATTGGTCGGCGTCGCTGATCGCCAGGGCGACGTCCCGGATGGGGGTGCTGTGGCTGCACCAGACGACGGGTCGCATGTACTGGCTGACCGGGGCCTGGCTCTTGCCGAGCAGGCCGTCGCGGGTGAGCCGCTGACGGGAGATCATGGTTCCGAAGTGGGCGAAGTGCAGCCGCTCCGGATGGGAGACCAGCGTCCGGGGATCGGGGATGCGGTAGCAGAGGGCGTCCTCGGCGGCACGCACCGACAGTGCCGGGGACAGGCCTGTCAGTACGGAGATGTGGCCGAAGGTGTCGCCGGGGCCCAGTTGGTCGACTATCCGGCCTCGGTCGACGACTTCGACCGCGCCGCTGCGCACCACGTACAGGTGATCCAGCGCCGGGGCGCCTTCGGCCACGATCACCGTTCCCTCGGAGAAGTACTCGACCTGGATATGGCGGGCCAGCGCGGCCAGGTCCCCTGCGTCGAGGTCGTCGAACGGGGCCTGGGCTCCGAGGAAATCGGTGAATTCCTGCATGGGGTTCTCTCAGTCTCACGTCCGTGTCACAGGGCTTTCAGCCACGTGTCGGACAGGGTGTAGCCCTCCGGGAACGGGTCGCTCGGGTCGTAGCCGACCTGGCAGAGTTCGGTGATCCATGCCTGACCCGTCACGCTCGGAACGACTGCCGGGATGTCCCCGACCTGGGTGAGGTCGTCGATCGAGCTGGAGAATCGGGTGCCGATGACCGACTCGTGGATGAACGTCTCCCCGGGCTCGATCTGGCCGCGCCGGTGCATGACGGCCAGTCGCGCACTGGTTCCGGTACCGCACGGAGAACGGTCCAGTCGGCCCGGCGAGACCACAACGGCGTTGCGCGAGGTGAGGACGCCATCCTCGCGGCGCAGCGGGCCGGCGAACTCCGTCTGGGTGATGCCCGCGTACTCCGGGTTCTCCGGGTGGACGGCCGACAGCTGTTCGGCCGCCGCCTCCTTGATCTTCTGGCCCGTGACGCAGAGGTCGCGGCCCTCGTCCGGGGTGAGTCCGAACCCGAGTGCCGGTGCGTCGGCGAGGACGTAGGCCATGCCGCCCCAGGCCACGTCGACGGTCAGGGTGCCGAGGTCGGGCACCTCCACTTTGGCGTCGAGGTGGTAGACGAAGGCGGGCTGGTTGGTGAAGCGGACGCCGGTGACCTTGCCGTCCTTGCACTCGCAGCGCAGTCGGATGAGGCCGGCCGGGGATTCCAGGACGACGTCCGTATAGGGCTCGCTCATCGGGAGCATGCCGGTCTCCAGCAGCACGGTGGCCGTACAGATGGTGTTGCTGCCGGACATGGCCGGGTACTCGGTCGACTCGGCAATCACGTAACCGAGTTGAGCCTCGGGGTGGTTGGACGGGAGCACGATGTTCGCGCTGTGGACGACGCCGCCGCGCGGTTCGAAGAGCAGCAGTTTGCGGATGTCGTCGCGGTGCTCTTCGAGATAGCGCTTCTTGTCGAACATGGTCTCGCCCGGGACGTCACCGACGCCACCTGTGACGACCTTGCCGATCTCGCCGGCGGCGTGGCATTCGACCACGTTCAGGACCTTGCTCCAGCGCATGACTACTCCTCGCGCAGCTCAGTGGCCGCGTCGTGCTTCGGTGATGTGCGGGGGATCGATGAAGGGTGGGAGCCGGGCGCCACACCACCGTACGCGTGGCGCCCGACGGTCTTGGCGAACGCGTATTCCGTGGGAGCGAGGAGCCATTCGCCGGTGGCGTGCACCAGCTGCCTTTCGATGAGATCCATGATCTTCTCCCAGAGCATGCGACTCCTCGACCGGATCATTCTGGAGCCGGCGTGTAGATGAACCCGCGGTCCAGGACCGGGTCGAGGATGCCGTCCGAGATCTGGTCGGCCGCCTCCTCCAGACGCGGCACATCACGCTTCTGTCCCGGATAGCCGACGGCGGCTTTCACCTCGGGCACCAGCAGCCAGGCGCCGGCGACGACGGCCGACAGGACGACGAAGGACTCGCCCTCCTCGGAGTGCAGCCGGCGCAGCGCGGCGTCGAGGGCGACCTGGTCCAGGCCGTCCAGTTCGGCGAGCACTTCAGTGAGCAGACCGAAGGAGTCCGCGCGGGCGTCGACGGCCCGGTGCAGCCAGCTGTCGAAGTCCGGTGCCTGGGTGGCGGCGGGGTTCTTGTCGGTCGCCGGGATCAGTACGTCGGCCACGGCGCGCAGGGTGGCCAGCTCGGCGTCGGTCACCGGGCGCGGCGCCCGGAACTTCGGCGGGACGGACAGCCGCAGGGGCTGCTGGGACGGGGTCGTAGTGCTCACAGCGTCACCTTCTGCTCGGATGCGGTGTCGGCGATGTTCTCGGCGACACGCAGGGCCAGTGCCGAGATGGTGCAGGTCGGGTTCGCCGAACCGCTCGTGACGAAGATGCTGCCGTCCGCGAGGAAGAGGTTGGGCACGTCGTGGGCGCGGCCGTAGGAGTCGACGACGGACGTCGCCGGCTCGTTGCCCATGCGCGCGGTCCCCAGCAGATGGCCCGGCTGGTCGACCCAGAGTTCGACGGCGAACGTCCGCTTGGCGCCGGAGACCTCATGGATCTCCTGCATGCGGTCCACCGTGAACTTCAGGATCCTGCGGGTGTTCTCGCTGATCCTGTACTCGATCTTGGGGGCGGGCACACCGTGGCTGTCGGTCTGATCGGGAGAAAGGGTGACCCGGTTGGACTCCTCGGGCAGGTCCTCGGTGTTGGCGGCCCACAGGATGCCTCCGGCGTGGGAACGGGCGATGTCGTGGATCGCCGGGCCCCACAGATCGTCGTACGGCAGCGGGCGCTGCACCTCGATGGCGGAGAGGGGACCGGGGGTGGGGAGAGCGTGCATTTTGGCGCCGCGGACGAAGTCGTGCTTGGGATTGGTGTCGTAGAACTCCATGGAGTGGATGAGCTGCCCGGCGGGGCCGCGCCAGCTCTCCAGGTCCTCGTCGTAGAAGCCGGTGACGGTGCAGTTGGGGTGGAGCATCAGGTTCTTGCCGACGAGGCCGGAGGAGTTCGCCAGTCCGTCGGGATGCTGGGGCGAGGCCGACAGCAGCAGGAGGCGCGGGGTCCCGATGCCGTTGGCGCAGACCACCACGGAGTGAGCCAGTTGGCGGTGTTCCACGCCCTCGCGGTCGATCCACAGGGCGCCCTCGGCGCGTCCGTCCTTGCCGGTGAGGATCTGCCGTACGCGGGCGCCGGTGACGAGGGTCGCTCCGGAGCGCAGGGCGTGCGGCCAGAAGGCGATGTCGGCGGAGGCCTTCGAGCTCTCCGGACAGCCCCATTCACAGGTGCCCCAACGGGCGCACTGGGACAGCTCCTTGAACTTCTGCGTGGGGATCGCGTTGGTACCGGGCCACCAGTGCCAGCCGAGTGCGTTCATGCCGGCTGCGGCCCGCCTGCCCACCTTGCCCAGCGGGTGCGGGGGCAGGGGGTAGTCGAGCCCTTCCGGGTAGGCGGGATCGCCGCCGAGGCCGGAGACGCCGATGAAACGGTCCATCGCGTCGTAGTGCGGGGCGAGGTCCGCGTACGTGATCGGCCAGTCGTCGCCGACGCCGTCCAGGCTGCGCACCCGGAAGTCCGACGGCAGCAGCCGCGGCCACTCCGCGCCGTAGAAGAGGCTGGAGCCGCCGACCGCGTTGTACATGATCGGTGACATGTCCGCGTCGGTCAGGTCCAGCGGATAGTCGGCCGGAAGCTTGCGGACATTGGGCTCGTGGGCCCACTGCTTCTGGATCAGCAGTTCCCACTCAGGGTGGTTGGCCGGGTAGTCGGTCGGATTGACCCAATCGCCCTGCTCCAGGCAGACCACGCGGAAGCCGCGCGCGGCCAGCGTGTGGGAGATGACTCCGCCGGAGGGCCCGGAGCCGATGACGAGGACGTCGGCCACGTCGCTCGGTGCTGAAACCATGGAGGTCACTCCTCTTGTCGATTGTCGACTGTGGTCAATCATTGATGGCCTGGGGAAGGAAGTCAACGAGGACCGTCAGGCGGATTCCACCCGCACTCGGACCGGGCCGCCGTTGTCATCGACGCTGGTCAGCCAGTCGGCCTTGAGGTAGCGAGGTCGTCCAGGCAGAAGAGTCAGCGACGACTTGCGCCGGTGCAGGATGCGGCCGTCCTGGGTCACCGTGATCGCGGCGTTCGGGACGACCGCGGAGCTCCACAGGATGAAGCGTCCCCGCGGTGGCGCGGGGGAGGCCGCGGATACGAGGTTGGGCGCGACCCACAACAGAGGTTCGTCCACCCGGACCGGTACGAGATCCTTGCTCGAACCCGTGCCGGCGAGGTGACGCAGGACGCTCTGCGCGACGGCACGTCCGTCGAGGGCGGCGACGTCGGCCGTCTCGACGGCGTGCAGTACGTTGCCCGCGGCGAAGACCCCGGGGACCGGGGTGCTCAGATCGGTGTCGACCGCCGGCCCCAGAGTTCCGGGGTCGAGCGGTACGCCACCGTGGCGCGCGAGTTCGTGGTCGGGGATCCAGTCGCCGGTGAAGACGACCGTGTCGCACGCCAGAGTCGCCCGTCGGCCGTCGGCATGTCGTACGACGACACCTTCGACGCGGCGACGACCGAGGATCTCCTCGACGGTCGTCTCGGTCAACACCGGGGTGCGCCACAGCAGTTGCGCCCCGATCCGGAACGCCTGGTAGGTCTGCGCACGGTCATGGTGGGTGACCATGGCGCGCACCTTCACACCCGCGTGGGCCAGCGTCGTCAACGCCGAGTAGCTCACGTGCTCCGCGCCGATGATGACCGCCTCGCGGCCGACCGGCAGGTCGTGCGTGTACACCGTCTGCTGGAGTTGCCCGGTGGTGTAGATCCCGGCCGGGCGGCTGCCCGCAACCAGGCGGGCGGTGCGGGGCCGTTCGCGGGCGCCGGTCGCGAGGACGACCGCGCGGGCCGTCACCTTCCCCAGGCCCTCCCGGCTGGTGGTCTCCAGGGTCAGCTTGTCGGCCGTCCCCTCGTCCCAGCCGGTCACCGAGACACCGGTCCGTATCGTGGCTCCGGCTTCTTGTGCCGCTCGCAGACAGTGGCCTGCGTACGTCGGCCCGCTCATGACGCGATACAGGTCGCGCAGGCCGTAGCCGGTGTGATGGGAATGACGGGGGATGCCGCCGGCCTGTTGCTCGCGCTCCAGGACTTCCACCTGGCCGGCGCCTCTGCGGGCGAGTTCGGCCGCGGCGGCGAGGCCGGCGGGCCCGGCGCCGATCACGGCGACGTCCACGTGCCGTTCGATGCGCCCGTCGACACGGGTCTGCCCGGTCATCGGCCTTCTCCTGCCGTGGTCGACTCCGCCAGCAGATGGCGGACCTCGGCACCGCAGTAGAAGCCCTGGCAGCGGCCGAGCGTGGCGCGGGTGCGGCGGCGCAGGCCCTCCAGGGTGCGGGCGGGGAGGGGAGAGGCGAGAGCGTCGCGGATCTCGCCCCGCGAGACGCGCTCACAGTGGCAGACCATGGTTCCGTACTCCGGGTCTTCAGCGATGAGGTCGGGGCGCTGGTAGGGGCGGAGCGAGGCCTCGCCGATGGTGGGCATGTGAGGGATCCGGGCCGGCACCGGCTCGCCGAGCTCGAGTCCGGCCCCGCCGAGCAGGTCCCGTACGTGCTCACCGATGGCGAGGGCCGAGGTCAGGCCGGTGGAGCGGATGCCACCAACACAGACATAGCGCTGTTCGGTGTGCAGACGCAGCTGGTAGTCGCCGTGCTCGGTGGCGGCGCGCAGCCCGGCATAGATGGTGGTGACCTCTTCTTGCAGCAGCTCGGGCATCAGTCGGCGGCCCTTGACCAGCAGGGTCTCGATACCTGCCTCGGAGGAGCCGGTCTTCGTCTTGTCGTCGAGGTCCTCGGCCGTGGGGCCGAGCATGACGTTGCCGAAGACCGTGGGGGAGATTAGGACGCCCTTTCCACGTGAAGTGGGCACGGGCAGCAGGATGTGGTTGACCAGCTGCCGGGCGAACTTGTCGAAGACGATCAGCTCACCGCGGCGCGGAGTGACGGTGAAGTCGTCGTGGCCGAGCATGCGGTCGATCTCGTCGCTGCGCAGACCTGCCGCGTTGACGAGGTAGCGGGTGCGCAGTGCCCCGTTGTTCGTCTCCACCAGCGTGCTGCCGTCGGATTCCAGGCGTACGCCGCGCACCTCGGTGTCGAGGAGCAGGTCCACGCCGTAGTCCAGCGCCTCCACGGCGAAGGCGAAAGGAGTGGTCCAGGGACAGATGATGCCCTCGCCGGGGATCTCCAGGGCGCCCAGTGCTCCCGGGCCCAGATGGGGCTCGCGGCGGTAGAGCTCGTCCCGGTCGACGTGGCGGGTCTCGGTGTAGCCGTTCCTCGCGGCCTTCTGCGCCAGGTCGGGCAGGGCGTCCAGCTGGTCCTGGTCCCAGGCGACCAGCAGCGCGCCCAGGGGTTCCATGGGGATGCCCGCCTCCGCCGCGTAGTCGCGCAGAAGGTGGTATCCACTGGCGACCAGCTTCGATTCCAGGGTGCCGGGGGTGGCGTCGAAGCCGGTGTGCAGGATCGCCGTGTTCGCCTTGGAGGTGCCGTCGCCGATGTCGGAGGAGGCTTCGACCAGCCCCACCCGCAGCGGGTGACGGCCGAGCGTCCTTGCGATCGCGGCTCCGACGTCGCCGCCGCCCACGATGAGCACGTCGAACTCGGCGTGCTTGGTGTTCTTGTTCATGTCGTCTCCCGCGCGTGCGCGACGGATGCCTCGGTGGCGCGCCGGAACCGGTCCAGCTGCTCCTGCGCCGCCTCCGCGCCGATGCGCGGCTCGTAGATCTTGGCCGGCCCCCGTCGGGGGACCGCGGTTCCCGGCTCCTGCCGGGGATCGATGCCGTAGGCCGCCAGGGCCGCGACGCCCAGAGCGGTGGTGTCCGCGGCGGCGTCGACCTCGACCGGTACCTGGAGCAGGTCGGCCTGTGCCTGCATGAGGAGGGCGGACCGGGTCAGCCCGCCGTCGACACGCAGTGAGTTGATCCTCCGCCCGGTGTCTGCGCTTGCGCTTTCGACGAGAACGGCCACTTGCGCGGCAATCCCCTCGACGAGCGCCCGTACGACATGTGCTGCGGTCGTCTCGAGCGCCAGTCCCGTCAGGGAGCCGCGGGCCTGGGGCTGCCATTGCGGTGCCCCGAGGCCCGCGAGCGCGGGAAGGAAGACGACGCCGCCGCTGTCGGGGACGCTGCCGCCGAGGCGGTCCAGGTCGGCCGCGTTTTCGATCAGCCCGAGGTCGACCAGCCAGCGGACTGCCGATGCCGCGGTGTAGACCTGGCCGTCCAGGGAGTAGGTCGCGGTGCCGCCGAGCCGCCAGGCGACCGAGGCTGTCAGGCCAGCCGTGGAACGACTGCTGTCCGTGCCCTGGTTCAGTACGAGGAAGGCACCGGTGCCGTACGTGCACTTGGCCGTCGCGGCGGCCAGCAGGCCGTGGCCGAACAGCGCCGCCGGCTGGTCCACGATCGCCGCCGTAACCGGAACCAGATCACCGGTCAGGATCTCCGTCTCGCCGATGGCCCCGGCACAGTCGACGATTTCCGGGAGGGACTCGTTGTCCAGCCCGAAGACCGACAGTGCCGTGTCCGACCAGCTCGTGGAGTCCAGGTCCATCAGCTGGGTGCGGGACGCGGTGGCCGCGTCGGTCACGAAGCGGCCGGTGAGCTGGCGCAGGAGCCAGGCGTCGGAGGTTGTGACGACCCCCTCGCGTGTCCACTGCTCGCGCAGCCAGGTCATCTTGGGGCCCGCGAAGTACGGGTCCAGGGGGAGCCCGGTGAGTGCGGTCAGCTCCTGACTCCGGTCCGCCAGCCGATCGCACACGGTTGCGGCGCGGCGGTCCTGCCAGCCCAGTGCAGGGGTCAGCGGCTTGCCGGTCGTGCGGTCCCAGGCCAGGACCGTCTCGCCCTGGTTGGCGAGCCCTATGGCGCCGACGCTCTCTCCGCTGTCACGCACCGCCTCGCGGGCCGTGGAGACGACCGATTCCAGCAGCTCGCCGGGATCCTGCTCCACTGAGCCGCCGGAGCCGTACGCCGGACGGACCGTCGCCTCGGCACGGCCGATCACACCCCGCTCGGGGCACACGACGATCGCCTTCGTCCCCGAAGTTCCCTGGTCGATGGCGAGCACATTTTCTGTCATGGCCGTACCTCATTGCTCCGTCTCACGTCCGCGGTGCGCTACGCCTTGGAGAGCACGCCGCCATCGACGACGAACGCGGTTCCTGTGATCGCCTTCGAGTGGTCGGAGAGCAGAAACGCGACCGACTGGGCTATCTCCACCGGCTCGATGGCCCGGCCGATCGGCTGCCACTCCGGCAGCGCCGCGTCCAGCGCCTCGCGACCGCCGAGCCGGGTGTAGTGCGGGACGTTGAGCTTGGTGTCCACGAATCCGGGGCAGAGTGCGTTGGCCCGGATGCCCTGGCCGCCGTGGTCCAGTGCGATCGCCTTGGTCAGCATCAGGACCGCGCCCTTGCTGGCGGTGTAGAGCGCCAGTTCCTTCTCGGCGGCCAGCGAGTTGATCGAACCGATGTTCACGATCGAGCCGCCCCCGGCCGCGATCAGCGCCGGGATCGCGTACTTCGAGCCGAGGAAGACGCCCTTGACGTTCACGTCGAAGGTGCGGTCGTACTCCTCGACGGTGGCCGAGGCAGTGTCGTTGGGGAGCAGGACTCCGGCGTTGTTGACGATGCCGTCGAGCCGTCCGAAGCGCTGGGTTGCGAACTCCACAGCCGCCGCGACCTGCTGTTCGTTCGTGACGTCCACGATCCGGGGCTCCCACCGGTCGCTGTCGACGAGGTCTGCGAGGACCTTCAGGCCGGCCTCGCTGTGCGTCGTGGCAACCACCTTGGCTCCTTCGTCGTGCAGGTGCTCGGCGGTCGCCAGGCCGATGCCCGCCGATGCGCCCGTCACCAGTACGACCTTGTCCTGTAGTAGACCCATGGGATCACCTTCAACTCTCGTCTAGCTATCGACTGCCGATTGTCGACAGAAAACTTTCAAAGAGAAGGCCCCCTGTCAAGGGGGCCTCCGCGGTTGTTCGAAGACGGGGGTGGCGTTAAGCCTTCTTCCTCCTGTTGGAAGACGCCTTCGGGGCAGGCCGTGCGGCAGTTTCGTCGGATGCGGCGGGGAGTCCCGGGCGGATGTGTGTGGTCAGCTCCTCGCGGATCGAGTTCATGTCGCCCGAGCGAATGCAGTCCAGCAGCCGCTTGTGGTTGGCGGCCAGGTCGGACAGCTGGGCGAACGACTGGTGGTCCACAGCGAGGAAGAGTCGCAGCTGAGATTCCCAGCTCAGCCACATGTCGTAGAGCATCTGATGGTCTGCGGCGCGGTAGATCGCGCGGTGAACCGCCAGGTGGGCGTCAATGCAGCCGGCCATGTCCTCGGCTTCGGCCTTCTCGTTCAGGGTTTCCACGGCCTCTTCGAGCTCCTGGCTGCCCTCAGGGGTGAGGAGGGTGGGCAGGGCCCGCTCGATCGCGAACGGTTCCAGCACCGATCGCAGGCTCTCGATCTCGCCGATGACCTGTCCGCTGACCTCGGCCACGAAAGAGCCGCGGAAGGGGATCCGGGAGACCAGTCCTTCCTCGTCCAGGCGCTGAAGCCCCTCGCGCAGGGTCGTGCGGCTGACGCCCATCTCCTCGGCCAGATGGGTCTCGCGGAGCTGGCTTCCCGGGGGGAAGGTGCCGTCGAGGATGGCGTTGCGCAGCATGGTCACCACGCTCTCCGATCTGGTATTCGACTCGATCCGTGTGACGGCCACCGGAGATCCCTTCCCCTTCGTTCCTGGTCGATTGTCGACCGGTTGATGTCCCACAGGTTACCGCCTGGTCCGGCGACTGCGGCTTCTCGCAGGTGAACGAGGTATTGACAGCAACCTCCTCCGTGGACTCTTGTTAGTGGAGACGGTCGAGAGTAGATTGTCGACAGTTTCCACTTGAAAGGAAGATCTCATGACCGAGCTCGCTGGAGTGCTGTCCGCGGTGGCCACGCCGTTCCGGCCGGAGGACGCCGCCCTCAACGAAGGGGGCCTGCGTGACCTCGTCGAGCGGACCATCACTGGCGGTGTCCACGGCCTGGTCCCGTGCGGTTCGACGGGAGAGTTCCCCGCGCTGAGCGCGGACGAGCGCCGACGCGTCGTCGAAGTGGTGATCGACCAGGCAGCCGGACGCGTTCCGGTGGTCGCCCACACCGCCGCCATGACCACGAAGGAGGCCGTGGCGCTGTCCCAGCACGCGGAGACGGCCGGTGCGGCCGCTGTGATGGCTGTGGCTCCGTACTACGAGCCCCTCTCCGTCGAGGAGATCAAGAACTACTTCCTGACGATCGCGAGCGCGGTCTCCATCCCGGTCGTCATCTACAACCTGCCGGTGGCCACCGGGGTGAACCTGACCCCGGACCACGTGGTCGACCTGGCCCAGAAGGCCGGCAACATCACCCACGTCAAGGACACGACCGGCGACCTCAGCCAGGCCGCCCGCCTGATCCACGACCACGGCGACGACATCAAGACGCTCGTGGGCTGGGACACCCTGTTCTTCGCCTCGCTGCTCGAGGGCGCCGCCGGATCGATCGTCGGAGCGGCCAACTTCATCGCCCCTGAGCTGGTCGCCATCTACGAGGCGATCCGCTCCGGGCAGATCGCTTCCGCCAAGAAGGAATGGGACCGCATCTTCCCGATCATGCAGTTCCTCGTCAGTGGCGGATACGTCCCCGCGGTTCGCGCCGCACTCGACATCCTCGGCTTCTCGGCAGGCCCGGCGCGGGAGCCGATCGGCCCCCTGGAGAGCGACCGCTACGCCGAGCTGGAAGCCCTTCTGAAGACCAACAACGCCTGATGGCCGGGGCCGGAGCGTCCCTGCCTCCGGCCCTTCCGCAGTTGCACCCGTAACGCCCGCATTCCGAAAGCGCCGATACGTCCCTTTTTCGCTCGCACCTTTCTAAGGTCGAGAGCACAGTGAGGTCACCATGACAGACTGGCCCCGGGCGCAGGAGCCCGCTCCAAGAGCCGACGATGTCTACCAGTCCGACGCGCAGCTCGACGCGTCCGCCCTGGACGACACCGCCTATCTGGCCAAGCTCGGCTACAAGCAGGAGCTGAACCGAGCCATCGGGCTGTTCTCCAGTTTCGGTGTCCAGTTCAGTTCCATCGCCGTGGCCTCCGCCTGCTACACCACGCTGATCGTGGGACTGGGCTTCTTCGGCCCCGCATCGTTCTGGTCATGGGTGATCGGCGGCTTCTTCCAGGTGTTCATCGTGGGCCTGGCGGTCGGTGAACTCGTGTCGGCCTATCCACTCGCCGGCGGCGTCTACCAGATCAACACCCGCATCCTGTCCCAGAGCAAGAACCGCCTGATCCGCCACCCCTGGATCGGCTGGCAGTCCGGGTGGTGGATCGTCATCGCCCACACCGTTTCCGTCGCGGCTGTGGCGTGGAGCATGGTGCCCTTCGTCGCCAGCTGGTTCGGCGTCACGAACCTGGACAACACCGGAACGCTCTGGTGGGCTCTGGGCATCGTCGCCCTGGTCACCTGCATCAACGTCGCTGGTGTGCGGATCGCGGCACTGATGAACAACATCGGTGTCGTCGCCGAGCTCGTCGGAGGCTTCCTCATTGTCGGCGCACTGATCCTGGTGCACCACGACACCCAGCCCGTGTCCATCCTCACCGACACGGGTGGCACCGCCAGCGGCGGGGACTGGGTCAAGCCGCTGCTCTTCGCGTTCCTGCTGCCCGCGTACATCATCTCCAGCTTCGACTCCACGGGGAACGCGGCGGAGGAGACCCGCGACGCGGCCCGCAAGGCCCCGCTCGGTGCCTTCCTCGCCAACAGCGCCGCGTGGTTGTTCGGCATCCTGCTGATCGCCCTGCTCTACCTTGCCATCCCGGACGTCTCGGCCGTGATGAACAGCGACGTCCCGGTCAAGCTCATCCTGGACAGCGCGGTCGGCCAGCAGGTCACCGAGATCTTCCAGGCCATCGCGATCGTGGCCCTGGTCGCGACCTGCGTCATGCTGCAGCTCACCGGAGTGCGCGTGCTGTGGTCCCAGGCGCGCGACGGCCAGATTCCCGCGGCGAAGACGCTGCGCAAGGTCGCCGCCAACCGGATCCCGGTCAACGCCACGGTGGTCGTGTTCATCATGTCCGTCCTGTTCGCCGTGGCCGCATCGCGCTCCGCGACGGCTCTGGCGGTGCTGGCCGGACTGACTTCCCTGGCCTGGGCCCTGGCCTACGGAGTGGTGGTCGCCAGCGGCCTGTACGGAATCGTGGCCCGCAAGGTGCCCGCCCGCCCGTTCAATCTGGGCAGGTTCAGCCCGCTGGTCTTCGTCCTGGCCGTCGCCTGGTCCCTGCTCCTGGTCGTGGTTTTGATCTGGCAGAACCCCGGCCAGGTGGGCGGCGGAATGCTGGGAGCCATCGTGGTCGGCGCCGTGCTGTACGCCTTGATCCCCAAGCGCGGCCGCCATGCGGAGGGAGCCGCTCATGTCGCATCCGACGATGTGGAAGCCTCCGCCTGACTGTCTTCGGAGAAATGACAACCTCGAAGGAGATCCCTTCATGAGTACCTCGCCCGAGCGCACCCTGAACAACCTCATCGACGGGGTGAGCCGTCCGGGATCCTCCGGCGACGTCGTCGACGTGCTGGACCCCAGCACTGGTGCCCGTGTCGCCGGCTTCACCGCCTCCACCCCGGACGACGCCGACGCTGCGGTCCAGGCCGCGCGCTGCGCGGCGCCGGGCTGGGCGGCGACGACGCCCGGTGAGCGGTCCGCGGCACTGCACCGCCTCGGGGACCTGGTCTCCTCCCACCTGGAGGAGCTGGCGGATCTGGAAGTCGCCGACGCGGGTAAACCGTGGACCGCGGCCCACACCGGTGAACTGCCGGGCATCGTCGACGCCTTGCGACACTTCGCGGGCGCGGCACGAGCCACCACCGGGCAGCCGGCGGGGGAGTACGCCAAGGGCAACACCTCCTTCGTCCGCCGCGAGCCGGTCGGGGTCGTGGCGGCCATCACGCCGTGGAACTTCCCGCTGTGGCAGGCCGTCTGGAAGATCGTGCCGGCGCTCGCCGCCGGGAACACGGTCGTGGTCAAGCCCGCCGAGAACACCCCCCTGTCCACGGCCCGCTTCGTCGAGCTGGCCAACGAGATCCTGCCGCCCGGTGTGCTCAACCTCGTCCTCGGCATCGGCTCCGTCGTCGGAGAAGCACTGGTCACCCATCCCCTGGTGGACATGGTCTCCTTCACGGGCTCGACCCGGGCGGGTCGCCGCATCGGACAGGTGGCCGCAGACGCACCCAAGCGCGCCATCCTCGAACTCGGCGGCAACGCCCCGGTCGTCATCTTCGACGACATCGACCTCGACAAGGCCGTACCGATCCTGACCAACGGGGCGCTCTACAACGCCGGTCAGGAGTGCATGTCCGCCACTCGGCTGTTGGTGCAGGAATCTGCACACGACCGCGTCGTCGAAGCGCTCAAGGCGAGCCTCGGCCAGGCCGTCATCGGTGACACCACGGACAAGAACACCGTCCTCGGCCCGCTCATCTCGGAGCGGCAGCGGGACAGCGTTCACCGTCTCGTCGAGAGCCGCCCCGCCCACTCGACCCTGGAGCTGGGCGGACAGGCCGTGGACCGGCCGGGCTTCTACTACGAGCCCACCATCGTGACCGGCCTCCGCCAGGACGACGACCTCGTCCAGGAGGAGATCTTCGGTCCCGTCGTCACCGTCCAGACCTTCACCGACGAGGCCGACGCCATCGCCAAGTCGAACGACGTCCCGTACGGCCTCGCCGCCTCGGTGTGGACCCGCGACGTGGGCCGGGCCCTGCGCGTGGCGAACGCCTTCGGCTTCGGCAACGTGTGGATCAACAATCACATGGTCGTCGGCCCGGAGCTGCCGATCGGCGGCTTCGGAGCATCCGGGCACGGCAAGGAAGGGGGCATGGCCGGGATCGAGGAGTTCACGAGGGTCAAGCAGGTCGTGGTGAGCCTGGACTGACCCTCGGCCCCTCCCCGCCGAGCACGTCCACGGCTCCTTCCCAGTACGCGACTGCCTGTCGCCGGCAGCTCACCGTTTCTCGGACGGCGAGCTGCCGGCACTGGTTTCCGTGCCTGCCCGTACGCCGCCTACGGAGGACCGGGCACCATGACCTGCTGACGGTGGCGCCCGACACGGGTTGAATGTCCCTGGTCTCAGGACCACCCTTGATGGCATGAATGCGCACGGCACGTCCTCGCAGCGGGAGCGCGGCGAGCGGTCCGGAGTCGGGAGTTCACTGCTCGTAGTGACCGATGCGCACGCCCGGGTGGTCGTGTGGACGGCCGCCGCAACCCATCTCCTGGGCCACAGCGCTGCCGATGCCGCCGGTCAGACGCTGCCCGACCTGCTGGACATCGCACCAGGCCGGCTGTCGGCCTCCGCCCCATGGCAGGGTCGGCTCACCGCTCGGCATCAGAACGGTCGTCGACTCGAGCTGCAGCTCTCGGCCTACCCGCTGGCGGCCGACGGCGAACCGTTGTGGCTCCTTGTCTCACAAGACCATCCGGCGGTCAGCGCCGACCCCCAGAAAACCGCGTTGTCCGACTGGGTGCTGACTGGGTCGCCCATAGCCGTATCCGTCTACGACACCGACATGCGGTGCACAAGGCAGAACGCGGCGATGAGGCGCCTGTGCGGCGTCCCGGACGAGGACAGGCTCGGGCGGAGTCTGTCCGCCGCGCTCAGGGGACCGGACACGGCGCAATGGGAATCCCGTATGCGTCAGGTACTGGAAACCGGCACCTCGGAAGAAGGACTCGTACGGGGCCGTACCGCGGTGGACCTTGACCATGATCACGTGTTCAGTGTCACCGCCTCCCCCCTGTGTGACCCGGACGGGCGGATTGTGGGGCTGTGCGCCACAGCGCTCGATGTCAGCGAAGAACATCGAAACCGGCAACGGCTGCAGCTGTTGAATGAGGCGAGCACACGCATCGGCAGCACTCTGGACGTCACCCGCACCGCACGGGAACTCACCGAGGTGGTGGTCCCCGGGTTCGGCGACTTCGCCGGTGTCGACCTGCTTGAGGCTCTGCTGAGCGGGGACGAACCGGCCCACGGCCCGATCACGACGTTCACGGTGCTGCGCAGGGTCGCTCATACCTCCGTGCGTGCCGGGACCCCGGAGGCCGCGGTAGGCATGGGTGGCGTCGACCGCTACACGGCCAACTCACCCCAGGCCCGCTGTCTGGCCACCGGCAAGTCGGAGCTGCATCGCGTGGCGGACCCACCCATCAGGAAGTGGATGGAAGAGGACGAGGTGCGGGGCGCTCTCCTCGAGGAGTACGGATTCCACTCGTGGATGATCGTGCCGGTCATAGCGCGGGGGACGGCGCTGGGAGTCGTGATCTTCGTCCGGGGCGAGCGGCCCGAACCCTTCGAACACGAGGACCTGGTTCTTGCCGAAGAACTGGTCGCCAGAGCCGCCGTCTGCCTGGACAACGCCCGCCGCTTCACACGGGAGAGGACAACCGCACTCGCGTTGCAGCACAGCCTCCTGCCCAGACATCTACCGCACCACTCTGCCGTCGACACGGCCTTTCGATACCTGCCGGCGGCACCGCAGTCGGGCGTTGGCGGCGACTGGTTCGATGTGATCCCGTTGTCGGGTGCGCGGGTGGCCCTTGTGGTCGGCGACGTTGTGGGTCACGGGATCCACGCATCCGCGACCATGGGTCGACTGCGTACAGCCGTACGAACCCTTGCCGATGTCGATCTGTCTCCCGACGAACTCCTGACCCAACTGGACGACCTTGTCATCCGATTGTCAGCGGACTCGGAGATGGACACCGGCACCATATTGAGCAGTGACGTGGGTGCCACTTGTCTGTATGCGGTCTACGACCCGGCGACGGGGCACTGTTGCGTCGCCAGCGCCGGCCATCCCGCGCCCGCCCTCGTCAACCCTGACGGTGGTGTCGCGTTCGTGAGCCTTCATCCGGGGCCCCCTCTGGGCGTGGGCGGACTCCCCTTCGAAGCGGCAGATGTGGTGCTGCCCGAGGGCAGCCTCCTTGCCTTGTACACCGATGGGTTGGTCGAGTCGCGTCAACGGGCCATGGATGCTGGGCTGGGTGAGCTGTGCCAACTCCTGGCAGGAGCCGCGGCATCACCGCTGGACGCCCTGTGCGAGCAGGTCGTCGCAACCCTGCTGTCGGGCCGCCCCGCGGACGATGCCGCCCTGCTGCTGGCCAGGGTGCGCCGCCTCGACAGTCAGAAGATCGCTACCTGGGACGTGCCGCGCGATCCTGAGGCAGTGGCCCGGATCCGTGCCGAGGTCGTCCGTCGGCTGTCGATCTGGGGCATCGAGGAGGTCGCCTTCATCACCGAGCTGGTTGTGAGTGAGCTGGTCACCAATGCCATCCGATACGGGGCAGCCCCGATCCAACTGCGCCTCGTGCTCGACCGCATGCTGATATGCGAAGTGGCCGACGCCAACAACGCCGCACCGCACCTGCGCAGAGCCCGCGTCTTCGACGAGGGCGGGCGGGGCCTGCTCCTCGTCGCGCAGTTGACCCAGCGCTGGGGCACTCGGCAAACCCTGAAGGGCAAGGTCATCTGGTGCGAGCAGGCACTCCCCGAGGCCGCTTCCTGAGGACTTGGTGGAGCCGTCGGCGGCGACAGGGAAGGTGTTTCCAGAGAAGTGGCGCAACACCCTTGCGCCTGCCACCGTCAGATGCAAGATTGTCGACAGTATAACAATCGTCTGTCGATAGTGATCAAAGTTGGCAGTCCAACAGTAGCCGGAGCGCGGGCTCGGCGTCGTACGGAAGGCAGAAGGCGTGAGCGAGCGGCGTGCGATTGACTGGTCCCTCGCGTCCTGGCTCAATCCGCCACCGCAGGCGAAGCGCCGTGACCACAGCTTGTGGGTGACAACCGGAGAACGCACTGACTTCTGGCGTACGACCAGCTACGGGTTTGTGCATGACGACGGCCACGCGCTGATGACCGCGTTGCCGGACGGCACTGCCGCCGAGGTCGCCTTTCTCCCGGACCACTTCGATGCGCTGTACGACCAAGCGGGAGTGATGGTCCGGGTCGGCGAAGGGACGTGGATCAAGACCGGCATCGAGATGACGGACGGTGTGCCGCATCTGGGCGCGGTGGTCACCCGGGTGGTGTCGGACTGGTCCATGGCCCCGGTGCCGCTGTGGGAACGTCGGCTGATCACGGTCCGGGCCAGTCGCTCCGGTGATGCAGTCACGATCCGCGCTCGATGTGAGGGAGAGCCCTGGCGGATGGTCCGGCTGGGTCCGCTCGAGCGGAACGCCCACGCGCTGGCAGGCCCGTTCTGCTGTTCACCTCAACGTGCCGGGCTTCAGCTGTACTTCACCGAACTCGCCATCGGCCCGGCCGATACCTCACTGCATACCAGCCCCTGACACTCGGTCTAGGAAATGAGCGGCCGCATGGCCCTGTTCAACGCACGAAGAGGCGGCCGTGCCCGCCTCGCCCCTGAACTCGACGACAAGGAACTCGGACAGGTTCTGAAGTCGCTCCTGCAGCAGGGCACTCCACTGGCGGGTGACATTCGGGTCTGGCAGATATCCAATCTCGTACAGGAAACGGGCAAGGACTGGGACCGGCGGACCCATCGGTTCTTGGTTCTTGCGCGATGCGCCGCCGAGACAAGCCTCGCCGCGCTGTGGCTCGCCCACGAGCCGAAGAATGCGGATGCCGTGCTTTTCAGAGCCTGGGTGCAGTTGGTTCGTGCCAATCGCACGGGTGTCATGCCGGAAGTCGCCGAAGTGGTGAACGACTGTTATCGGGTGGCCGAGTCGAGACCTGAGGATCCCGGACCGTGGGTGGTCTTGTTGGGGGTGATGCGAGCAACGCGTCAGCCGCAGCGGGACGTCTTCAGGGTGTGGCGCGAGGTGAAGGCCCGAGACCCCTGGCACCGGGAAGCGTTCCTGCAGATGCTGCGGTATCTCTCACCCGACGAATGCGGTTCGCATCTGCAGGTCATGGAGTTCCTCGACGCGGCGCAGGCCCGCATGCCCGCGAACGCCCCAGCCGCGGGGCTGGAGTTGACCGCGAAGGTGCATCAGTACCACAAGGTTCTGGCACTTGGCGGGCTGCACGAGCTCACGGCGGGCTCGAACTGGGCCCAGCCTCCCGTTGCTGCGTGCCTGGAACGAGCGCGCACCCTCTGGGTCAGACCCGGCTTCCTCCAGCACGCTGCCGCTGTCGCCGATCTGAACCTGCTCGCGTACTCCCTGGTGGCGGCCAACCGTACCTCCGAAGCAGCCGACGCCTTCCGATCCGTGGCCGGACTCGTGACGCATTGGCCGTGGTACCACCGAGGCGACGCACTCGAAGAGTTCACGCGCTGGAGGACGCGGGCGCTGCAGGCCGCCTCCGGCTCATGAAGGAGACGGAGCCGCCGGGGTCAACCACAGGAGCAAGTCCGCCAGCTGGGAAAAACGTGTAAGAGTCTTCCAAGGCTCATACAGGGCAAGAGCCTCCGCGCGCCCCGTGCCCCACAGGCAAGCGATCGTCTTCGTCCCGGCGGCCCGCCCGGCATGCATGTCCGCTGCGGAATCGCCCACCAACACCGTTCGCTCGGGACGTGCTTCCAGTTCCTTCAGCAACCACCAGACCCCTTCCGGCGAGGGTTTGGCAGCCGGTGCGTCGTCAGGAGTGACCAGTGCCTCCACCAGGTGGCTGACACCGAGAAACTCCATCGTCGGTTCGATACGGTCACGGTCCTTGCCCGTGATCACGCCGACGCGTACGCCGCGATTCCGCAGCTCGGTCAGCAACTCCAGCGCACCGCTGAAGAGGCGGGTCTGGTCGACCAGGGCACGAGCCGTCCGGCTGTACGGCTCCAGCGCCTCCGGTGGCAGACCCATGTGGGCAAGGATCTCCGCCGCCGGCTGCCCGGCCATGGCCAGGAACTGGTCGACAGGCGGCTCACCGACCGCGCCGACGTGCGACCAGGCTGCCTTGAGGGCTGCCACGGTGATGTGCTCCGAATCCGCCAGGGTGCCGTCCCAGTCGAAGAGCACCGCGTCGATGGATGGGTTGACGCTCACTCGTCCGTAGCCCTTTCGTTTGTCCTGCATCCGACAGTTCAGTAGGCGTGGGCGATCGACAGCGCGCACAGGTCGCCCACCGTGAGTGTGGACGGGCGGTGAGTGCGCTCCATCTTTGCCGCCAAGGCCAGGAAGACCGCCGCCGTGGTCAGGGCGTCTCCGAGAGCGTGGTGGGGGCTGTAGACGGGAAGTCCCAGGCGACGAGCCAGCAGCTCCAGCGACGGCTCGTGCCCCGGAGGGCATTCGGGGGTAAGGCCACAGGCTCGGGCGAGCGCAGCGGTGTCGATGACCGTGCGGACACCCGGCCATCCCGTCGGGCGCGGCATCCGGCCCAGGAAGGCCCGTTCGATCCATGCGGCGTGGGCCACGACCACACGGCCGGTGAGACGCGGTACGAGCGCCTCACCGACGGCACCGGCCTCGGGCGCATCGGCGAGATCCCCCGGCCGCAGTCCGTGGATCTTGATGGAGGCAACCGAAACCGGACATCGAGGGCGTACGAGGGTGTAGAAGCTGTCCCCGAAGTCGATGCGGCCCTCGCGTATGGGCACAGCTCCCAGAGAAATGATCTCGTCGCGCCGGAGATCCAGGCCGGTCGTTTCAAGATCGATCACGCAGTACTCGGCGGTGCGCCACTCCCGCTCCAGAAGTGAGTTCGTCAGGCGCCCCTTGAACGGGAATCTCACGGTGACCTGACCCTTCCGTGTCGGCGGCCGTCCACCGGCAGAACGCATAACCTTTGTACATGGTCGATGCTCGATTGTCGACAGGCGTGCGTTTTCAAGCTGCCGGAAGTCAGGCCGGCGGCATGGTGGCAGGTCGCAGGGCGGATGCGGCATGCTCCAGGCGCTGCCATTCATGCGCTGCGTCGCCCGAGTCGCGTGGATGCCACACCGCGGCATCGCGGAGCCCGGGTAGGGGGACGGGGGCCTCGGCAATGGACAGCTGGGCGGCATCTGCGGCGGACAGTGCCAGGCGTTCGGGTATGACGGCCACCGGCGGAGTCCGCGTCAGGAGATAGGGGACAAGTAGCTGGCTCTCCGTACGGATCTCGATCCGACGGGTGACATTGAGTTCATCCAGGGCGTGATCGGCAAGATTGGGCGCGCACCGGTGACGTACTGCACGAAGGGCCACTGCCGGAAGGTCCAGGGAACTCGGCTGGCAGAAGGCCGGATTGCCGCTCCAGGCGCAGGCCATGAAGCGGTCCTCGTACATGGCGTGCCGGGGGAAGCCCGGGAGGAACTTGGTGCACAGTTGCTCCGAAACCAGCGCGAGGTCGGCGTCGTCGCGCCTGATCCGGTCGGCGAAGTCGTCATGCAACGCCTGTAGCCGCACACAGACGGCTGGTGCCTCGATGGCCAGCGTCTCCAGCAGAGGACGTAGGAGAACCAGAGTCGTGTAGTCGTTCGCCATGATGGTGCTCGCCCTTGTCGCCGGCGATCATCACCATTGCGACCGGCATCCTCGCGGTCGCCACGATCCTGACCACGCGTGAGACCGCCGGACGCCCACTCGACCACCCCTTCGGGCCGACGTCGGCTCCTCATGCCCCGACCAGCGCGGTCCGATGACCGCCTCCGCGAACTCGGCCCGGCCATCTGGACCAGATGGGACGGAACGACGCGCTTGCCTGGCCGGCATTGGGCGAGCCCTCCGCGGCTGATTCGACCAAGGGTCTCCGCGATGATGGGGGAGGGCCACATCCCGTCGCCGAGGCGGGCGCAGCCCGATGAGGCTCCCCGCCCTACGCTGGATGCTCGACCCGGCAACCAGCCTCCTGGCCTTGCGGCTTCGTGCTCAAGAAGGCGGCCGCATGTCCCACGACGCGGCCTGGCGGCTGGCCCGGGTGGCTCGCCATCCCGACGAAATGGTGTACCGGCATCATGGACACCTCGTCGAGGACATACCCAACGAAGCGCAGTAGCAACAGATGCGAGGCGAGGGGGGGCCGGGATCAAGCGGTCTCGCGCGCGCCTTCGGGCTCGATGCCCAACCGCTCGATCGCCGATCTCATGTGCGCGTGCAGAATTTCCTGGGCCGCTGCGGCGTCTCCGCGGGTGATCGCGTCGGCGATGGGTTCATGGGCCGACGCGGACATGGCCGACTCGCGGCCTTCGCCGGCCGCGCTCATGATCACCACGCGCATGGGGCCCTCGAGCTGCCGCCAGGTCTTGAGGAGTACCGAATTGCCGGACTGCTCGCACAGCAGGAGGTGGAAGCCGAGGTCGGCCTCGACCTTCTTCGCCAGGTCCGCGCCCGAAGCGAAGGCGTCCTGGAGTTTCCTCAGGGCCTGGCGGAGTGCGTCGGCCGCTTCCTTCCTGCGCGGTGACGCGATGATCTGCGCCAGCGCCAGACCCTCAAGCGCTTCCCTGACCTGGAACAATTCCCGGACCTCGGTCGGCGTGAGCTGGGAGACGCGTAGCATGCCGCGTGCGCCGGGTGTGACGAGCCCCTCCTGCTGGAGGTGGCGGAGCGCCTCCCGTACCGTGCCACGGCTCACCGACAGGTGCTCGGCGATCTCGACCTCGCCGAGGTGGTCACCGGGGCGGTACTGGCCGGTGATGATGGCCGTCCGCAGCGCCACTAGCGCGCGCTCCCGGAGGGTCGTCGAGCGGGTGAGACTGTACAGCGCCTGACCGGACACGGTCGAACCCTCCTTCAAGTCCATGAGTGATCAGAGTAGCTCCAATCGGTGTTGTCTGTTGACAGTCGGCATTCCTCGTCCGATCTCAGCCGCGAGGGTTGACATGTTCTGCCATCGGGCTCAGCATCAACTCGACTGTTAACAGTCAACAGTCAACAGCCAATAGTGGAGCCTGGGACGGTTGCCACTCACGATCAAGGAGGATCGGCATGGCTGAGTCCAAGGCGCCGCATCAAGCGGCGCAGGGATCACCTGAGCGTCTGAGAGTCGCCGTCGGATGCGGCGTGGGCGCGACCATCGAAACGTACGACTTCATCGGCTTCGGAACGGCCGCCGCCCTCTACTTCGGGGACGTTTTCTTCCCCGACTCCGACCCGCTCTCCGCCACTCTGCTCTCCTTCGCGACCCTGGGCATCGGCTTCGCCGCACGGCCGCTGGGCGGCGTCATTGCCGGTCACCTCGGCGACCGCGTCGGCCGCAAACCCGTTCTGGTCGGGTCGCTGCTGCTGATGGGCATCGCGACCGTGGTGATCGGATGTCTGCCCACCTACCAGATGATCGGGATCTGGGCGCCGGTCCTGCTGGTGGTGGTCCGGGTGATCCAGGGACTTGCCTTCGGTGCCGAGTGGGGCGGCGCCATCCTGATGACCTTCGAACACGCCCCGTGGCGACGGCGTGGCCTGTACACGGGGATCACCCAGGCGGGTTTCCCGGTGGGGCTGCTGCTCGCCAACCTCGCGTTCCTGTTCAGCCGGCACGCTCTGGACGACGCCTGGGCCTGGCGCGTGCCGTTCCTGCTCAGCTCCGTGCTGATCGCGGTCGGCATCTTCATCCGGCTGAGGATCGACGAGTCGCCCGAGTTCGCAGCGCTCAAGAAGTCCGGCGACGTTGTCAAAAATCCGCTGCTCGAAGTGGTGCGGCAGGACTGGCGCAACGTGCTGCGGGCCTTCTGCCTGCGCATCACGGAGACCGCGGGGTACGCCGTCTCGGTCACCTTCGTGCTGTCCTACCTGGACGACGGCGACGCCCCCGACGTGACGAGCACCACCACTCTCACCGCCCTGGTCACCGCAGCCGCGCTCGGCATCGCGGCCACCACGCTCTGGGGCCGCCTGTCGGACCGGGTCGGCCGTCGACCCGTCTACCTGCTGGGCTGCTCGGTCAGTGTCCTCTGGGGAATCCCGCTCTTCCTGCTCGTCAACACCGAAGCTGCCGCGTTCATCCTGATCGCCTTCGTGATCAGCTACGCCGTCTGCCAGAACTGCCTCGCCGGTGTCCAGGGGGCCTGGTTCTGCGAGCTCTTCGACACCAGGACCCGCACCGCCGGGACCTCCCTGGCCTATCAACTCTCCGCCGTGGTCTCCGGGTTCACCCCCTTGATCGCCACCGCGCTCTACTCCGCCACCGGATGGACCGGGCCCGCTGTTCTCTTCAGCTGCTACGGGCTCCTGGGACTCCTGGCGACGTTGATGACGCGTGAGACCTGGGGTGCCGAGGAGCGCCGAGCGGCCGACCGCGCCATCACCGCGACCCCGGAACACGCCCTCCCCGCTGCCTTCTGACCCAGAAGAGGATCAACGTGACAACCACTCAGGCACCCGAGACACGGGTGTCGTCCACCCGGCGCGTCCACGCCCTGCGGGACGCCGCCTACCGAATCCGCAGGCACGCGCTGGACATGGGGGAGACCCAGGGCCAGGGCTACGTCGGACAGGCCCTGGGGGTGGCCGACGTTCTGGCCGTCGTCTACAAGGACGTCCTCAACTTCCGTGCGGACGACCCCGACTGGCACCAGCGCGACAGGTTCCTGCTGTCGATCGGCCACTACGCCATCGCTCTCTACGCGGCTCTCGCCGAGGCTGGTGTGCTGGACGTCGCGGAACTCGCGACCTATGGAAGCGACGACTCGCGTCTGCCCATGTCGGGTATGGCCTCCTACACACCCGGCATGGAGATCTCCGGCGGTTCCCTCGGGCACGGTCTCGGTGTCGCCACCGGGATGGCGCTCGGCCTGCGCCACCAGGGCAGTGACGCCCACGTCTACAACATGCTGTCCGACGGCGAGTTGGACGAGGGCTCCACCTGGGAGGCGGCGCTCGCCTGCGCCCACCACGGCCTGGACAACATCACCGCCATCGTCGACGTCAACGCCCTGCAGGCGGACGGCCCGACCAAGGGAGTGCTGCGCACCGAGCCGGTCACGGCCAAGTGGGAGGCGTTCGGCTGGCACGCGGTCCGTGTGGACGGCAACGACATCGAGTCACTCGTCGCGGCCTTCGACGACCTGCGCAGGCACCGCGGTTCGCCGGCCGTGCTCATCTGCGACACCCGGATCGGCTGCGGCGTACCGATGCTGGAGACCCGGGAGAAGGCGCACTTCATGCGCGTCGAGGACCACGAATGGCGGCTCGCCCGGAACCAGTTGACGGAGCGTCATCATACGGCCGTCCGGAAAGAGGGAACCGCTCGATGAACACCTCAGCGACGCAGGCAGCCTCCCAGCGCAAACTCACCACCTCCGCGATGATCGCTTCCATCGCCGAAGAGGGACAGCGCACCACCAAGGCCCCCTTCGGCCACGCACTGGCGCGGCTCGCCGACGAACGCCCGGATGTGGTCGGACTTTCCGCGGATCTGGCCAAGTACACCGACATGCACGTCTTCCGAGAGGCTCATCCTGACCGCTTCTTCCAGATGGGCATGGCGGAACAGGCGATGTTGGGAGCGGCAGCGGGCCTGGCCGAGGTGGGTCTGACCCCGTTCGCCTCCACCTACTCCGTCTTCGCCACCCGCCGCGCCTACGACTTCCTGTGCCTCGACATCGCCGAGCCGCGGCTGAACGTCAACGTCGTCGGCGCCCTTCCCGGACTGACCACCGGCTACGGCCCCAGCCACCAGGCGACCGAGGACCTCGCCATCCTGCGCGGCATGCCCGGACTGACCATCGTGGACCCAGCGGATTCGGTCGACATCGAACAGGCCGTCCCGGCACTCGCCGCGCACCCGGGCCCCACCTATATGCGGCTGCTGCGCGGGGCCGTGCCCACCGTCCTCGACGAGTACGACTACCGGTTCGAAGTCGGCAAGGCGGCACAACTACGCAACGGCCGCGATGTGTTGTTCATCTCCACCGGCCTGATGACGGTACGGGCCCTGACCGCGGCCGAGGAACTCGCGGCCGACCACGTCGACGTCGCTGTCCTCCACGTACCGACGATCAAGCCCTTCGACCGCGAGACGGTGCTGCGGGAGGCGGCGAAGGGCCGCCTCGTGGTGACGCTCGAGAACCACAGCGTCGTCGGAGGTCTCGCCGAGTCCGTGGCGTCGTGCCTGGCCTTCGCCCGGCAGACGGCACCTATCGTCCCGATCGGCCTGCCGGACGAGTTCCTTGCCGCGGGCGCGCTGCCCACGCTCCACGACCGCTACGGCCTCTCCGTCGAAGCGATCAAGCAGCGCGTGCGCCGCGAACTGTGATTCCTGTTCCCCCGTCTTTCCCGTCCTCAGGAGAACCGCATGTCCACTGATCCCACCTCTCGCACGGCCGTCATCACCGGCGCCGGCTCCCCTCGCGGCATCGGACGCGCCACCGCGCACGCCCTCGCTGCTTCCGGCTACCACATCGCCGTACTCGACCTCAACAAGGAGGCCGCCGAGGAGGCCGCCCGGGAGGTCGCCGCCCGGCACGGGGTGGAAGCCCTGGGACTGGCGGCGGACGTCTGCGACGCCGACGCGGTCGACGCTGCGTTGGCGGCGGCGGAGGCGGCTCTCCCACCGGTGGGCGTTCTCGTGAACAATGCGGGGATCACCTCCCCGACCCGCTTCCTCGACGTGACATCCAACGAGTGGGACAAGATCTTCGATGTCAATGTCCGCGGAAGCTTCCTGGTCACCCACCGCGTGGCCGCGGGAATGGCCGAGCGGGGCTTCGGCCGGATCGTGTTCCTGTCCTCCGTCTCGGCAGAACGCGGCGGCGGGGTGTTCGGGGGAGTGGCGTACTCGGCCGCCAAGGCGGCGCTCCTCGGATTCGCCCGCTCCCTCGCCCGCGAACTCGGTCCTTCCGGGGTGACCGTCAATTCCGTCGCACCGGGCCTGATCGACACCGACATCACGCAGGGCAAGCTGGACGAGCAGCGAAAGGCGGCCATGATCGCGGAGGTTCCGGTCCGCCGGATCGGGGGCGTCGAGGACGTGGCCGACGTGATCGCCTTCCTGGCGCGGCCCGAGTCGGGCTACCTCACCGGGGCGACGTACGACGTCAACGGCGGATCCCACATCCATTGACGAGACGAGGCTCGGCATCCCCGTGACGGTCGGCGATGCCGATTCCTGCGGCGGGTGCTCGTACGGTGTTCGGGGAGCGGGAGGTCGCCCATGAAGTGCGCGATTTCGACGTAGTCGGCGTATTAGCCGTCTTGTGTGAGCTCACGCAAGCGGGCGATGTCAGCCGCGAGGTCGTTCTGGGCATCAAGGACCGTGTGGTGAAAGCACAGGGCCAGTTGCAGTTTGGCCGCGGCGTAGGAGATGCCGAAGAGGCCGATCTCTGCAAGCTGGACGGCTGCCCGGTCAGGCAGGTCAACGGCGAATCCTGCGTCGCGGACGAGTGTGGCGATGCGAGCGGTCATCTCGTTGGAGCGCAGGCTGAGGGGCGACAGCAGCCGGTCCGCGAGGTCGAGTTCGTCGTCATCCCGAAGCGTGTCGACGAAGGATACGGCGAAGGCGAGATGCGCCTGGGCCACGGCGGTCTCACCGACCACACCGTGTTCTTCGGCCTCGCTCCGGGCAGCAAGATACGGGGCTGCCGCACGCTCGATGTCCCCCTGCACTCACCACATCCCCCAGCACTCGATGGTGCCGCCCAGCCCAGACATTCCGGCGATTCCATGGCGCGGACCGTCGTACTGGTCCACTCCTCGGTGCGCGGTAGCTCCAGCACTGCGGCCAGGGCGTCGGCGTCGATGGGCTGTCCGGCGGGGGCCTGGAGCCGTATGGTGCCGTCCTTGCTGAGCGGGGTGGCGCGGCGGTCGTCGTCGGCGATGCCGCGGCGCAGCGCCATGAAGGTGTCCATCTTGCTGCCGATGCTCGTCCAGCGGCCGTCGCGCTGCTCGTAGGCGATGGAGCGGGACACGCTGCCTTTGGAGGCGCTGGGGAAGGACGAGCCGTCCGCCGGGGGCGAGTTGGTCGAGCCAGGCGTGAGGGACGCCGCGTGCACCGACGGTGGCGATGATCCGGTCGTACGGGGTGTCCTCCGCGTGGCCGACGGCACCGTCCCGGGTCAGCGCCTAGACGTTGGTGAACCCTGCCGCTTCGAGGTGGGCGCGGGCTCCTTCCACGAGGTCGTCGTCGACATCGCCCGTGGTCATGACCGCTCTCGCCGACCAGGGCGTTGCGGAGTCGTTCGGCCTGGGCCTTGGGGGTGGCGATCGTGTCGGTGTTCACCGTCCTGACGCTGGTGGGTTCCCACGTGTCCTCGGCGGGCGACGCGGTGTTGTCACTCGGTCCCATGACTGACTCGCGCGCGGTGTTGAACAGTGCCCTCTGGACGTCCGGGCGTAGATCCGCGCGGTGGGAATGGAAGATCACGTGGCGGGCGATGACGGCTCGCAGGCGAGGTGGGCGAGCGTGAGTGGTGTCCCACGGACCGCGATGCCGCGGGCCCCTGGGTCCCCGGCTGGTGGGACTTCCCGATCCCGGCGCACTCACGGACGAGCGCCAGGACGAGTACGACCGCATCAGGGCCACCGACGCGCCTCGTTCGGCTGCTCGGACTTCCGATACATCTCAGGTGACGATTGAACAGGGTTATCCATCGGGTGGTGCGGGCGGCCTGGCCGTCAGTCTGACCGCCGGGCAGCGGGGTCGGTCGGAAGCTTGGTACAGCTCGACATCGCGCGAGCTCTACTGCCTGAGTTCGATCGTGCGGACCGGCTGCACTGTCGTGCGCGCGATGGCTTCGAAGCCGCGGTCGTAGTGGAGGAGGGTGAGTTGGCTTCCTCGGCCGCGGCGGCCACGAGGAGGTCGACGGGCCCGCGCTGCGGTGTTCTCCCTTGGCGGTCAACTGTTTCTGGATGACGCTGGAGCGGCGGTAGGCACCGTCGGGCATGGGGCACCAGGCGTAGTGGGCGCCGAGTGCCGACTACAAGCGGGCGCCGGTGCGTGGCCGAACGCGCCGAGTGGAGGACTTCCAGTTCGGTGAGGTCGCAGATCGCGACGAGGCCGGCGGCGATCCGGTCGTCCCATTCAGCGGTGCTTGACGGAGGAGGACGCGGGCGAGGGCGGAGGTGTCGATGAGGTGGTCGGCGACGGTCACTCGGCTGGTCCGGTGCCGCGGTTGTCGTTCGCCGCTGTGTCCCTGCTGGTGGGGTTCCTGCGCTTCCATGGTCACGATCAGCGAGGCATCTCTGACCTCGAGATCTTGTGCGCGGATCAGGCAGCCTCCTGCGAGCTCCCGACGGACTGATGGCCTGGAGCGCAGATCTCCCTGACCGCCCTGCTGTTGAAGGGAGACCCCTGCGCGGCGAGGGCCGATGAGGGGGCGGCGTTGCTTTCGGATGACGGCAATGTTGCCGAAAACCCTTGACGCGTTCCCTTCGACTGCGTAGATATGACTGCGCAATCATGACAGCGCAGTCATACGGAACGGACCGCGTTGCCAGACTGCCGGAGATCAGGAGAGGCTCATGGCGCGACAGGCAGGCGGCAGCACCGGCACAGCACCACGCAGCATCGACGTGGCGCGGCTGGCGGGTGTCTCGCAGAAGACGGTGTCCAGGGTCATGAACGGTGAACAGTATGTCTCCGGCGACCTGCGCCGACGTGTTCTCGAAGCCGCTGAGACCCTGGGCTACCGGCTGAACCACGCCGCCCGGGCGCTGGCATCCGGTCGGACCCGGTCCATCGGTGTGGTGACGCTCGGCACGGCACTCTACGGCCCTGCTTCATTGCTGATGGGTTTGGAGCGGGCCGTCCGGGATACCGGTTACACCCTCCGCGTGGTCAATACGGTGGAAGGCGACTCCACGGGCATCGCCGGCGCCGTCGACTCGCTCCTTGACCAAGGCGTGGACGGCATCGTCATCTCCGAGCCGATCGACGAGGAGGGCGGCGACGATGTCGCGATCCGCGCGGACGTGCCGTTCCTGGTCCTCGGCGCGCCGCCGCCGTTCACCGCTCAGCGGGTGGTGACCTCCGGACTGGTCGCCCATCAACTGGCGCAGGCCGCCACCGAGCACCTGCTCGACCTCGGGCATTCGACCGTC
The DNA here is from genome assembly GCF_003933965.1 of Streptomyces sp. RP5T. Classification (GTDB taxonomy): domain Bacteria; phylum Actinomycetota; class Actinomycetes; order Streptomycetales; family Streptomycetaceae; genus Streptomyces. The sequence goes on from NZ_RSAJ01000031.1 coordinate 30,434, forward strand.
CACCACCTCGCCGGTCCGCAGCGGTGGTACGCCGCCAGGGACCGGATGGAGGGCTGGCGGGCGACGCTGGCCGCGCACGGTAGGGGCGAACCGCCTGTGATCGTGGGCGACTGGTCGGCCGCCTCCGGATACCGCGCGGGACGCGAGCTGGCCGAGAACCGCGATGTCACGGCGGTGTTCGCCGCCAACGACGACATGGCCATCGGTCTGATCCGCGCGCTGCTGGAAGCCGGCCTACGGGTACCGGACGACGTCAGCGTCGTCGGTCTGGACGACATACCGGTGGCCGCCTATGTGACCCCGCCCCTGACGACGGTGCGGCAGCCGTTCGACGCGATGGCGCGGGACGGCCTCAAGCGTCTGGTACACGCCATCGAGAACCCGGAATCGGACCCCATCCCAGTGGACGACCCGCCGGTCAGCCTCGTGGTCCGGTCGTCGACGGCACCCCCGCCGGACCGGAAGACCGCACCCACCCGGACCACCACCGTGCCCCGGCGGACCTCGGTCTGACTCGCCGCCCGCCCGGCACCGCGTTCCCCGATCACGATGGGAGACCAGCCCACCCGCAGCGCGCCACGTTCATCCACCTCTCCCCGCCCCCTGAATCTGAGCGCGCGAGCCGATCCAGGCCCTCGGGTCGTCGTTGCGTTCACTCACCAGCGCGGCGGCCCGTACACAGCTCCCCGAGCCGTGTACCCCGGGCCATCGCCTTCGCTGCCGCCGACTCAGGCGTGAGCGACCG
>NZ_RSAJ01000320.1 GCF_003933965.1 Streptomyces sp. RP5T
CCGCCCGCACCCCGCGCGGCCCGAGCTCGATCGCCAGGTTGCGCACGAGCGTGTCGATCGCCCCGTCCGCGGGACCGGTGCCGCCCATCATCGGACTGCCGTGCGCGGAACCGCTGTTGAGGGCGAGGATCACTCCGGAGCCGCGCGCGGCCATACGGCGTCCGGCGGCGCGGGCGGTGATGAAGTGGGTGCGCAGACCGTCGGTGACCGGCCGCATGAAGTCGTCGACCGCCATGTCGGTCAGCGGCGCGCCCTGCACATCGCCGCGCGTGACCAGGTTGACGGAGATGTCGATGTCCCCGACCCGGTCGGCGTGCGCCTCCACGGCCGCCTCGTCCAGCGCGTCCACGACGGCGACCTCGGCGTCCTTGAGACCGTCGGCCACCGCCTCCAGGGTGTGCCGGGTGCGGCCGACGAGGTGGACCCTCGCGCCCTGCGCGGCGAAGGCACGGGCGACCGCCCCGCCGATGGATCCGCCGGCGCCGTAGACGATCGCGGTCTTGTCGGTGAGCAGCATGATGACGACTCCTTGGAAGAGGTGCGTACGTGACATCCATGCAGACGTACGACTCCCCCGGCACTCATCGTCACAGCCGCAGGGGCAGCCCGAACGCCGGGAAGAGGTGCGGTTCGAAGGAGGTGATCTCCGCGATGCGCTCGCCGTGGCCCCGGTCGCCGAAGCGCAGGACGTCCAGGACCTGGGCGCGGTGGACGCCGGTCCCGGGCCTGCGGACGTAGTGCGCCACCGCGAGCTGGCCGTTGGCACGGGTGGGCAGGCTGCGCCAGTGCCCGAGGAACATCGGGGAGCCGGGATCGAGGCTGCCCCGCACGAAGTCGATGAGCGCGTCGCGGCCGGTGAACCAGAACGGGTTCGGCGGCATGGTGAGGGTGACGTCCTCGGTGAGCAGCTCGGCCATCGCGTCGAAGTCGAGGCGTCCGACGGCCGCCATGTACCGGTCCAGCACGGCCTGTTGGCCCTCGGTGGGCACGGTGGCCCGCCAGTCCGAGCGCTCCCGGGGCAGGTGTTCGCGCAGGGCCAGCCGGGCCCGCTGGAGCGCGCTGTTGACGGAGGCCACGCTGGTCGACAGGGCCTCGGCGGTCTCGGCGGCGGACAGTCCGAGGGCGTCGCGCAGGACCAGTGCGGCCCGTTGGCGCGGAGGCAGGTGCTGGATCGCGGCGAGGAGGACCAGCTCCAGGGTCTCGCGGGAGACCGCGGCGGACTCGGGCTGCTCGCGCTCCTCGGTGAGGGGCATCTCGTCGTCGGGGTAGGGCTGCAGCCAGGTGATGCGGGCGGGCGGCTCGCCGTCGCCGTGGTTCATCCCCGGCACGGGTTCGTACCGCTGCGGGCGGCGCGCGGTCCGCCGCAGCAGGTCCAGGCTGGTGTTGGTGGCGATCCGGTACAGCCAGGTCCGCGCACTGGCCCGCCCCTGGAATCCGTCCCGCGCCCGCCAGGCCCGCAGGAAGGTCTCCTGCACCAGGTCCTCGGCCTCGTCGTACGACCCCGTCATGCGGTAGCAGTGCACCTGGATCTCCCGGCGGTACTGCTCGGTGAGGGCGGCGAAGTCGGTTTCGGTGAGTTCCGTAACGACATCCGGTGTGACGGAATCCCCGGGGTCCTGCGTGGTCTCGCGTGCGATACGGGCCACCCGCCTCAACTGCGCCACGGACGCGGACAGTTCTGTCACGGTGGAGTAGAGGATGTCCGCGGGCTGCGGCACCAGCCGCCCCGCCTGCCGCCCGATGTCGTCGATGAGCCCCTGCACGGTGAGCGCCTGGGGCCGGCGGCGCTCGCGGTAGGCCTTCTGGCGACAGGCGGGGGAGCAGTACACCGAACTGCGACCGCTGCGCCCGGCCCGGTCGGCCAGTGGTGTCCCGCAGCTGGGGCAGTCGTACGAGGTCATGTCGTCCACCACTGCTCGATGTCGCACATCCGCTCGGCAATCCGCGACAGCTCCTGCTCGTTCCCTGTCCGCACGTACGTCTCGGCCAGTCCGCCCAGGACATGGAGAAACGTAGACCGGCCGGCCACTCGTGCGGCCTGGAGACTCTGCGACAGGACGCGGAGCGCCGGTTCCGGCCGGCCCGCCTGTCCCAGGGCCCGGGCGAGGTTGGCCAGAGCCCTGGCCCTGGCTCCCGGGTCCGTGATCCCGGAAGCCGCGGCCGACGCCCGCTCCATGTGCCCCATCGCCTTGTCGACCAGCCCCGCGGCCACCAGTTCCTTCATCAGAAAGCCCAAGATCCTTGCCTTGGCAGCTCCATCGGTCAGGACATGGGCGTCGGCGAGCGTCCGGTCGGCCAGGCCACCGGCCCGGGTCGTCACACCGGCGGCGGTGAACGCGCTGACGAGATGCACCTGTGCGCGCAGCCGGCGGAACGGGGATCCGACGGCCCACGTGGCCTCCAGCGCGCGTTCGGCCACTTCCGCGGCCTGGTCCGCGCGGCCGGCTTCGGCGAGTCCCCTGCTCACACCGGTGAGGGCGGTCGCCACCGCAAGGGTGCCCTCGATCTCGCGGACGATCTCCAGCGCCTCCTCGGACCGCCCGGCGCGGCCGAGAGCACGAGCTACGGCGCTGAGCACCCTTCCCCTCCAGCGTTGCTGCTCCCCCATTGCGCGCGCGCCCTCCAGTGCAGGAGCGACGGCGTTCATGGCGGCCTCGTCGAGGTTGGCCGAGGCCAAGGCGCAGGCCAGCCCCGCCAGCGCCTGTGCCCGACGGCGGGCGTCCTTGATCTCCTGGCAGGACAGAAACGCGAGTTCCGGAAGGCCGGCCTCGACGCAGGCGCTGGCCGCACTGGTCAGAGCCGCCGCCCTGGCGTTGCCGGGCTCGATCCGCCGCGCGGCCGCGACGGCCTGCCGTGCGAGATCAGCGGCCTCCGCGACCCTGTCCAGCCGGACCATGTCGGGCACGATCCGGACGAACGCCTCGACCTTGTCCTGCGGTTGCCCGACGTGTTTCGCCGCGGCCAAAGCCTGCTCCATCGTCGACACCGACTGGTCCGCCATCCCGGCGGCGCCGAGTTCGGCCGCAATCCTCGCCAGGACCGTGGCCTTCAGCCGGGTGTCCTCCAGGTGCCGGGCGACGCCTAGCGCGAGTTCCGCCGCCCTCAACGCCTGGTCGACCTGGCCGAGGCCGACCAGGGCGTCGGCGACCCGGGTCAGGGTCTCGGCCCGGCTCCTGCCGTCCTGGATGCCTTCGGCGGCCCGGAACGCCCCGGCGGAATGGCCGGCGTCCGCCAGAACGCGGGCCGCTTGAGCCAGCGCACGGCTCCTGCGATCCCCGTCGGCGATCGCTTCGGCCGCCTGGATCAACTGCTCAGCCCAATCGGGGGACTTCGCCAGCTCGGTCATCATCTGTTCGAGCAACTCGTCCCGCCGGTCCGTGTCGTCGATCAGTCGGGTCGCCCGCAGCGCCGGCTCACCGGCGCCGCAGGAGGCAAGCTCCATGGCCAGTGACTCTGCCAGCGAGTACCTGCCCGGCCGATGTGACGCCGGTGCGTAGGTCGGCTTCTCCCGGAAGTCGTGGGCCTGGAGTCGGCCGGGGGCCTGCTGGTCCCTGTCGGTCACGGGTACAGATCTCAGCAGGACCACGGCCCGTTCCGCTATGTCCGATACCAGGTCGAACCGGCCTGCCGCCCGGAACGCGGGCACGAGACGGATATGCGCCAGGACCCGGGTCGCTGCGTCCTCGACGGCATCCGCCTCGACGACAGCCCGCTCGGCGGCCTCCGTCGCGGTCTCGTGCAGCCCGGCCTTCGACAGCCTCCCCATCACACCGATGAGCGTGTCGAGCTTCTCCTTCCCCGCCGCCGCGAGGTCCACCGCGAGCAATGCCGGTCCGTCCAGACCGCCGTCCGCCAGTGCCAGAGGCAGCAGGTAGGGGATCGTCGAACGCTGCTTTGCCTGAGGCGGCTGAAGGTCGCCGGGCGGTCCCGGATCGGCGGCCATGACCGTGACGGCCCGCTCCGCCGTCTCCGCAGCTCGTCTCAACTGGCCGCCGTCGGCCAGGACGCCGGCGATCCGGGCCAGCGCAAAGGCCTTCAGTGCGGCGTCCCCGATCTCGTCGCTCGTCCGCAGCGCCTGCTCGACCAGCCCCGCCCGCGCAAGGTGCGCCGCCAGGATGTAGGCAGCGCGCCCGGGTTCGCGAGAAGGGCCGCCGGGCCGCACCTCCACAGCGCTGCGGACCATGTGAACAGCGTCATCGACTCTCCCGGCCCGTGACAGCGCCGCGGCCGCACTGATCCGCAACTCGGCGTACCGGAAGTCCACCGCGAGCCTGTCGACCACGCGGAACGTCAGGCCAGCCAGGCCCGCCTCGGCCAGATCCAGCACGAGGTCGAACACCGCTCTGTACGCGTCGTACTCGCCAAGCGCCCGGGGCCCGGCGAGCGGGAAAGCAGGGAACTGTCTGCGCACGAGTACCCGTCCGGGACTGCGGCCCAGGGCCGACAGAACCCGCTCGGCCGCGTCCGCCGCCCGCTCGGTCCGGCCGGTCCGCGCGAGCGTGGAGGCCGCCCATGCCAGCACCGTGACCTTCGGCATCGGGTCCTCGATCGCACTGGACTGTGCCACCGCTCCCATGGCCGCGACAGCCGCCCACTCGTCCTGGCCTGCGTCCGTCAGGCCGACGCAGACCCGGGCGAGCTCTTCCGCTCTCCGTGCTTCCTCCTCGACCTCGCTCGCCAGCGTGACCGCTTTCCCCGCCGCGACCTCGGCCCACGCATCCTGACCGCTCTCCATCAACACCCCGGAAACGTGGGCAGCCGTCACGGCCCGGGAGCGGGTCGCGCGCCCGGCATCCAGCGCGGTGATCGTCCTGACCGTCAGCTCCCCCAGACCGGCCCGCGCGAACGCCGCAACCGCCCTGTCCAGCGCCTGGTTGTAATGCCAGGCACGCTCGATCGCGCCGACAGCCCGCAGCGCCTGCTCCGCGTTCCGCACGGACGGCCCTGTGGCAAGCAGCGCGTCCACCACCGCGACCAGGGTCAAGTCCCGTCGTCCGCCGTCCTCGATCGCACCGGCCACCCTCAGTGCCTGCTCACCCAGGCCCGCCTCCGCCAGCGCGATGGCCGCCTTCGCCAGCCCGTCGGTGCGTGCCGCGGTGTTCCTGATGTCCAGCACCGCACGCACCGCGTAGTCGGCCTGTCCGGCCCCGACCAGGGCCACCACGACGCGGGCTACGATGTCGGCTCTGGGCGGTGTGTCCTTCATCACGGCAGCCACGTCGAGGAACTGCTCGGTGGCCTGCGCCGTCCGTCCCAGGTCGGCCAGAGCCCCGGCCGCCCTGGCCAGCAGTTCGGCTCTGCGCACCGGGTCCTCCACCGCCTTGGCGGCCGACAGGGCCTGTCCGGCTGCGGTAGCGGCGTCACGTACCTGGCCCCGGCCCAACGCCGCCTCGGATATGGCCAGGTAGGCCGTACAGCGGGCCTTGGGATCGCCGACCAGCGCCGCGTAGTCCTCCGCGGTGGTGAACTGTCCCGCGGTGGTCAGAACCGCCAGCAGCTCGGGCGGCACATTGCGCGCGAGGGAGCCCAGCGTGGCGTAGACGAGCGAGCCGCACGCCTCCTCCACGAGGTCGCGAGGCGTCGTGGCACCCGCCGCCTCGATGGCCAACAGTACGTCCCGCGCGAATGAGCGGTGCGAGTGGGTTCGGCCGGCCTTCAACTCCATCCAGCGGCGACCGACCAGCCGATACAACTCCTCGTTCCTGTCCGCCTCACGGAGGTGGGCCGCGTAACGGGTGAGGAGGTAGTCCGGCGTGTCGTCCGGCCAGCCGGCGGCAGCGAACTCCGCCCCCCAGGCGAGGACACGCTCCCGGAACCTTCGCAGTTCACCGGGGCCGAACTGCTCGGACACCACCGCGCGCAGTTCCAGGTGCATGAGCTCCAACCGGTCCCGCCCGATCAGGAACCGCTCGATCGGCTGGATCGCGACTCGGACCTGCCGTAGCGGAAGTTGCAGTACGGCTGCCATCTCGCCCACGGTCATCGCACCATGCGCCACCAGAAGCAGTCCGAGAACGTCCCACGTCGCTTCGGCCTCGGCCCGCGAGTCAAGTTGTTCGAACTGCTTCTGGAAGTACTCCTTGACTCCCTGCGGGGGGTCCCGCTCCAGGTCGGCCAGGGCCCGCTCACCGCCGGCGGCCACGTCCTGACCGATGAAGCGGGCCATGAGCGGCTCGCCGCGCGTGACGTCGAGGACCCGGTCGCCCAGGCGAACCGCCATCTCCCGGGAGCAGCCCTCCATTGTCAAAAGCGCTTGGATGTCGGCGAGTTCGAGGGTGTTCAGTCTCAGTGCCTCAGCCTGCCTCAGCGGATGCTCTAGCGGCACCTGCTGCAGCGGCTCGGGGTTCGGCCGGGACGTGACCACGACACTGACGTGCTTTCCGACGAGGGACGGCAGCAGCGCGGCAATGTTCGGCTTGCCCTGCGCCATCTCGTCCAGTCCGTCGACGAGCAGGAGGAGAGGTTTCTCCGGCCGCGCGGCCTCGACCGCCCGTTCCCACAACCACAGTGACTGGCTGCGCTGCGACTCGAAGTCGGCCGGCACCCCGCCCTGTTCACCGAGCAGGTCGAGCAGTTGGGAATTGACGGCTTGAAGGAAGGAGTCCGGGGTGGCGCGGCCGGTCTCCTCCCGGATGAAGAAGTAGACGATGTTCGGCGTCACCTCCCCCCAGAACCCCGCTCGGTGGCGGCTCAGCAGCTGGGTCACGAGAGCCGTCTTGCCGTAGCCGGGCGGCGCCTCCACCAGCAGATAAGAGGGGTACTCCTGCCTGGAGAAGGCACGGATCCGCGCGAGCTCCGGCTCCCGGCCCACGAAGACGCGGTTGTAGAAGGTGACGAAGGGCTCGACCTCCCGTGTGTAGGCCAGCCGGGGGTAGGCCGGTGCCTCGTACACGGTCAGATCGCGGCCGGCCACGTTCCGCCCGGTCTGCGTAGTATCCCGGCCGCTGACGGGGCCGGTGTCCGCGTAGTTGTTCCGGACCGTGGACTCCGGATCGGTGCCGGCATGCATGGGAACCCCCGCAGTCAGTCCGTGTCCGCCGCACTCTCTTCTCGTCCTGATGTGCCGGTCTGGGCGCCTGATGTTCCGATGGTCAGGTCCCTGCCCGCGACATTTCGGCCGCGTTGGACGACGTCCCGGCCGGCGACGGCACCGGAGTCCGTCACCGAGAACGTCGCTCCTCCGGGCTCCTGCGCCTGTGCGATCAGGCGCTCGACGTCGGCGGCGAAATCAGGGTCGCGTTCGAGTTCCTCGGCGAGTGCGGCTCCGAGCGCCTGCTGCCGGCCCTCGCTGTCCGGCCGCTCCTCCGCGCCCTCCAGTACGTTCCCGGCATAACTGCCCGGTCGGAGCCGCTCCTTGAGAGCCTGATACAGCTGCTGAACCTTGGGCAGTCCGGAGTCGGACAGGGCATCGGCCGTGCGCTCGGTGACGCGCCCGGCGAGTTGGTGGAGGTAGGGAAGGAGCACGGCCACAGCGGTGGCGGCAAGGGCGGCTGGATCCAAGGCGGCGGACCTTTCACGGTGGCGCGTTCGGTATGCCGCAGAGTCTGGCACCGGATACCTGCTCCCACCACCGGATCATCACGAACGCACCACCGGAGCATAGGAGTCGGTCCCTGTACAGACTCCATACCGACGGCAGGCGGGCAGAGAACACCCGCCTGGGCATGTCGGAGCCTGGCGCCAGAAACCCGTAGGCCAGTGAGCCGCGTCGTCATGGCGCGTAGGGCAGAGTCCTACCGCCGCAGCGCCGCGTGCGGCAAGGCCGGCGCGTCCTCCCGGCGAGTGCTCTCGGTGACGCCGAACGACCGGCCCGAGGTCGGCCGCACACCCAACTGCCCCGCAGTGGTCGCCCCGAAGGCCAGCGCCATCCCCGCGAGCTGCGGCGGCGTGAGCGCCTGTCCGAGGGCCGCCCAGCCGACGACCGCCGCGGTCAGGGGGGACAGCGGGCCGAGGAAGGTGACCTGGGTGGCGGTGAGGCGGCCGATGCCGCGGAACCAGAGCCAGTACGCCACCGCCGTGTTCGCCAGCGCGAGGTAGAGGTAGCCGCCGACCGCGGACCCGTCGAGCGCGGGCGGGGCGCCCTCGACGAGGAGGGCGACCGGCGCGATCAGCAGGCCGCCCGCGGTGAGCTGCCAGGCAGTGAGCGCGAGCGGGCCGACGCCCTCGGGGCGGCCCCAGCGCTTGGTCAGCACGGTGCCGAGGGACATGGAACCGGTGGCCGCGAGCGCCGCTAGGACACCGACGGGGTCGAGGGCCCCGGCCGCCTTGAGCACGACCAGGCTCACGCCGGACGCGGCCACGACTCCGGTGAGCACGCTCCGGGCGGTGGGCCGCTGCCCCAGCAGCCCGGCCGACAGCCCGACGACGATCAGCGGCCCCACCGACCCGACCACGGCGGCCATCCCGCCCGGCAGCCGGTACGCCGACAGGAACAGCAGTGGGAAGAAGGCCCCGATGTTCAGCGCCCCGAGCACGGCCGCCTTCCCCCACCAGAGCCCGCGCGGCAGCACCCGCGCGAGGGCGAGCAGCACGAGCCCGGCGGGCAGCGCCCGCATCATGCCGGTGAACAGCGGCCGGTCGGGCGGGAGGAACTCGGTGGTGACGGCGTAGGTGGTGCCCCAGGAGACGGGGGCGAGGGCGGTGAGAAGGATGGTGGCGGGACGGTGGGCGGTCGGCTTCCTCATGGCTCCCCCTCATAGTTAGCTCAGATGAAAGTAGCTCGAAAGTAGCTTACCTCTAAGTTACTTTTCCGCAAGCCACTTTCTTGCGGCCGAGCCGGGCCCTGCGGATACTCGGCACATGAGTGCACAGCGCAAGGACGCCGTCGACGCGATCATCGACCAGTGGGCGGCCGTGCGGCCCGACCTCGACACCAGGGCCATGGAGGTCTTCGGGCGCATCTACCGCCTCGCCCGGACCATGGGCGACCGCGTGGAGAAGGTGTACGCCCCCTACGGCATCTCCCGCGGCGAGTTCGACGTCCTGGCCACCCTGCGCCGCGCCGGCGAGCCGTACACCCTCTCCCCCCGCCGGCTCTCCTCGACGCTGATGCTCACCACGGGCGGCATGACGGGCCGCCTGGACAAACTGGAACGCGCCGGCCTCCTGCGCCGCTCCCCCGACCCGCACGACCGCCGCGGCCTCCAGGTCACCCTGACGGAGAAGGGCCTGACCGTCATCGACCAGGCGGTCGCAGCGGGCCTCACCGCCCAGACGGAGGCCCTGACCACCCTGGACGACGAACAGGCCGACCAACTGGCCGACCTGTTGCGGAAGTTGCTCGCGGGCACCCAGGAGTCAGAGGGTTAACGGCCCACATGGGCGGCCAGCACCGCCTCCGTGGCGCCCGGGTCCGCCCCCTCCGCCGCCCACGCCACGTACCCGTCCGGCCGCACCAGGACGGTCGTACGGCGGGAGGTCGCCCAGTGCTCCACGGCGAGGCGGCCCTTGTGGGCGGCCCAGCCGTCACAGGCCCCGAGGTCAGGCGTGATCAGGACGAACCTGCCGCCCCGCAGGGACTCGTAGAGGCGGCCGCCGTTCGCGAGGGGCACGTCGGGGGCTCGGGTGCCGGTCAGGGGG
>NZ_RSAJ01000321.1 GCF_003933965.1 Streptomyces sp. RP5T
GGCCGGGGCCGCGTGGACCGTACCGAAAGCGGTGGAGGCCGCGGCGGCGACGATCATGGCCCGGGCGGCGGCGGGGTGGCCGCCGGTCGATCGGGGCAGGACGCGCCGCCAGTGGACGCATCCGGGGCAGTCGCAGTCGCTTGCGGGGTCGATCTCCTCGAACACCGGAGTCTCCATGCGCTGCCCCTCACACTCCAGATAGAAATGTCCGCAACTGTGCACATTCGCCAGTTTCTCAACTGTCGCCCGTGTGCGCATGCTGACGGTCCGAATGATGTACGCCGACCCGGAGCACCCCCGAGCGTCGGGTAGAGTTGTGCAGGTCAGCGGGCGCCGCTAGCTCAGTTGGTTAGAGCAGCTGACTCTTAATCAGCGGGTCCGGGGTTCGAGTCCCTGGCGGCGCACAGGCAACGAAGGCCCCCCGTGGAAGCGGGGGGCCTTCGGCATTGAGGGATGTGCAGAGGCGGCTGGGGGGCCGGGGGTCACCCCCCGGGAAGACGCAGCATCAGCGGGTCCGGGGTTCGAGTCCCTGGCGGCGCACAGACGACTGCAGGCCCCCCGCTCCGGCGGGGGGCCTGCGGTGTTCGGGCGCGCGGGACGTCCCTGGCGGCCGAGGCCCCCACAGGGGCCACAATGAACGCGTATGACCGGTAAACACCGCGTTTCGCATCTTGCGATCATGATGAGCACCGTAGAACCCTGGTTTTCAAGATGCTGCGTATACGCGGCAGTTGGGGGGCAAGGAGACGGTTGCCGGTGTTGCGGGGAAAAGGGGACCCGCCACTGAGGATGCCGGAGGGGGCGTCTGCAACCGGAAGGTCGCTGTTACCTGTCTAATGCTGTGAGGATTGTGGTGACTGCGGCCCACCACTGATACGTCTGTGAAGGTCGAGGGGGACTGGAGCAGACGTAAGGAAACGACAACACGCGGACCCGTCCGCGTGTGGGGGGATGACTCATGACGTCGACGCCGACGGGCGCCCGGCAGAATTTCGACCCGTCCGACACCACACAGCTCAGGCTGCCTTCACATCGGACCGGCACACTGCGCCGGATAAAGAAGACGCTTCCGAAGTACGACTACGAGCACTACAGCAGACTGGCCGGCCCTCTCACCCAGCCCGACCCGGGCCGGCCGTACAAGGTGCAGTACCGCTCGTTGATCTCGCAGGAGCCGCACCGCATCCGGGTCGCCCTGATGCTCGCCGCGGCCCCGCTGCTCTCCCTGGTCCTGCTGGCCTGGCTGCTCCAGCCCGAGCACTGGACCGAGCGCGACTACCCGGCCTTCTCGTGGCTGCCGGCCCTGGACATCGTCATGCTCGTCTCGATCGGCCTGATCGAGTTCTTCCGCTGCATGAACGTCCTGTCCAACGCGCACGCCACCCTGGTCGCCCGGGACCCGATCCCGGTGGTGCCCGAGACCGGCACCAGAGTGGCCTTCCTCACCTCCTTCGTGCCCGGCAAGGAGCCGCTGGAGATGGTGACGAAGACCCTGGAAGCCGCGGTGCGGATCCGCCACCGCGGCCTCATGCACGTCTGGCTCCTGGACGAGGGCGACGACCCGGCGGTCAAGGAGGTCTGCGCGCGCCTCGGTGTGCACCACTTCTCCCGCAAGGGCATCGAGAAGTGGAACCAGCCCAAGGGCCCGCACCGCGCCAAGACCAAGCACGGCAACTACAACGCCTGGCTGGACGCGCACGGCGACCAGTACGACTTCTTCGCCTCCGTGGACACCGACCACGTGCCGCTGCCCAACTACCTGGAGCGGATGCTCGGCTTCTTCCGCGACCCGGACATCGGCTTCGTGATCGGCCCGCAGGTCTACGGCAACTACGACAACTTCGTCACCAAGGCCGCCGAGTCCCAGCAGTTCCTCTTCCACGCGCTGATCCAGCGCGCCGGCAACAAGTACGGCGCCCCGATGTTCGTGGGCACGTCCAACGCCGTGCGCATCAAGGCGCTCAAGCAGATCGGCGGCCTGTACGACTCGATCACCGAGGACATGGCGACCGGTTTCGAGATCCACCGTCACAAGAACCCGGCCACCGGCCGGAAGTGGCGCTCGGTCTACACCCCGGACGTGCTCGCGGTCGGTGAGGGCCCGAGCGCCTGGACGGACTTCTTCACCCAGCAGATGCGCTGGTCGCGCGGGACCTACGAGACGATCCTCAAGCAGTACTGGAAGGGCTGGTACTCGCTGCCGCCGAGCAAGCTCTTCAACTACACCATGATGATCATCTTCTACCCGATGTCCGCCCTCAACTGGATCCTCGCGGCGCTGAGTTGCGCGCTGTTCCTGGGCCTGGGCGCCTCGGGTGTGAACATCGACCCGACCGTGTGGCTGATGCTCTACGGCAACGCCTCCGCGCTCCAGATCGGCCTCTACATCTGGAACCGCCGGCACAACGTCTCGCCGCACGAGCCCGAGGGCTCCGGCGGTGTCGCGGGCATGGTCATGTCGGCGCTGTCCGCCCCGCTGTACGCGAAGGCGCTCATCGACTCGGTGCTGCGGCGCAAGAGCAAGTTCGTGGTCACGCCCAAGGGCGACTCGGCCAGCCCCGACCGGTGGTTCGGCACCTTCCGCTACCACTGGTACTTCATCGCGATCTTCGGCGGCTCGATCGCCGCCGGTATCGCCCTCGGGCACTCGCACCCCGCGATGATCACCTGGGCGACCTTCGCCATGCTGATCACCGCGACGCCGATCCTCACCTGGCGGCACATGCTGCGCCAGGCGAAGAAGAAGCCCGCCGCGTCCGCCGAGCAGCCGCAGGGACCGGTCGTACCGGCTCAGACCCCGGCGCACCAGCCGCAGCCGATGCCGGCCCAGCACACCGCTGCCCCGCATGGGCCGGCCCACCGGCCGACCTGGGCCGCCGCTTCCGCGCCGGGCACCGCGGACGACGGGGGCAACGACCAGACCATGCAGATCGCCCTTGGTGGACTTGGGGGACGTAAGGAATGAACGACCGTGCAGGCCGCCGCCGCGCCCGTCGACTCGCGATCGGTACGGCGGTGGTGCTCGCGCTGGCCGGGATGAACGGCCCGTGGCTGTACCGCTTCGGGACGCAGAAATACCACCAGTACAAAATCAACAAGCCCGAGTACAAAGCCGAGAACGGCAAGTGGGAGATCGTCGACTTCCCCGAGGAGTACCGGCAGAACACCATCCACGCGGCGCTGCTGCGCACCGGCAAGGTGCTGCTGGTGGCGGGCTCCGGGAACAACCAGGACAACTTCGACGCGAAGAGGTTCGACACCCGGATCTGGGACCCGGTCAAGGGCACGATCAAGAAGGTGCCCACGCCGAGCGACCTGTTCTGCACCGGGCACACCCAGTTGGCGAACGGCAATCTGCTGATCGCCGGCGGCACCAAGCGGTACGAGAAGCTCAAGGGGGACGTCACCAAGGCCGGCGGCCTGATGATCGTCCACAATGAGAACCCGGACCGGCCGATCACCCTGCCGGCGGGCACCAAGTTCACCGGCAAGCAGAACGGCAGGACGTTCGTGTCCAAGGACCCGGTCGTCGTGGAGCGGGCCACGAAGGTCTTCGACAAGGCGACCGGGGAGTTCCTGCGCAACGACCCCGGGCTGGGGCGCATCTACGTCGAGGCGCAGAAGAGCGGCGCCAAGTACGAGACCGGCACCCAGGACAACTACCGGATCCAGGGCCTGACCGGGACGGACGCGCGCAACACGTACGGGATCGCGCAGAAGCTGGCGCTCGACAAGAAGGACTTCCAGGGGATCCGGGACGCCTTCGAGTTCGACCCGGTCGCCGAGAAGTACATCAAGGTCGACCCGATGAAGGAGGCCCGCTGGTACCCGACGCTCACCACCCTGAGCGACGGGAAGGTCCTGAGCGTCTCCGGGCTCGACGACATCGGTCAGCTGGTCCCCGGCAAGAACGAGGTCTTCGACCCGAAGACCAGGAAGTGGACGTACACGTCGAGGATCCGGCAGTTCCCGACCTACCCCGCGCTGTTCCTCATGCAGAACGGCAAGGTCTTCTACTCGGGGTCGAACGCGGGATACGGGCCGGACAACGTCGGGCGGGAACCGGGCGTCTGGGACGTGGACAGCAACAAGTTCACGAAGATCCCCGGGCTCAGCGACGCCGACCGGATGGAGACCTCCGGGACCGTGCTGCTGCCTCCGGCGCAGGACGAGAAGTTCATGGTGATCGGGGGCGGCGGGGTCGGCGAGTCCAAGCTCTCCAGCAACCGGACCCGGATCGTGGACATGAAGGCCGACAGCCCGAAGTTCGTGGACGGGCCCACGCTGGAGAAGGGGACGCGGTATCCGCAGGCGTCGATCCTTCCCGACGACACCGTGCTGGTGTCCGGCGGGTCGGAGGACTACCGCGGGCGCGGCGACTCCAACATCCTCCAGGCCCGGCTGTACCACCCGGACACCAACACGTTCGAGTCGGTGGCCGACCCGCTGGTGGGGCGCAACTACCACTCCGGGTCACTGCTGCTGCCGGACGGGCGGGTGATGTTCTTCGGGTCGGACTCGCTGTACGGGGACAAGGCGAACACCAAGCCGGGCACCTTCGAGCAGCGGATCGAGATCTACACCCCGCCCTATCTGTACCGGGGCTCCCGGCCCTCGCTGTCCGGGGGGCCGCAGACGATCGCGCGGGGGGCTTCGGGGACGTTCACCTCTCCGCAGGCGTCCGTGATCAAGAAGGTGCGGTTGATCCGGCCCAGCGCGTCGACGCATGTGACGGACGTGGATCAGCGGTCCGTCGAGCTGAAGTTCACGGTCTCCGGGGACAAGGTGAAGGTGACGGTGCCGGAGAACAGGAACCTGGTGCAGTCGGGATGGTACATGCTGTTCGTCGATGACGATCAGGGGACGCCGAGCAAGGCTCAGTGGGTCCGGGTGCCGTAGCGCTCCCGCAGGTTGTCCTTCGGGCGCGGGAGCGCTGTGGCTTGTCGCTCAGTTCCCCCGCGCCCCTAGGGCGTTGAACCCTCTGCCAGCTTCAAGGCGTAGGTCGGCCACCACTGCCCCGCCTTCGGGCCGCCCTTGCACTCGCCGTCCGACTCACCCGGGCGCTTGACCCAGAGGTACGCGTCCACCAACGGGTCCGCCGTCTTTATGGTCGGGGTCTCTCCCAGGGCCCTGCCCGGCGGGTTGCACCAGCGTTCGTTCTCGTCGCCGTCCTTGTACGGGCCGTTGCCGTTGCGGCTGGTGTCGATGACGAAGTGCTTGTTGCCGACCTTGGCGGAGAGCTGCTTGCCGTAGGCGATGGAGTCCTGGGTGGAGTAGAAGTTGGAGACGTTCACCGAGAAGCCGTCTGCCTTGGCGATGCCGGCCCACCGCAGGGGTTCGAAGATCTGGTCGGGGTGGCCCCAGCCCGCGTTGCCCGCGTCCAGGTAGACCTTGGTGTTCTTCAGCGACTTGAGCTTCTCGACGGCGCCGGTGAGCAGGTCGTAGCGCTCCTCGTGGAACTCGTCCTTGGTGCAGCCGTCGACCAGGTGCAGAACCGCGTCCGGTTCGAGGATCACCGTCGCCGAACGGTCGCCGATGCCCGCGGCCACGCCGTCGATCCAGGCCCGGTAGGCGTTGCCGTCCGCGGCACCGCCCTGGGAGTACTGGCCGCAGTCGCGGTGCGGAATGTTGTAGAGGACGAGCAGGGCCGTACGGCCGGCCTTGTCGGCGGCCTCGGTGAAGCCGCGCGCCTCCTGCTCCGGGTTCTCCGGGCCGATCCACTCCCCCGTGGGCTGCTGGGCGATCCTGCGGATCTGTTCCGCCTCGTCGTCCTTGCCGCTCTTCAGATAGGCAGCGACCTGCCTGGCCGCGTTGCCGTCCGGGTTGACCCAGAACGGGTCGGCCTCCTTGGGCTGCTGGGTGATCCCCGCACCGGCCTTGTCCCCGTCGCCCTCCTTCTCCGGATCCTTCGACGACGAACACGCGGCGAGCAGCAGTGCCGCCCCCAGCACCGCGGCCGAAGCCCGTACGCGGGCCGCCCTCCTGGCCCCCCTGCTGACGTACATCCAATTCCCCCCTGGGTGCACCATGGCAAGTCTCAATCGTGACACACCGGTCGCGCCGCCCACGAGCTCGCCCGAGCCTTGTCCAGGAGCTGTTACAGCCCCGAAGGTCGGGGTACTGCGCGCCCTGCGGGGGCGCTCGTCGACGAAGGAGAGTGCTCAGCGATGCGGTACGCCACCAGGGAGATCCGGCTGGCCTCGGCACTGGTGGAGGCGGCGGACACCCTCGTCGACGGCTTCGAGGCCACCCGGTACTTACAACGGGTCTCCGACCGCTGTGTGGAGCTGCTGCACGCGCGGGCGGCCGGGGTGATGCTCATCGACGGCGGCCGGTCGGTGTCGCTGGCCGCCAGCAGCCGGCACGAGCGGGTGGCGCTGGACCTGCTGGAGGCGCAGCACGGCGGCGGCCCGTGCCTGGACAGCTACGGCTCGGGACGGCCCGTACCGCCCGTCTCCATCCGGGTCGCCCACGCGGACGCCCGCTGGCCCGACTTCACCGAACGGGCCCTCGGGCACGACATCGTGACGACCTTCGCGGTCCCGCTGCGCCGCCGCGACCACCTGCTGGGCGCCCTCAACGTGTTCGCGCCCACCCTCCCCGACACCACCCCGGCCGACGACGTCACCGGCGAGCTCCAGGTCGCGCAGGCCCTCGCGGACGCGGCCGCCCTCGGTCTGCAGAACCGTCACACCTACGCGCAGTACCGCACGTTGTCCGGTCAGTTGCAGCAAGCCCTGTCCAGCCGGGTCCGCATCGAGCAGGCCAAGGGGATGCTCGCGGAGCGCTGGAGCGTCCCCGCCGACCGGGCGTTCAGGGCGCTGCGGCAGTACGCGCGACGCCACCGGCTGCCCCTGGACCAGGTGGCGAGCACGGTCATCGAGGGCGTCGAGGACGGCGTCGAGCTGCGCCGCGAGATCGACGCGGACGCTGACGGACCCGCGTAGACCCCTGAACCACCAGGACGTATGACGGAGAGCCACGAACCGGGACTTGGCGTCAGCCGGACTCTAGGCCCGAGCGCTCATCCGTTCTAGAGTCTTCTCATAGGTATACGGCCCCAGCCCCTGGCCGAGTCATCACCACCGAGCCTCCCAGGCCTCCCGCGCCGCCGGGTTACTCCCGCAGCCCGAGCGCGTGCGGTCGAGGACCAGCCCGGTCGGCGGCTTCGGGGGGAGCGGGTCGCCGACCGGGCCAGGTTGGTGCGCGTTCTCAGAGGCCGGTGCCGGTCAGATACGCCGAGACGATCACGTTGGCCGTGTACTTGCGGCTCGCCCGGTCGAAGGTGCCGCCGCAGGTGATCAGGCGCAGTTCGGCGCGGCCTCGCTCACGTGGTCCGTAGGCCTGGCGGGCGTCGAAGTCCTCGCGGCTGAGGACCCGCACGTCCTCGACGGTGAACTCGGCGACCCTGCCGTCGTCGCGGATCACCCGGATCGTCCCGCCCGGCTGGAGCGTGCTGATCCGGTGGAAGACGGCCGGCCGGGTCTCGGTGTCGACGTGTCCCACCATCAGCGCGGTCCCGGCGGCCCCGGGTTTCGCGCCGGCCGCGTACCAGCCGACGACTCCGGGCTGGTCGAAGGGCGGCGGGTCCGGGGCGCCCCGCGCGTCCAGGCCGCGGGCCACCACGGGCGCCTGCACCCGCAGCGCCGGGATGTCGAGGCGCTGCGGGCGGGCACCCGTCAACGGCCTTGCGGCGGGCGGCAGTTCGGCGTCCCCGGGGCGCCCGAGGGCGGCGACGTCACCGGTGGCCGGCGCGGACAGGCCGTGCCCCACGTCGGTGACCTCGCGCCCCCACAGCCACAGTCCGAGCAGCAGGACCACCCAGGTCACGACGGCCGGCAGCCGCCCGGTGCGGGCTCGGTCGGCCTTCTTCCGGCGCGGGATGCGGAAGGGCATCGTGGCTCAGTCCGCCTCGCGGCTCCGACGGCTGCGGCGCAGCACGACGGCCGTCGCCGCGACCCCGGCGAGCACCAGGCCCGTCACGGCGTGACCGGTGCCGGGGCCGGCCACGTGGGGTTCCATGGCGGAGAGGTGGGTGGCGGTCCAGCCGCCGCCCGCGTCGACGGGGGCGGCGGGGGACGCCGGGGCGGCGCCGCCCCCGTCCGCCGCGACGGTGATCCTGCCCTGCACCTCGACGTCGGCACAGGTGATCTTCACGTCGTAGGGGCCGGGCTCGATCGAGGAGCGGACGCGGGTCTCGCCGGCGAGGCTGCCGCCGGCGCCCGTCAGCCGGGCGTCCGCGACGAACGCGGCCGAGACGGCGGTGGCCGTCCTCCCCTCGCAGCCGGTCACCCGCAGCGAGAGGTCGGCGCCGGCGGCGGGGGTCGACGGGGTCACCGAGACTTCGCGGCCGTCCGCGGCCTGTGCGGCCGGGGCGAGGGCGACGACAGCCAGGGCGCCGGTACAGAGCGTGAGACGTAGTGAACCCATCGTGAACCTCCAGATATCTGGAGACTCCCCCCGCCGCCCCGGGCCCGCACTCCGGGAGGGCGGCGCGTTGCTCCGTTCGGGTCAGGCCGCCGGCCTCAGATCCGGTCGACGAGGTCCGCGATGGAGTCGACGACCTTCGAGGGCCGGTACGGGAAGTCCTCGACCTGCTCGGGCCGGGTCAGGCCGGTGAGCACCAGGAAGGTCTGCATGCCGGCCTCCATGCCGGCCAGGACGTCGGTGTCCATGCGGTCGCCGATCATCGCGCTGCTCTCGGAGTGCGCGCCGATCGTGTTGAGACCGGTGCGCATCATGAGCGGGTTGGGCTTGCCCGCGAAGTACGGCTGCTTGCCGGTCGCCTTGGTGATCAGGGCGGCGACGGCACCCGTGGCGGGCAGCGCGCCCTCGGCGGAGGGGCCGGTCTCGTCGGGGTTGGTGCAGATGAAACGGGCGCCGTCGTTGATGAGCCGGACCGCCTTGGTCATGGCCTCGAAGGAGTAGGTACGGGTCTCTCCGAGGACGACGTAGTCCGGCTCGTGGTCGGTGAGGATGTAGCCGATGTCGTGCAGGGCGGTGGTCAGACCCGCCTCGCCGATGACGTACGCCGTCCCCTCGGGGCGCTGGTCGTCCAGGAACTGCGCGGTGGCCAGGGCGGACGTCCAGATGTTCTCGATCGGGACGTCCAGGCCCATGCGGCGCAGGCGGGCGTGCAGGTCACGCGGGGTGTAGATGGAGTTGTTGGTCAGCACCAGGAACGGCTTGCCGGACTCGCGGAGCTTCTTGAGGAAGGCGTCGGCGCCGGGGATCGGTACGCCCTCGTGGATGAGTACACCGTCCATGTCGGTGAGCCACGAATCGATGGGCTTGCGGTCTGCCATGTGCGGGATCTCCTGCCGTACGCGTGTACGCCGTGCTGCGTCGGCCCCAGCCTAGACAGTGGCCGGATCTTGAGGGAATGGCCGGTTGGGGACAGGTACCCGAAGCTCCGGGGTCAGCGGCGGCCGCGGGCCCGGAGAACGGCGCCCGCGGTGACCAGGAGGAGGGCGGCGGTACCGAGAACGGCGGCGGCCACGGCGGGGCCGGTGCTGGCGAGTTGCTCGGCGGCGTCGGTGAAGGGGAGGCCACCGGACGAGGG
>NZ_RSAJ01000322.1 GCF_003933965.1 Streptomyces sp. RP5T
TCCCTGGCAGCTCGACCTGGTGGGCTGCGCGCGGGCATTCGAGGACGGCCGCCTGGTCCGGCTCGGCACGACCGGCTTCGACACCTGGCCGACGGCCGCGATCCGCACGGTGTACGCCCCCGCCCGGGACCTCTTCCTCAAGTTCAGCCTCGACGTCCGCATCACCAACGACATCCGGCGGCTCTGGCGCCACGACCTGCTCAAACTCCGCCGTACGGATGAAGCGGCCGCGAACGCCTTCGCCGCGAGCCCCCCTGACGCGAGCCCCTCTGCCGCCGGTCCGGGGCGCGCCGCCTGGCTGAGCGACCGCGGCTACCGCACCGCCGACTTCGCCTTCGAGGAACTGGCCGTACTGGTCCGCGACGGACTGCGCGACCATGTGCGGCCCGGGGCGACCCCGCTGCTCGCCGCCGCCCTCGTGGAGGGGTTCGAGGGCAGCCCGCTCGACACCGCCGCGGATCCGGCCGCCTGGTGGGAGGCGTACCTGGGCGCGGTCGTGCCGCCCGCCCTCGCCGCCTTCGCCGACCACGGCGTCGTACTGGAGGCGCACCTGCAGAACACCCTGGTCGCCGTGGACACCGACGGCATGCCCGTGCAGGCGCTGTTCCGGGACGCGGAGGGCGTGAAGCTGCTGTCGGACGTCCCGCGCGCGGCCGGGTGGGAGCGGCTGGTGTACTGCCTGGTCGTGAACCACCTGTGGGAGGTCGCCGCGGCCCTCGCCGAACGCCACCCCGGCTTGGACCCCTGGCCGGCCGCCCGCCGCGAGCTGTCCCGCCACGACCTGCCCGAAGCCACCGCCCTCCTCACCGCGCCCACCCTCCCGGGCAAGACCAACCTGCTGCTGAGGTGGACGGGCGCGGACGGGGCGGACGCCCGCTACCTGCCGCTGCCCAACCCGCTGGCCGGCCGGTGACGTGAGGCGCCCCGCGGCCGGGCCCGCGCTCCTCCCGGTCACTATGCTCGCTGCATGCTGAGAGAGGTCACCGCGACCCGTTACATCGAACCCCTGCGCTCCGGCGGCTCGGTCCCCGGCGTCGTCGAGGCCGACGACCTCGGGACCTACGTCGTGAAGTTCACGGGCTCCGCCCAGGGCCGCAAGGCGCTGGTCGCCGAGGTGATCGTCGGTGAGCTCGCGCGGGCGCTGGGACTGCGCTTCCCCGAGCTGGTCCTCGTGCGCTTCGACCCGGCGATCGCCGACAGCGAGCCGCACCAGGAGGTCCGGGACCTGCACGCGGCGAGCGCCGGGGTGAACCTCGGGATGGACTATCTGCCGGGCGCCAGGGACTTCACCCCCGAGGTCGCCCGGCACTGCCGGGTCGATCCGCTGGAGGCGGGCCGGGTGGTCTGGCTCGACGCGCTGACCGTGAACGTCGACCGCACGGTGCACAGCTCCAACCTGATGGTCTGGCCGACGCTCGGCGTGGCACCCCCGCGGCTGTGGCTGATCGACCACGGCGCGGCCCTCGTCTTCCACCACCGCTGGGACGGTTCCGAGCCCGCCAGGCGCTACGACTTCCGCCACCACGCCCTCGGCCCCTACGGCCCGGACGTACGGGCCGCCGACGCCGAACTGGCGCCGCGGGTGACACGCGAGCTGCTGCGGGAGATCGTCGCCGAGGTGCCGGACGCCTGGCTGACGGACTTCGCCACGCCCGCCGAGATGCGCGAGGCGTACGTCGACTACCTGCACGCGCGCGTGCGGGCCTCCGCCGACTGGATCCCCACCGACTTCCCCAGCCGGGAGGAGCTCGCCGCCGAGGAGGCCCGGCGGGCGGCGCGGACGGAGCAAGGACGGCCGAGCTGGCTCAAGCGGGTCCCCGACCTGCACGGCAAGCCGGCCGCGCAACAGGATTGGTCGGTGCACCTCGGATGAGCCCCGTCGTACAGATCGAGTACTGCACCCAGTGCCGCTGGCTGCCCCGCGCGGCCTGGCTGGCGCAGGAGCTGCTCACCACCTTCGAGACGGAGCTGGGTGAGCTGTCGCTCAAGCCCGGCACGGGCGGTGTGTTCGTCGTCCGTGTGGACGACGAGGTCGTCTGGGACCGGCGCGAGCAGGGCTTCCCGGAGCCGACGGCGGTGAAGCAGGCCGTACGCGACCGAGTGGCCCCGGGAAAGTCCCTGGGCCACTCGGACAGGTGAGCCTGTCGCGGATCAGCCGCGCAGCTGCTCGTACGCCGGCAGCGTCAGGAAGTCGGCGTAGTCCTCGTCGAGGGAGACCTGGAGCAGCAGGTCGTGGGCCTGCTGCCAGTGTCCGGCCGCGAAGGCCTCCTCGCCGATCTCCCGGCGGACGGCGGCGAGTTCCTCGGCGGCGACCTTGCGGGCCAGCTCCGGCGTCGCCTTCTCGCCGTTCTCGAACTCGACGCCCGCGTTGATCCACTGCCAGATCTGCGAGCGGGAGATCTCGGCGGTGGCCGCGTCCTCCATGAGGTTGAAGATGGCGACCGCGCCGAGCCCGCGCAGCCACGCCTCGATGTAACGGATGCCGACCTGCACGGCGTTGACCAGGCCGTCGTACGTCGGCCTGGCCTCCAGGGAGTCGATCGCGATCAGGTCGGCGGCCTCGACGTGGACGTCCTCGCGCAGCCGGTCCTTCTGGTTCGGCCTGTCGCCGAGGACCTTGTCGAAGGACTCCATGGCGATCGGGACCAGGTCGGGGTGGGCGACCCAGGAGCCGTCGAAGCCGTCGGCGGCCTCGCGGTCCTTGTCGGCGCGGACCTTCTCGAAGGCCACCCTGTTGACCTCGGCGTCCCTGCGGGACGGGATGAAGGCCGCCATGCCGCCGATCGCGTGCGCGCCGCGCTTGTGGCAGGTGCGGACGAGGAGTTCGGTGTACGCGCGCATGAACGGGGCCGTCATCGTGACCGCGTTGCGGTCCGGCAGGACGAACCTGGCGCCGCCGTCACGGAAGTTCTTGACGATGGAGAACAGGTAGTCCCAGCGGCCCGCGTTCAGCCCGGAGGCGTGGTCGCGGAGTTCGTAGAGGATCTCCTCCATCTCGTACGCCGCCGTGATCGTCTCGATCAGGACGGTCGCGCGGACGGTGCCCTGCGGGATGCCGCAGTACTCCTGTGCGAAGACGAACACCTCGTTCCACAGGCGCGCTTCGAGGTGCGACTCGGTCTTCGGGAGGTAGAAGTACGGGCCCTTGCCGAGGTCGAGCAGGCGCTGGGCGTTGTGGAAGAAGTACAGGCCGAAGTCGACGAGTGCGCCGGGAACCGGGGTGCCGTCCGCGTCGACCAGGTGCCGTTCGTTCAGGTGCCAGCCGCGCGGCCGCATGACGACGGTGGCGAGCTCCTCGTCGGCCTTGAGCGCGTAGGCCTTGCCGGACCTCTCGTCCGTGAAGTCGATGTTCCGGGTGTACGCGTCGGCCAGGTTGACCTGCCCGAGGACGACGTTCTCCCAGGTGGGCGCCGAGGCGTCCTCGAAGTCCGCCAGCCACACCCGGGCACCGGAGTTCAGGGCGTTGATGGTCATCTTGCGGTCGGTGGGACCGGTGATCTCGACCCGGCGGTCGTCCAGGGCCGCGGGGGAGGGGGCCACCTTCCAGGAGTCGTCCGCGCGGATCGCGGCGGTCTCCGGGAGGAAGTCGAGCGTGGAGGTCCGGGCGATCTCGGCGCGGCGCTCGGCGCGGCGGGCGAGGAGCTCGTCACGCCGGGGCGTGAACCGGCGGTGCAGCTCGGCCACGAAGGCGAGGGCCGCCTCGGTGAGGACCTCCTCCTGCCGCGGCAGGGGCTCGGCGTCGACGATGGCCAGCGGGGACGGCGCTGGTGCGGACATGAGCGGTCACTTCCTTCAGCGGTGGCACCGGGTGCCAGTCGAACCGGGTACGCGGGCGGCGCCCCGCGCGAGGTCGGGGCGCTTCTGAACAGTGGATACTAGTTTCCTCATCGTGGAAGTTCAATGGTTTGTTGATGTCGAGATTCTCCGGGTCGAGCAAGAGTGGCTCTGCGTGCCACCGCGTTCACTCAAGGTGTGCCAGATCCTCCGGCGTGTCGATGTCGTACGGCTCGGCCACGTCCGCGCACTCGACGAGCACGAGGGCGTGCCGGTGCTCCTCCAGATAGGCGCGTGCCCCCCGGTCCCCGGTCGCACTCGCCGCGATCCCGGCCCAGTGCGCGGCGCCGAAGAGCACGGGATGGCCGCGTATGCCGTCGTAGGCGGCCGAGACGAGCGAGGTCTCGTCCTCGTACGCGCCGAGCACCCGGCGCACGGCTTCCACCCCGATGCCGGGCTGGTCGACGAGCGAGACCAGCGCGGCCCGCGCCCTCGTCCCGGCGAGCGAGCCGAGCCCGGCCCGCAGCGACGACCCCATCCCGTCCGCCCAGTCGGGGTTCTCCACCAGCACGCAGTCGTCGAGTTCGGCCCGTTCCCGTACGGCCGCCGCGGCCGCTCCCAGGACCACGTGCACCCGGGTGCAGCCGGCCGCGCGCAGGACGCCGACCGCGTGTTCGACGAGCGGGCGGCCTCGGTGTTCGAGCAGCGCCTTGGGCCGCCCGCCGAGCCGTGTACCGCCGCCCGCCGCCAGGAGCAGCCCGGCGACCTGCTGTTCGTTCTCCGTCATGCGTCCTGCATACCTGACGCGCCGGCGTGCGCCGGGTTTCCATGGGCTGAATTTCGGTCCGTACGGTGGCGCGCGGCGCCCCGCGTGGCGTTTACTGACCCGCGTCCCGCGGGGTCCGACCACCACTTGCGGGGTTCACCACGCTGGGGCGCACGCGGGAGTGCGAGGGGGAGAGCTGTGTTGCGGAGCTTGGGGCAGAGGCCGGTGACCGGCAGCGACAACGATCCGAGAGTGGCGGAACTGCGGACCGCGGTGTCCCGGCTGCGCCGCGAACTCGCCGCGCACCCGGCCGAGTTCCCCGACCGGGGCATCGCCGAGGACGAACTCGCCGCGCTGGCCGCCATGACGATCGACGGAGCACCCGAAGTCCCGCGCCTGCGCAGGTCGTTGCTGCTGATCGCGGGCGCGATCGGATCGGTGAGCGCGCTGTCCAGGGGCCTCACGGCGGTGCGGAACGCGGTGGAACTGTTCGGCGAACCGCACCGCTAGGGGAACGGCCCCCGGTACCCCTCGTGCGTGCCGCGGTGCTCGAACTCCGGGCAGAGCCAGGTCTCCTGGACGTACTCGGTCAGGTCCTCCCAGACGTCGAAGATGTTCCCCGGTCCCCGTTTGCCCTCGACCCGCCGGTAGCGGTCCTTGATGTCCCGGAAGCAGGCCAGCCCGGCCATCAGCCCGTTGCCGTAGGGGCTGTAGTCGGACCACGCGCACGCGATGCAGGCCTTCATCCTTGCCGCCCGCGGCAGTTGGCGCTGGATGTCCTGCAGCGCTCTCTCGAAGTCGTCCTGCTCCTCGGTGTTGCGGAACTCGTGCCCGTCGAGGAGCAGCGTGGTGGTCAGGGTCTCCGCGTCCAGGCCGCGGCCCGGGCCCGCCGGGTCCCCGAGCCGCAGCGCACAGCGCAGCACCCCCGGCCGCATACCCCTTCCCCGGACCTCGACGGGGACCGGCACCTCCCACTCCAGGAGGCAGGAGCACAGTCCTCCGTCGAAGAACGAGAACATCCGCTCGGGCGGTTCGCCGCCCACCGCACCGAGGTCGTCCATGGAGTCGCTCTCGAAGCGGACACCCCTGATCGTCGTACGGATCAGCTTGCGGCCGTCCGACTCGAAGACGACGTCCTCGCTGCCGTGCCGGTCGGTGTACCGCCCCGGCCAGCGCTGTAGGCCCGTCACGCCGGGCTCTGCGCGGCCAGTGCCTCCGAGAGTTCCGCCGCCACCTGCTGCAGCACCGGCACGATCTTCTCGGTGGCCGCCTCGGTGACCCGTCCCGCCGGGCCGGAGATCGAGATGGCGGCGGCGGTGGGGGAGTCGGGCACCGAGACCGCGAGGCAGCGGACGCCGATCTCCTGCTCGTTGTCGTCGACGGCGTAGCCCTGGGCCCGCACGTCCACCAGGGCCGCGAGGAACCCGTCCGGCGTGGTGATCGTCTTCTCCGTCGCGGCCGGCATGCCGGTCCGGGCGAGCAGGGCGCGCACCTCGTCGTCCGGGGTGTTGGCGAGCAGGGCCTTGCCGACGCCGGTGGAGTGCGGCAGGACGCGCCGCCCGACCTCGGTGAACATCCGCATGGAGTGCTTCGAGGGCACCTGGGCGACGTAGACGATCTCGTCCCCGTCGAGCAGCGCCATGTTGGCGGTCTCGCCGGTCTCCTCGACCAGCCGGGCGAGGTAGGGGCGGGCCCAGGTGCCGAGCAGCCGGGAGGCCGACTCGCCGAGGCGGATCAGGCGCGGGCCGAGGGCATAGCGCCGGTTGGGCTGCTGGCGGACGTATCCGCAGGACACGAGCGTGCGCATCAGGCGGTGGATGGTGGGCAGCGGCAGCCCGCTGCTCGCGGACAGTTCGCTCAGTCCGACTTCTCCGCCCGCGTCCGCCATCCGTTCCAGTAGATCGAAGGCGCGCTCGAGGGACTGGACCCCGCCACCGGCGGACTTGGCGGAGTCGGTGGTGCTGGCGCTGGACGTCGGCACGGCGCGTTCCTTTCGGGGCTGCCTTTCGGGTCTGGGCAGGAGGGCAGAAGCCTACCCGGCAGTCGGTTGACTCCCCGCTGGTGCGTAGCTAAGTTCTGCTTACCGGAATACTAATTCCGCCTTGTGGAAACGTCCAGAGTGTCGACGCAAGGCGCACTGTGGGGAAGTGTGCCCTTGACGGCACCCGACCGGGAGTGAAGACTCCTTCAACAGAAAGTTGAATTCCGTTACGCGGAAGTTAACGGCGGCAGAGAGGGGTCCGGGTGTCCGACACTGAACTGGTGCTGCGCTCGACGCGCGTCATCACGCCCGAGGGCACGCGGCCCGCGTCGGTCGCGGTCGCCGGCGGGAGGATCGCGGCCGTACTGCCGTACGACGCCCCCGTGCCGACCGGCGCGCGTCTGGAGGACCTCGGCGACGACGTCCTGCTGCCCGGCCTGGTCGACACCCACGTGCACGTCAACGACCCGGGCCGCACCGAGTGGGAGGGCTTCTGGACTGCCACGCGAGCCGCGGCGGCCGGCGGCATCACCACCCTCGTCGACATGCCGCTCAACTCGCTCCCGCCCACGACGACGGTCGACCACCTGCGGACGAAGCGGGAGGTCGCCGCCGACAAGGCCCACATCGACGTCGGCTTCTGGGGCGGCGCCCTGCCCGACAACGTCAAGGACCTGCGTCCGCTGCACGAGTCGGGGGTCTTCGGCTTCAAGGCGTTCCTGTCGCCCTCCGGCGTCGACGAGTTCCCCCCTCTCGACCAGGACGGTCTCGCCCGCTCCCTGGCCGAGATCGCCTCCTTCGGCGGCCTGTTGATCGTGCACGCCGAGGACCCGCACCACCTGGAGGCCGCCCCGCAGCACGCCGGCCCCCGGTACGCGGACTTCCTGGCGTCCCGCCCGCGCGACGCCGAGGACACGGCCATCGCCCAACTCATCGCCCAGGCAAAGCGGTTGGACGCCCGCGTGCACGTGCTGCACCTGTCGTCGAGCGACGCGCTCCCGCTGATCGCCCGGGCGAAGGCGGACGGGGTCCGCATCACCGTGGAGACCTGCCCGCACTACCTCACCCTCACCGCCGAGGAAGTCCCGGACGGGGCGAGCGAGTTCAAGTGCTGCCCGCCCATCCGGGAGGCCGCCAACCAGGACCTGCTGTGGCAGGCGCTGGCCGACGGCACCATCGACTGCGTGGTCACCGACCACTCCCCGTCCACGGCGGACCTCAAGACGGACGACTTCGCCACCGCATGGGGCGGCATCTCCGGCCTCCAGCTGAGCCTGGCGGCGGTCTGGACGGAGGCCCGCAAGCGCGGCCACTCGCTGGAGGACGTGGTCCGCTGGATGTCCGCGCGGACCGCCCAGCTGGTGGGCCTCGACCGGAAGGGCGCCATCGAGGCGGGCCGCGACGCCGACTTCGCGGTCCTCGCACCCGACCGGACCTTCACCGTCGACCCGGCGGCCCTCCAGCACCGCAACCGTGTCACGGCCTACGCGGGCAAGACCCTGTACGGCGTGGTGAAGTCGACCTGGCTGCGCGGCGAACGCATCGTGGCGGACGGCGAGTTCACCACCCCGAAGGGCCGGCTGCTCACCCGTACGCCCTGATCCACCCGCACCGGCCACTCCAGAAAGGCACATGTACGTGACGGCGATTCCCAGCTTCACCGGCGACGCGAACCCGTACGGCGGCGGCGACCCGTACGCGGACTACCGCACCGCCGACTTCCCCTTCACCCAGTACGCCGACCTCGCCGCACGCACGCTCGGCGCCGGAGTCGTCGCCGCCAACGACGAGTTCTTCGCCCAGCGCGAGAACCTGCTGAAGCCCGGGCGGGCCGAGTTCGACCCCGAGCACTTCGGGCACAAGGGCAAGATCATGGACGGCTGGGAGACCCGCCGCCGCCGGGGCGCCTCGGCCGAGCACCCCTGGCCGACCGCCGAGGACCACGACTGGGCGCTGGTGCGCCTCGGCGCGCCCGGGGTCGTCCGGGGGATCGTGGTGGACACGGCGCACTTCCGCGGGAACTACCCGCAGGCGGTGTCCGTCGAAGGCACGTCGGTGGCAGGCTCCCCGTCCCCGGAGGAACTGCTGGGCGACGACGTGAAGTGGACGACGCTCGTCCCGCGGACGCCGGTCGGCGGCCACGCGGCCAACGGCTTCGAGGTCTCCCTGGAGCAGCGCTTCACCCACCTGCGGGTCAACCAGCACCCCGACGGCGGCATCGCCCGCCTGCGGGTGTACGGCGAGGTCGTCCCGGACCCGGCGTGGCTGGAGGTCCTCGGCACCTTCGACGTGGTCGCCCTGGAGAACGGCGGGCAGGCCGAGGACGCCTCCAACCTCTTCTACTCACCGGCCTCCAACACCATCCAGCCGGGCCGCTCGCGGAAGATGGACGACGGCTGGGAGACCCGCCGCCGCCGTGACCGGGGCCACGACTGGATCCGCTACCGCCTGGTGGCCCAGTCGCAGATCCGCGCCATCGAGATCGACACGGCGTACCTGAAGGGGAACAGTGCGGGCTGGGCCTCGGTGTCGGTCCGCGACGGCGAGGACGGCGACTGGCGGGAGATCCTGCCGCGCACCCGGCTCCAGCCCGACACCAACCACCGCTTCGTACTGCCGGCCCCGGCGGTGGGCACGCACGCGCGCGTGGACATCTTCCCCGACGGCGGCATCTCCCGCCTGCGGCTGTTCGGTTCGCTGACCGAGGCGGGTGCGGCGGCGCTGTCCGCGAGGCACCAGGAACTGGGCGGCTGAGACCGGCCTCGCCGGCGGCCGAGGAGCGGGCTCCCGCTTCTCGACCGCCGGCGAGCGCGAGAAGGCCGCGCAGGCCGCGCTACCTCACGCCGCGTGCCCCCCGTCCACCGAGAACTCCGCCCCGGTGACGTACTCGGCGTCCGCCAGATACGCGACCATCGACGCCACCTCCTCCGCCGTGCCGAACCGCCCCACCGCGGTCATCGCGGCCTGCGCCGCCGCGAACGGCCCGTCCCCCGGGTTCATGTCCGTGTCGACGGGCCCGGGATGCACGATGTTCGCCG
>NZ_RSAJ01000323.1 GCF_003933965.1 Streptomyces sp. RP5T
GTAGACCGCGGTGCTCTCGGCGGCCGTGGGGGCGGCGGAGCGGGCGGGCGTGAAGACGTCGTCGCGGTCGTAGTCGTCCTGGCCGTAGCCGGCGGTGTCCGGCCGGACCTGGCCGTAGCCGGTCTCGTCGCCGTAGGCCGCGTCAGCCGTGTCCAGGCCGGAGACCGGCAGGTCGGGTTCCTCGCCGCCGCGTTCCCGGCGGCTCTTCTTGCCGCCGGTCAGACCGCCGAGCGCGGCGGGCGGGTTGACGGCCCAGCCCTGCTCGAAGCCGCGCCGGAACGACAGGGTGACGTAGGTCTGGCCGACGGCGAAGGCGATCGCGCCCAGGCCGATGACGATCACCGACGGGATGAGCACGCCGAGGACCACGCCGAGGAAGCCGACGAAGGCGAGCAGCCGCCAGCGCAGTCGCGCCTTGTACTGCAGCAGCACCTCGCCGAGCAGCCACAGCGCGACGAACCCGAACGCGATGTAGAGGACCGTCCAGCCCATGTACGCCCCTCTCCCAGTGACCGCTACGCAGTGTGTCGTATATCCGTGCGGCCGGTCTAGGCCTGCGGTGGATGGTGCAGACCCAGGTTTTCGTAGATTTCCAGCGTCGCCGTGGAGTTGTTGAGCGTGATGAAGTGCAGTCCGGGCACTCCCTCGGACAGCAGCCGCGCGCAGAACTCCGTGGCGAACTCGATTCCGATCGAGCGTACAGCGGCCGGATCGTCCTTTGCTGTGAGGATCCGCTCTTTCAGGACGGAGGGGATGCTCGCGTTGCTGAGCTGCGGGAGCCGCTCCAGCATCCGCACGCTGGTCACGGGCATGACCTCGGGAATGACGGGGGTCTCGCAGCCGGCCGCGTGGACTCGGTCACGCAGCCGCAGGTACGACTCCGGCTGGAAGAACATCTGGGTGATGGCGTAGTCGGCGCCTGCGCGGCACTTGTCGACGAAGTTCGCGACGTCGGTGTCCCAGTCGGCGGAGCGCGGGTGCATCTCCGGGAAGGCGGCGACACCCACGCAGAAGTCGCCCGACTCCTTGATGAGGCGGACGAGTTCGGACGCGTAGGTCAGGCCCTGCGGATGGGCCAGCCAGTCGCCCATGGGGTCGCCGGGCGGGTCGCCGCGCACGGCCAGGATGTTGCGGATCCCGGCGTCGGCGTACTGGCCGATGATGTTGCGCAGTTCCGCGATGGAGTGGTTGACGGCGGTGAGGTGGGCGACCGGCGTCAGGGTGGTGTCCGCGACGATCTGCTGGGTCTCCTTGACGGTGCCCGCGCGGGTGGAGCCGCCGGCTCCGTAGGTGACGGAGACGAAGTCCGGGGCGACCGCCTCGACCCGCCTGAGCGCGCTCCACAGGTTCCGCTCACCCTTGGGAGTCTTGGGCGCCGAGAACTCGAAGGAGTACGTCGTCTTGCCCGCGGCGAGCATGTCGCGCACGGTGCGTGCGCGGTCAGTCCTGGTGGATGCGGTTCCTAGGGCCATACCGGCAGGTTAGCCAGGGGGCGACGGTCGCCCAACCGGATCGGGGAAATTTGCCCGCTTTGTCGACTTGTTGTCCACCCCTCGGACACCGGACCGATCATGCGACCGGCTGCCGGCGGCCGTCACCGCGTGTCACGCAGGCGCTTCGCGAACTCCGCGGCGGCCGCGCCGGGGTCGTCCGCCTCGGTGATGGCGCGGACGACGACGACCCGGCGGGCTCCGGCCTCCAGGACCTCGTCGAGGTTGCCGAGATCGATGCCGCCGATGGCGAACCAGGGGCGGTCGGTGCCGAGGGCGGCGGTGTACCGGACCAGGTCGAGACCGGGGGCGTGCCGGCCGGGCTTGGTGGGGGTCGGCCAGCAGGGGCCGGTGCAGAAGTAGTCCACGCCGTCCTGCGCGGCGGCCGCGGACACCTCCGCCTCGGCGTGGGTGGAGCGGCCTATGAGGACGTCGTCGCCGAGGATCGCGCGGGCGGCGGGGACGGGCAGGTCGCCCTGGCCCAGGTGCAGTACGTCGGCGGCGGCCGCGTGGGCGACGTCGGCCCGGTCGTTGACCGCGAGGAGCTTGCCGTGCCGTGCGCAGGCGTCGGCGAAGACCTGGAGGTGCTCCAGCTCCTCGACCGCCTCCATGCCCTTGTCCCGCAGCTGCACGATGTCGACACCGCCGGCCAGGACCGCGTCCAGGAACGCGGCGAGGTCGCCCTGGCGCCTGCGGGCGTCCGTGCACAGGTAGACGCGGGCGTCGGCGAGCTGGGTACGGGCGGTGTCGGGCATGCGGGTGTCTCCCCCGGGTTCGGTGGCGTACGGGCCGTGCCGGACCAGGGCCATGGCCCCGGCGGTCACGGCCCGTACGCCGGTGTGGTTCGGATCAGACGGCGAGCGCCTGGGCCCGGCGCTTCACCTCCGTGCCGCGATTCTCGCTCAGGGCCTGCGCGGGGGTGCCGGGCAGGCTGTCATCGGGCGTGAACAGCCACTCCAGCATCTCTTCGTCGGTGAAGCCGTCGTCCCTCAGGAGCGTCAGGGTCCCGACAAGGCCCTTGACGACCTTCTGCTCGGCCCCGTCGATGAAGGCGGCGGGGACGTGCAGTGCGCGGTTCTCACCACGGCGTACGGCGATGAGCTGGCCCTCCTTGACCAGCTGCCGCACACGCGTCACCTCGACGTCGAGCATCTCTGCGATGTCGGGGAGGGTGAGCCAGGCGGGGACGAGAGCATCGATCTTTGCGTCAATCTCGGTCACGGGATCAAGCGTGCCATCCCGCACTGACAGTCGGAAGCCGGGGCGCCTCCGGCGGGGGAACGGGTATGCATCACCGGCTGACGGACTGCCGCGGGACCAGGCAGCTCCGACCGCCGGGTTTCGGTGGGCCCCAGCCGTCGGCACCAGGCAGATCTCCGCCGTCAGGACCAGCCGGGCCCCGGCCGGCCGGCGCCGACAGGGCCGGCCCCGCCGCTCTCGGCAGAGCCCCGGCGGGGCGCCGCATGCGGGCCGGCCATCCGCTCATCGGCCACGCCACCGCCCGCGCCGCCCTGAGGATCAGGCAGATCCTGCCCGGCAGGACCGACCGCCCGCCCGGCCGATCACGGCAGAGCCCCGGCACGGCGCGGCAAGCGGGCCGGCCGTCCGCTCGTCGGCCACGCCACCGCCCGCGCCGCCCTGAGGATCAGGCAGATCCTGCCCGGCAGGACCGACCGCCCGCCCGGCCGATCACGGCAGAGCCCCGGCACGGCGCGGCAAGCGGGCCGAGCCGCCGTCGCCGCTGCCACCACCCACGCGCCCGTGCCCAGGCAGACCCCCGCCCTCAGGAACCGGCAGATCCCGGCCGGCCTGCGCCGACAGGGTCAGCCCCGCTGCTCACGGCAGAGCCCGGCGGGGCGAGCCGCCCGATCGTCCGCCCGGCAACGCCGTCGGCCAGGGCCCGGCAACGAACCGCCCCGAGACTCCACCGGGCGGGGTCGTGGCTGCCCGCCCGGGACGCCCGGCCGCCGCCTACGCCGTCGCCGCCTTCAGGGGTCTCGACGGGTCCGGGAGCAGCTGCGGGTTCATCTCCGTGCCCGCTTCGATCAGGCGGCGGCCCTGGGCCAGGTCGCGGGGGCGGCCCACCGCGAGGAGGGCCACCAGGCGGTTCTCGCGCAGCCAGCACACCGTCCAGGCGGGACCGGACGGATCGCCGCGCCACAGGGTCGTGTCGGCGGACGCGTGGTGGCCGGCGTACTGGACGAAGCGGCCGAACTGCTCGGACCAGAAGTACGGGACCGGGTCGTAGACGGTGGGCGTCTCGCCCAGGATGTCGGCGGCCACCGTGCGGGGGCCCTGGAGGGCGTTGTCCCAGTGGTGGACCAGCAGGCGCTCGCCGTACCGCCGCGAGGGGAAGGAGGCGCAGTCGCCGACCGCGTAGACGTCCGGCGCGGAGGTGCGCAGCCGGTCGTCGGCGAGAACCTCGCGGTGGGCGCCGAGCTCGATGCCCGAACCGGCGAGCCAGGCCGTGGCGGGCCGGGCTCCGATACCGACGACGACCGCGCCCGCGGGCACCCGGGAGCCGTCGTCCAGGACCACCGCGCCGGGCTCGACGCGCTCCACGCGCGCGTGCGTGCGCAGATCGGCGCCCGCGTCGGCGTACCAGGAGGTCATCGGCTCGGCCACCTCGGCGGGCAGCGCGCCGGCGAGGGGCCGGTCGGCGGCCTCCACGACGGTCACCGCGCAGCCCGCCTCGCGCGCGGCGGTGGCGAACTCGGCGCCGATCCAGCCCGCGCCGACCACCACGACGTCGTGCTGGCGCGCGAGCACGGGACGCAGCCGCTCGGCGTCGTCCAGCGTGCGCAGCAGATGCACCCCGGGCACGCCCTCCGTGCCGGGCAGCCGGACCGGTTCGGCACCGGTGGCGAGAACGAGGACGTCGTACGGGAAGGGCCCGTCCGCGGTGTCCAGTTCGTGCGCGTCGGGGCGCACGCCCAGCACCTCGCGGCCGAGCAGCAGTCCGATGCCGAGCGCCTCGAAGTCCACGTCGAAGGCGGACCCCTCGGCCTTGCCCAGCAGCACGGCCTTGGAGAGCGGCGGCCGGTCGTACGGCTGATGGGGCTCCGCGCCGATCAGGGTGACGGTTCCCGTGAAGCCCTGTTCGCGCAGCGCGACCGCGGTCTGCACCCCGGCCATGCCCGCGCCGACCACGACCACCCGCCGCTGTGCCTGCGCCTGCGTCTGCTCGCTCATTTGATCACCATAGTCAGCTGACAATCAGTCAGTCAGGAGTCGTGCGCAGTGACCTGCTCCACAACGCTCGTCCCGCTGCCCGCCTGCGACTCCCACTCCCATGTCTCCTCCAGCCGCACCCGGCCGTCGGAGAGCTCCACGACCGTCGAGACGCAGTGCCCGGACGACGTCGTCCCGTCGCGCTTGAGCTGCACGTACCGGAAGTCGAGACGGTCCCCCGCGCGCGTGCCGACGAGATGTCCGCGGACGACGTCACCGCCCGCGTACTCGGCCCAGATCTCCCCGCCCTTCTCGTGGTAGGTGAACCGGGTTCGCGTACCCACCTGACCTGGGGCCTGATCGGCCACCGGGGCGAGGACGAGACCGTCGAGCGAGCGGGGCATGGCGGAAGGCTCCCTTACAGAGGCGCACGGGCACGGGCTAGGGTGGCCAACGTAGAGCACTCGCGGGAGCCCGGACGCACCGGGCTGAGAGGGAGGCTGGGCGGCCTCCGACCGTACGAACCTGATCCGGGTCATGCCGGCGAAGGGAGGGGCTGGACGCCCATGTCCTCACGTACGTCAGACGTCCTCGTCGTCGGGGGCGGCATCATCGGCCTGGTCACGGCCTGGCGGGCCGCGCAACGCGGTCTCACCACGGCCGTCGTGGACCCCGAACCGGGCGGCGGGGCCGCCCAGGTGGCCGCCGGGATGCTGGCCGCGGTCACCGAACTGCACTACGGCGAGCAGACCCTGCTGGGCCTCAACCTCGCCTCCGCGCACCGTTATCCCGCCTTCGTGGCGGAGCTCACCGAGTCGACCGGACACGACCTCGGCTACCGCCGCTGCGGCACGCTCGCCGTCGCCCTGGACGCCGACGACCGCGCCCATCTGCGCGAACTGCACGCGCTCCAGCGGCAGTCGGGGCTGGAGTCGGAGTGGCTGTCCGGCCGGGAGTGCCGGCGTCTGGAGCCGATGCTCGCGCCGGGCGTGCGGGGCGGGCTGCGGGTGGACGGAGACCACCAGATCGATCCACGCCGCCTCACGCGCGCGTTGCTGGCCGCGTGCGAGCGGGCGGGTGTGCGGTTCCACCGCACCTGGGCGCGCTGTCTGCGGATCACGGCGGACCGGGCCACCGGGGTCGTCACCACGGACGGCGAGGAACTGGGGGCGGGCCAGGTGGTGCTCGCCGCCGGAAGCCTCAGCGGCCGCCTGGAAGGGGTTCCCGCGGCCCTGCTGCCTCCCGTGCGGCCCGTGAAGGGGCAGGTGCTGCGCCTGACCGTGCCGCAGCACCACGCGCCCTTCCTGAGCCGTACCGTGCGGGCCGTCGTGCGCGGCAGCCAGGTCTATCTGGTGCCCCGCGAGAACGGCGAGCTGGTGGTCGGCGCGACCAGCGAGGAGCTGGGCTGGGACACCACGGTGACCGCGGGCGGGGTGTACGAGCTGCTGCGGGACGCGCACGAACTGGTCCCCGGCATCACCGAGCTGCCGCTGACGGAGACCCGCGCGGGACTGCGCCCGGGCTCCCCGGACAACGCCCCGCTGCTCGGCCCGACGGACCTGCCCGGCCTCCTGCTGGCCACCGGGCACTACCGCAACGGCGTGCTGCTGACGCCGGCCACCGGGGACGCCATGGCACACGCCCTGACGACCGGTGAACTGCCGGAGGTGGCCCGCCCGTTCACCCCGAGGCGCTTCCTCGAGTCCGTGGAGCAGCCGGCATGAACATCTCCGTCAACGGGGAGCTGCGCCAGTTCGCTCCCGGCACGGCTCTCGACGCCGTCGTACGGGCGCTGACGCCTGCGCCCTCCGGGGTGGCCGCAGCGCTCAACGAGACCGTCGTCCCGCGCACGCAATGGCCCTTCACCTCCCTCGCCGAGGGAGACCGCGTGGAAGTCCTCACCGCAGTCCAAGGAGGCTGACCCATGGCCGACGATCCCTTCGTCCTCGGCGGTACGTCGTTCTCGTCCCGGCTGATCATGGGCACGGGCGGGGCGCCCAGCCTGGAGGTGCTGGAGCGGGCGCTGGTCGCCTCCGGCACCGAGCTGACGACGGTCGCGATGCGGCGCGTGAACCCCTCGGTGCACGGCTCGGTGCTGTCCGTACTGGACAAGCTCGGCATCCGGGTGCTCCCCAACACGGCGGGCTGCTTCACGGCCGGGGAGGCCGTCCTGACGGCCCGCCTCGCGCGCGAGGCGCTCGGCACCGACCTGATCAAGGTGGAGGTCATCGCCGACGAGCGCACCCTTCTGCCGGACCCCATTGAGCTGCTGGACGCGGCGGAGACCCTGGTCGACGACGGGTTCACGGTGCTGCCGTACACCAACGACGACCCGGTGCTGGCCCGCAAGCTGCAGGACGTGGGCTGCGCGGCGATCATGCCTCTGGGCTCCCCGATCGGCTCGGGACTCGGCATCCGCAACCCGCACAACTTCCAGCTGATCGTCGAGCACGCGCGCGTGCCGGTGATCCTGGACGCCGGGGCGGGCACGGCGTCGGACGCGGCCCTGGCGATGGAACTGGGGTGCGCGGGTGTGATGCTCGCCTCGGCCGTGACACGGGCGCAGGAGCCGGAGCTGATGGCACAGGCGATGCGGCACGCGGTGGAGGCGGGCCGGCTGGCGCACCGGGCGGGGCGGATCCCCCGGCGGCATTTCGCCGAGGCATCGTCCCCGGTGGAGGGCAGGGCCGTGCTGGATCCGGAACGCCCGGCATTCTGAACACGCGTTCGACCCGGGACACGGGCAGGTGCGACCTCCGTCACAGGTCAGCTGCAGTACCACTCCTGTGGCCGCGGAACCGGATGGACTGTCAGCGGCGGCTCGTACACTCGCCTGGTGGATACGACCCTTCAGGACCCGCTGGTCGGGCAGGTGCTCGACGGCCGCTATCGCGTGGACGCGCGCATCGCGGTCGGCGGGATGGCCACGGTCTACCGGGCCCTGGACACCCGCCTGGACCGCGTGCTCGCGCTCAAGGTGATGCACCCGGCGCTGGCGGCGGACGGGACCTTCGTCGAGCGGTTCATCCGGGAGGCCAAGTCCGTCGCCCGGCTCGCCCACCCCAACGTGGTGCAGGTCTTCGACCAGGGCACCGCCGGGTCGTACGTCTATCTCGCCATGGAGTACGTCGCCGGCTGCACCCTGCGTGACGTGCTGCGCGAGCGCGGGGCCCTGCAGCCGCGCGCCGCCCTGGACATCCTGGAGCCGGTGCTCGCCGCGCTCGGCGCCGCCCACCGCGCTGGTTTCGTGCACCGCGACATGAAGCCGGAGAACGTCCTGATAGGGGACGACGGCCGGGTCAAGGTCGCCGACTTCGGGCTCGTGCGGTCGGTGAACACCGTGACCAGCACCACCGGAGCCGTGCTCGGCACCGTGTCCTATCTCTCACCCGAGCAGATCGACCAGCCGGGCACCGCGGACGCCCGCGTCGACGTGTACGCGTGCGGTGTCGTGCTGTACGAGATGCTGACCGGCAGCCAGCCGCACGAGGGCGAATCCCCCGCGATAGTCCTCTACAAGCACCTCCACGAGGACGTCCCGCCCCCTTCGGCCCTGGTCCCCGGGCTGCCGTTCGAACTGGACGAACTGGTCGCGTCGGCGACCGCCCGCACCCCGGGCCTGCGCCCGTACGACGCCGTGGCCCTGCTCGCCCAGACCCGCGAGGCCCGCGGCCGGCTGAGCCCCGAGCAGCTGGACGCGGTGCCCCCGCAGGCGCTCGCCGCGGATCACGCGGGCGCCGAGAACCGTACGAGCGTGATCCCGCGCTCGCTGACCGTGCCGCGCCTGCTGCCGGTCGACGAGGACGAGCCGGAGCAGGCGTACCACCGCACCAGCGTCCTGGAGAGCCCCCCGCTGCCGCCCTCCCGGCGCGGCCGTTCCTCGGGCGGTTCCCGGCGCGGTCCGCTCCTGATCGTCGCGGCGGTCCTGCTGGCCCTCGGGCTCGGAGCGGGCGTCTGGTACATCAACTCCGGCCAGTTCACCCGGGTCCCGGCCCTGCTGGCGAAGACCGAGGCGCAGGCCAGGGACCGGCTGGACGAGGCGGGCCTGGAGGCCGGCAAGGTCACGTACGCCTACAGCGACACCGTGAAGCGCGGCACCGTCATCAGCACGGACCCGGGGGTCGGCGCCCGGATACGGAACCACGACTCCGTGTCGATCACCGTCTCCAAGGGCCCGCACACGGTGAAGGTCCCCGACGTGGGCGGCTCGGCGCTGAGCAAGGCGAGAGCCCGGCTGAAGGCGGCCGGGCTGGAACCGGGCATGGTCACGCGCGAGTTCAGCGAGGACGTTCCGAAGGGGGCCGTGATCAGCACCGACCCCGGGAGCGGCACCACGCTGCGCGCCGAATCGGCCGTCGCGCTCACCGTCAGCAAGGGCGCCCCGGTCGACGTCCCGGACGTCACCGGCGAGGACCTGGCCGACGCCAGGGCCGACCTCGTGGAGGCCGGTCTGAAGGTCGAGGTCGCCGCCACCCGGGTCAACTCCGAGTTCGACGCGGGCCAGGTCGCCAAGCAGACCCCGGCCCCCGACAACCAGGCAGCCGAGGGCGACACCGTCACGCTGACGGTCTCCAAGGGCCCGGAGATGGTCGAGGTCCCGGACGTCACGGGCGACAGCGTGGACGACGCCAAGTCCGAACTGGAGGCCGCCGGCTTCCAGGTCGACGAGGACCGCGGCCTGCTGGGCCTGTTCGGCGACACGGTGAAGAAACAGTCCGTGAAGGGCGGGGACACGGCACCGAAGGGTTCGACGATCACGATCACGATTCGCTGACGGGGGGCGCGGCCGGGGTGCCGGGTTCCGCGACTCAGGGGCGCGGGGAACTGCGCAAAGCGCCCGCCCCCACCGAACCCGCACCCGACCTC
>NZ_RSAJ01000324.1 GCF_003933965.1 Streptomyces sp. RP5T
GGGGGAGCAGGGGATGCGGATCTTCCTGGCGGCGGCCACGGGCCTGCCCACGATCCTGCTGACCGCGGCCCTCGTCGTGGTCGTCTGCTTCTGGCTCCTGGCCGCCGTGGGCGCCGTCGGCGTCGACAGCTTCGACGCGGACGTGGACCTGCGGACCTGGCACATGGGCGGGGTGCCCGTCGCGGTCGCCTTCTCCGTACTGACGGTGCTCGCCTGGTCCTTGAGCGTCGGCGCGACGGTCGTGGTCACCGTGTTCGGCCCCTCGGGGCCCGTCGCCTGGCTGCTGCACCTGGTCGTGCCGGTGGGCGCCGTGCTGGTCGCCCGGGGCGCGACCTGCCTGATCGTGCGGCCGTTGCACAGCCTCTTCCCCGACGAACCCGCGCCGGCCGTGCCGAGTGCGCGCACGGCCCACGCCACCGGGCTACGAGGTGCCGGGAGCCGCGATCCCCACGGGGGCGCGCCCCGTGTCGCCGCGCGGCATCGCACTGTCTGAGCCCCGACGCCCGCGCCGGATCTCACCTCCGGACCCTTCCTTCTTCGTGCTCAACTCCCTTACGCCTCAAGGACGTATGCCATGACTGCCATGATCGTGGGCATCGGCGTGCTCGTCGCCGTCTGCCTGGTTGCCGCACTTGTCGTCTCACAGCTGTTCCGCAAGGTGGAGCAGGGCAAGGCGCTGATCGTCTCCAAGACGCGCCGGGTCGACGTGACCTTCACCGGGCAGGTCGTGCTGCCGGTGCTCCACAAGGCCGAGGTGATGGACATCTCGGTGAAGACCATCGAGATCACCCGGGCCGGGAAGGAGGGGCTGATCTGCCGCGACAACATCCGCGCGGACATCCGGATCTCCTTCTTCGTCAAGGTCAACAAGACCGCGGAGGACGTCGTCAAGGTCGCCCAGGCCGTCGGCACCGCTCGGGCCAGCGACCGGGACACGCTGCAGGAGCTGTTCCACGCGAAGTTCTCCGAGGCGCTCAAGACCGTCGGCAAGCAGCTGGACTTCACCGACCTGTACACCAAGCGCGAGGAGCTGCGGTACCGGATCATCGAGGTCATCGGCGTCGACCTCAACGGCTACCACCTGGAGGACGCGGCGATCGACTACCTGGAGCAGACGCCCCTCACCCAGCTCGACCCGGCCAACGTCCTGGACGCCCAGGGCATCCGCAAGATCACCGAGCTGACGGCGATCGAGCACGTGCGCACCAACGAGTTCCAGCGCCACGAGGAGAAGGAGATCACCCGGCAGAACGTCGACGCCCGGGAGGCCATCCTGGAGCTGGAACGCCGGCAGGCCGACGCCGAGATCAAGCAGCGTCGGGAGATCGGCACCGTGCGGGCCCGGGAGGAGGCCGAGACGGCGCGGGTGGTGGAGGAGGAGCGGCTGCGTTCCCAGGGCGCGTTCCTCAGGACCGAGGAGCAGCTCGGCATCCAGCGCGAGAACCAGGCCCGCGAGGTCGCCGTCGCCGCGAAGAACCGCGAGCGGGTCATCGCCATCGAGAACGAGCGCATCGAGAAGGACCGGCTCCTCGAAGTCATCGCCCGGGAGCGGGAGACCGAGTTGAGCCGGATCGCCGCCGCCAGGGAGGTCGAGGCGGAGAAGCGGGAGATCGCCGAGGTCGTCCGGGAGCGGGTCGCGGTGGACCGTACGGTCGCCGAGCAGGAGGAGTCCATCAAGAAGCTGCGTGCCGTCGAGGAGGCGGAGCGCGGCCGCCAGACCGTGATCATCGCCGCCGAGGCCGAGGCGCAGGAGCAGCTGGTCAAGGACATCAAGGCCGCGGAGGCCGCCGAGCAGGCCGCCGTTCACCGCGCGGCCGAGGAACTCACCCTGGCCGAGGCCCGGTTGAAGTCGGCCGACCTCGACGCGCGGGCCAAGGTGCGGCTCGCCGAGGGCCTCCAGGCGGAGGCGGCCGCCGAGGGGCTGGCCGTCGTG
The DNA here is from genome assembly GCF_003933965.1 of Streptomyces sp. RP5T. GTDB lineage: Bacteria > Actinomycetota > Actinomycetes > Streptomycetales > Streptomycetaceae > Streptomyces. The sequence goes on from NZ_RSAJ01000324.1 coordinate 1,934, forward strand.
CAGGTCCGCGACAAGGAGGCCGAGGTCACCGAGAAGGCCGGCCGCGCGGAGGCCGGGGCGACCCAGGCCCGGATGCTCGCCGAGGCCGAGGGCACCAGGGCGCAGGCCATGGCCGAGGCACAGGCCATCGGCGAGAAGCTGAAGGCGGAGGCGGCCGGTCTCACCGAGAAGGCCGCCGCGATGGCCGCCCTCGACGACGCCTCCCGCGGTCACGAGGAGTACCGGCTGCGGCTGGCGGCCGAGAAGGAGGTCCGGCTCGCCGGACTCGACGTGCAGCGGCAGGTCGCGGAGGCGCAGGCCACCGTGCTCGCCACCGGGCTGGAGAACGCCGACATCGACATCGTCGGCGGCGAGTCGGTCTTCTTCGACCGGCTGATGTCCTCCATCGCCCTCGGCAAGGGCGTCGACGGCTTCATGCAGCACTCCGAGACCGCGCAGGCACTCACCAAGCCCTGGCTGGACGGCACTTCCGGCTTCACCGACGACCTGACCCGGATCCTCGGCTCGGTCTCGACGGCCGACGTGCAGAACCTCACCGTCTCCGCCCTGCTGACGAAGCTGATGAAGACCGGCGGGACGGACGCCTCCGCCCTGCGGCGACTGCTCGACCAGACCGGTGAACCGGGTGTCGCCGACACCTCGCTCACCGCCCTGAACGGCAGCGCCCAGGGCTGACAGGCCGGTGGGACGGAGCTGCCGCACAGGGGACGGCAGCTCCGTACCACCCCGTCCGACTTCCGAGAGGGAACCCATGACCACCGGCCTGGACACCGGCACCCACGAGGCCGACGACACCGGCGCCTACGACTCCGTCGACACCGGTGCCTACGACTCCGTCGGCACCGGCGCCTATGAGGTGCTGCGCGACCGCCTCACCGCTCAGGCCACCGAGCTCGCCCGCCGTGCCGAGGCGCTCAACGCCCGCCGCGCCGAGGAGTTCGGCTCGACGCGGCTGGAACTCGCGGGCACCGAGCGGTTGCACACCGAGCACGCGTGCGTGCCCCGCGACCTCGTCGCCCTCGGGGACGTACTGCTCGTCGGCCACCACGTCACCCTCGACACGCGGCCGCGGACGACCGTGGGTGACGTCCCCGTGGGTGACGTTCTCGCCCTGTACGACCGCGACCTGAACCGGCTCGCCGACGACACCGTGCCCGGCCTGCTCGACGACCCCGCCTTCCTGAGGGAGTTCGAGGCCCTCCACCGCTACTACCGCCAGGCCCGGCTGCTCCGGCTGCGCCGAGTCGACGGCAAGCTGCTGGCCGTCTTCCGGACCGGCGAGAAGTCCGACGACATCCGGGTGCTGCGCTGGGCGGTCACCGAGGACGGCCGGGCCGCCTTCCTGGACGCGCGCGGCGACCGGGACCACGTCTTCCCGCGCTCCCACGACTTCGCGTGGACACGCACCAGCCGTGAGCACCACGTTCTGGGCCGCCACCCGCACGTGTCCGTCGAGGGCGAGGTCTTCGTCGACACCCTCGGCGGCACCCTCACCGTCAAGGCCGAGAACGCCACCGGGACGGGGGAGGGGATCCACGCCGAGCCGGTCGACGAGCCCCTGCAGTCCCTCGCCGACGCGGACATCGCGTACGCGCGCGTGGGCGCTCTGATCCTGCTGCGGATCCGCCCCTACAACGAGGCCGGCCACCGGTACCTGGTCTTCAACACCCTCACCCGGTCCGTCGTACGCCTCGACGGCATCGGACAGGCCTGCCGCCGCCTGCCCGAGGACCAGGGCATCGTCTTCCCCGGCGGTTACTGCCTCGCCACCGGCACCCACAAGACGTACGAACTCGACACGGGCGGGCTGGAGTTCGAGCGCGAGGTGCGTGCCCCGAACGGCGAGGACGTCCTCTTCGCCTTCCACGCACCCGGGGAGGGCCGCCGCCTGCTGCTGCCCTACAACATGCTCCGCAAGGCGGTCGCGGCGCCGCTGAGCTGCCGCGGCTGGTCCCTCTTCCACGACGGCACCCTCGTACTGCTGAACGCCGACGGCGACGATCCACAGCGCGTCCACCCCCTCCGTCTGTGGAAGACGCCGTACGTCTCCGACACGCATGCCGCCGCCCGGCCCCGAGGTGCCGGACCGCTGGCCCGCGTCGGCAACGCCGACCTCGTCCGGGGCCTGTCCGACTGCCTCTCCATCACCGGCGCCGCCACGGAGACGAAGCCGACGAGGGAGGTGTACGAGGCGCTGGCCGCCGCCTGCACCCGGGCAGCGGACTCCCACCACTGGCTGGCGGAGCCCGAACTCGGCGATCTGCACACGCCGCTCACACAGCTGCGGGCCACTGCCGAGCAGGTCCTGGCCGAGTTCGAGACCGTCCAGGCCCTCACCCGTCGGGCCGCCGACGCGCTGGCCGAGGCCGAGGCACGGGTGGCGGCGGTCGAGCGGCGCCTGCGCGGCGAGGTCCCGCGCAGCGCAGGCGCCTGGGTGAGCGGTCTGACCGAACTGCGGCACACCCAGGGGCACTTGCTCACGCTCAGGGACATGCGGTACGCGGACACCGACCGCATCGACGAACTCGCCGCGGACACCGAGGCCGACCTGGCCGCCTTCGGACAGCGGGCGGTCGAGCACCTGGCGCGCGACGACGCCTTCGCCGCCCACCGGGCCGATCTCGAAGAGCTCGCCGCCGACGCTGAGGCGATCGCCACCGTCGCCGCGGCGCTGCCCGTCGCCGCCCGTCTCGACGAACTCGCCGACGGGCTCCGCACGGTGACCGAGGTCGTCGCCGGGCTGGACATCGGCGACGCCACCGTCCGCACCCTTGTCCTGGAGCGGATCGCCGAGGTCCTCGGCGGCGTCAACCACGCCCGCGCCACCCTCGACGCACGCCGCCGCGAACTCCTCGACCGGGAGGGGCGGGCCGAGTTCGCCGCCGAGTTCACCCTGCTCGGCCAGGCCGTCATCGGCGCGCTAGCGGCAGCCGAGAGCCCCGAGGCGTGCGACGACCAACTCGCCCGCCTGATGGTGAGCGTGGAGAACCTGGAGTCCCGGTTCGCCGAGTTCGACGACTTCCTCGGCGAACTGGCCGACAAGCGCGACGAGGTGCACGAGGCGTTCTCCGTCCGCAAGCAGACCCTCGCCGACGCCCGTGCCCGCCGCGCCGAGCGCCTGGCGGACTCGGCGAGGCGCGTCCTGCGCACGGTCGCCCGCCGCGCCGGCACGCTCGCCGACCCGGACGCGATCGCCACGTACTTCTCCTCCGACCCGATGCCCGCCAAGGTCCGCCGCCTCGCCGAGGAACTGCGCGAACTCGGCGACCGGGTACGGGCGGAGGAACTGGACGGCCGCCTCAAGGCCGCCCACCAGGACGCCTCGCGCGCCCTGCGCGACCGCACCGACCTGTACACCGCCGACGGCCGCACCCTGCGGCTGGGCGGCCACCACTTCGCCGTCAACACCCAGCCCCTCGATCTCACCCTCGTCCCGCACGGCGACACCCTCGCCTTCGCGCTCACCGGCACCGACTACCGCTCGCCGGTCACCGACCCCGGCTTCGCCGCCACCCGCCCCTACTGGGACCGCCCGTTGCCGTCCGAGTCGCCCGAGGTCTACCGCGCCGAGCACCTCGCCGCCCGGCTGCTGGACGCACACGGACCGGCCCTGCTCGCCGAGGCCGACCTGCCCGCCCTCGTACGGCAGGCGGCGGAGGCGGCCCACGACGAGGGCTACCAGCGCGGTGTCCACGACCGGGACGCGACGGCGATCCTCGCCGCGGTGCTGCGCCTGCACGAGGACGCCGGCCTGCTGCGCCACGAGCCCGCCGCGCGGGCCGCCGCCCAGCTGTTCTGGGCACACGGCACGACGGCCGAGGAGCGCGAGAGCTGGACCCGGCGAGCGGTGTCGCTGGCGCGCGCCCGGGACACGTTCGGGCTCGCGCCCGCCATCGACGACCTGCGGGCCGAACTGGCAAAGGCGATCGGCACCCGAGCGGCGGCCGCCTACCTCTTCGAGGAGCTGACCTGCGGCCCCGACGGCTTCGTCATCAGCGCCGGCACCCGCACGTTCCTCGACAAGTTCCGTCGTACGGTGGGCACTTCGGCCTACGACGACGACCTCGCCGCCCTCTGCGACCCCGCCGCACGCAGGCAGCTCGTGGAGGCGTGGCTGACGTCCTACGCCACCTCGACCGGCACGGAGCTCACCCCCGGCGACCTGGCCGAGGCGGTGGCCGCCGAGCTCTGCCCGGACCTGCCCCGCCACGAACGCCACGCGCCACTGACCCGGACCGTCACCGGGCTGCTGGGCGCCCACCCGCGCATCAGCGGCCGCAGCCTCACGATCCGCGTCGACGAGTTCCTCGCCCGCACCAGGGCGTTCCGCGCCCACGACGTCCCCGCCCACCGCGCCTACCAGCGCCGCCGTGCGGAACTGGTCGCCGCCGAGCGCACCCGCCTGCGCCTGGACGAGTACCGGCCGGCGGTGATGCCCACCTTCGCGCGCAGCAAGCTGATCGACGAGGTGTACCTGCCGCTGGTCGGCGACAGCCTCGCCAAGCAACTGGGCACCACGGGCGCGTCCGGACGCACCGGCACCGGCGGCCTGCTCCTGCTCATCTCCCCGCCCGGATACGGCAAGACGACCCTCATGGAGTACGTCGCCGACCGCCTCGGGCTCGTCCTGGTCAAGGTCGACGGACCCGCACTCGGCCACGCGGTGACCTCCCTCGACCCTGCCGAGGCGCCGAACGCGACCGCCCGCCAGGAGGTCGAGAAGATCAACTTCGCGCTGGAGGCAGGCACCAACACGCTGCTGTACCTGGACGACATCCAGCACACCTCGCCCGAGCTGCTGCAGAGGTTCATCCCCCTGTGCGACGCCACGCGACGCATGGACGGCGTGCGGGACGGTGAGTCGCGCACCTACGACCTGCGCGGCAAGCGCTTCGCCGTCTGCATGGCCGGCAATCCCTACACCGAGTCCGGCAGCCGCTTCCGCGTCCCCGACATGCTCGCCAACCGCGCCGACGTGTGGAACCTCGGCGACGTCCTGACGGGCAAGGAGGACGCCTTCGCGCTCAGCTTCATCGAAAACTCGCTCACGGCCAGTCCGACGCTCGCTCCGCTCGCGGGCCGCGACCGCGCCGACCTCCACCTGCTCATCCGCCTGGCCGAGGGCGACGCGACGGCCCGCCCCGATCGGTTGGCCCACCCGTACGACCCCGCGGAGCTGGAGCGGATCCTGGCAGTGCTGCGGCACCTGCTCGCGGCCCGCGAGACGGTGCTGGCGGTGAACGCCGCCTACATCGCCTCCGCCGGCCGGTCCGACGCCGACCGCACCGAACCGCCCTTCCGGCTCCAGGGTTCCTACCGCAACATGAACAAGATCGCCCAACGGATCCAGCCGGTCATGAACGACACCGAACTGGCGGCCTTGATCGACGACCACTACCGGGCCGAGGCCCAGACGCTCGGCAGCGGAGCCGAGGCCAACCTGCTGAAACTGGCCGAGCTGCGCGGCACGCTCACCCCCGGACAGGCCGCGCGCTGGGCCGAACTGAAGGCGGCCCACGTCCGCACCCGGACCCTCGGCGGCCCCGAGGACGACCAGCTCACCCGCGCCGTCGCCGCCCTCACCCTGCTCGCCGACCGTGTCGCGGCCGTCGAATCCGCGATCACTCGCGCCACCGACCCACACCACCCGGCACCGACCACCGAGGCACCCGAACCCCATCGGGGGCGCCGCTGAGCCGGGCGCGTCAGAGCCAGTCCCGCCGCTTGAAGATCACGTACAGACTGACGCAGACAACCCCCATCAAGCCGATCGCGAAGGGGTATCCGAAGCTCCAGTCCAACTCCGGCATGTGCTCGAAGTTCATGCCGTAGATCGTCCCCACCAGGGTCGGGGCGAACAGGATCGCCGCCCAGGAGGAGATCTTCTTGATCTCCTCGTTCTGCTCGAACCCCGCCTCCGCCAACGCCCGCATCTCCGCGTTCTGCTGCTGGGTGACCAGGGTCGCGTTGACCGTGAGGATGTCGGTGAGGGCCTGGCGGAAGCCGTCGACGCGTTCGCTGGTGTGGGTGACGTGGTCGGCGACGTCCCGGAGATAGCGCTGCAGTTCCTCGTCGGTACCGTACTTGGCGAAGCCCGCCATCAGGGCGTGCAGCATGCCGACCAGCGGGCGGGTCGCGCGCTGGAACTCGACCATCTCGCGGGAGAGTTCGTAGATGCGGCGGGAGACCTCCGGGTCGCCGCGGAAGACCTCCGTCTCGATCTCGTCGATGTCGTTCTGGACGCCCGAGACGACCGGCGCGTAGCCGTCGACCACCGCGTCCAGGATGGCGTAGAGGACGGCCTCGGGGCCGAGTCGGAGCAGTTCGGGTGTCTTCTCCATGCGGTGGCGCACCGCCGACAGGTCCGGGGCCGCCCCGTGCCGGACCGTGATGACGAAGTCCGGGCCGACGAACACATGCAGTTCGCCGAAGTCGACCTCCTCGGGGGCGTCCAGATAGCGGGCCGCCCGCAGCACCACGAAGAGCGTGTCGCCGTAGCGTTCCAGCTTCGGGCGCTGGTGGGCCTCCATCGCGTCCTCGACGGACAGCGGGTGCAGGTCGAACTCCTCGGCCAGGGAGAGCAGTTCGCTCTCCGGGGGACGGGCCAGGCCGATCCACGCCATACCGGAGGACTGTTCGCGCAGTTCGCGGAAGGTGTCCGCGAGCGTCGCGGGGGAGGACACCCGCACCCCGTCCCGGTACAGGGCCGCCTGGACGATGCTCGGCGGCTCCGGCGTCTCGGCCGCGGGCGGCTCCATGGCCGGCGCCGGAGGCCGCGGTGGCGCGGAGGGCGGGGTCAGGGCCCGGCGCCAGACGGACCTCCTGGAACCCTTGGAGTTCTTCGCGGCGGGGCGGGCGCGTCGCTCGGACATCGTGGCGGCCTCTCGCTTCCGGGTCGAGCCGCTGTCGGCGGGATCACGCAGCAGGGTCTGCAGCAGGGTATACGGGGCAAATGACATCCCGGGCTGGGCCGCACGGGGACGCGGTGAGAGAAGGTGAGAGAAGCGGACAGAACCTGTCCGCAAGCCCCTCTAGCGTGTCCCCCATGACGAAGACGACCGCTTCGGCCCCCGTGCTCGGCATCCGTGCCCTGAACCGCGCGACCCTGGACCGGCAGCTGCTCCTGCGCCGGTCAGATCTGTCCGCGAAGGCCGCCGTCGGGCGGCTGCTGGGCCTCCAGGCCCAGAACGTCAAGCCGCCGTACTACGCGCTCGCCGCCCGCCTCGACGGATTCGCCCCCGAGGAACTGTCGCAGCTGATGGCCGACCGCGAGGTCGTCCGGATCGTCACCATGCGCTCGACCATCCACACCCACACCGCCGAGGACTGCCTCACCCTGCGGCCCCTCGTGCAGAGCGCCCGCGACCGCGAACTCACCACCTTCCGCAAGGGACTCGAGGGCGTCGACCTCGACCGCCTCGCCGCCCTCGCCCGGGAGCTCGTCGAGGCCGAGCCGCGCACCATGAAGCAACTGCGCGAGGCCCTCCTCGCCGAGTGGCCGGACGCCGACCCGCAGGCCCTCGCCGTCGCCGCCCGCTGCAAGCTCCCCCTCGTCCAGGTCACCCCCCGCGGACTGTGGGGC
>NZ_RSAJ01000325.1 GCF_003933965.1 Streptomyces sp. RP5T
TGCTTGTGGTGCGCCGGGTTCCGGGCGGGCGTCTCGTGGATCGGCCTGGACGTGTTCGAGCCGGGCGGGGAGCGGGCGCGGGGTCGTCGGCCAACGGCCGGGGCCGCACCTCGCGGGGCGTTCGCTGCCGTCGCGCCGGGCCGACGGCCTGATGCGGCCCCGGCCCCGAGCGCCGGGGCCTGGGTCACCCCAGGGTGACCTGGAGTTCCTTGACGCCGTTGATCCATGCCGAGCGCAGGCGGCGTGGGTCGCCGGCGGGCCGCAGGTCCGGCATGGCGTCGGCGATGGCGTTGAAGATCAGGTCGATCTCCAGCACCGCCAGGGATTTGCCGAGGCAGTAGTGCGGGCCTCCGCCGCCGAAGCCGAGGTGCGGGTTGGGGTCGCGGGTGATGTCGAAGACGTCCGGGTTCTCGAAGACCTCGGGGTCGTGGTTGGCGGCGGCGTAGAAGATGCCCACCCGGTCGCCCTTCCGGATCTGCTTGCCGCCGAGTTCGGTGTCCTGAGTGGCGGTGCGCTGGAAGGCGTTGACCGGGGTGGCCCAGCGGACGATCTCCTCCGCGGCCGTCGAGGGGCGCTCGGCCCTGTACCGCTCCCACTGGTCGGGGTGGGTGAGGAAGGCGTGCATGCCGTGGGTGATGGCGTTGCGGGTCGTCTCGTTGCCCGCGACCGCCAGCATCAGCACGAAGAAGCCGAACTCGTCGGAGTTGAGGTTGCCCTCGTCCTCGGCGGCGACCAGCGTGGTGACGATGTCCTTGGCCGGGCACTGCTTGCGGTCGGCGGCCATGTTCATCGCGTAGGCGATGACCTCCATGGCCGACTCCTGGCCGACCTCCTCGGTGATCGCGTACTCCGGATCGTCGTACGAGATCATCTTGTTGGACCAGTCGAAGATTTTCGCCCGGTCGTCCTGCGGGATGCCGATGAGCTCGGCGATGGCCTGCAGGGGCAGTTCGCAGGCGACCTGGGTGACGAAGTCGAAGGACTCGCCGGGCAGGGCGCGCGCGGTCTCGACGATGGCGTGGGCGCGGTTGCGCAGGCGTTCCTCCAGGGCGCGGATGGCCCGGGGCGTGAACACCCGCTGGACGATCCCGCGGACCCTGGTGTGCTCCGGCGGGTCCATGTTGAGCAGGATCAGCCGCTGCGCGTCGATCGCGTCCCGCTGGATGTGCTCGTTGAAGCGGATGATCGCCGTGTTGAGGGTGGAGGAGAAGATCTCGGGGTGCGTGGAGACGTACTTGACGTCCGCGTGCCGGGTGACCGCCCAGTACCCCTCGTCCTGGAAGCCGGCCACATTGCCCGGCTGGGGGATCCAGCGCACCGGTTCGGCCCGGCGCAGTGCGGCGAACTCCGGCAGCGGTACGCGGCTTTGCAGCAGGTCGGGGTCGGTGAAGTCGAATCCGTCGGGGAGCGCTGGACAGGTCATCGGCAACTCACTCCAGCTGTCTGGAATCGTTCTGACGGTCCATCAGGAACAGAGCTGCCGTGAAGGTAGTAACGGGTTCTACAAGAGGCAAGGGGCACGGAGACCTCAATTGCCTGCAAGACCCTTGCGGTGGTGGCCGGGTCGTCAGCAGACTGCACACAACGCGCTAACTAGAACACGTACTAGTTCCAGGGATCCGTTCGGAGGAGAGGACCCGCACCCATGGCCGCCGAACCCGTGATCGTCGAAGCCGTCCGCACCCCCATCGGCAGGCGCGGCGGCGCGCTCGCCAATCTGCACCCCGCTTATCTGCTGGGCGAGACCTACCGAGAACTCCTCGGCCGTGCCGGCATCCCCGCCGACGCGGTGGAACAGATCGTCGGCGGCACGGTCACCCACGCCGGCGAGCAGTCCATGAACCCCGCGCGCACGGCCTGGCTGACCGTCGGGCTGCCGTACGAGACCGCGGCGACGACGGTCGACTGCCAGTGCGGCTCCTCGCAGCAGGCCTCCCACATGGTCGCCAACATGATCGCGGCCGGGGTCATCGACGTCGGCATCAGCTGCGGTGTCGAGGCGATGTCCCGGGTGCCGCTGGGGTCGGGGTCCAAGCACGGGCCGGGCAAGCCGTTCCCGGACGAGTGGAACGTCGACCTGCCCAACCAGTTCGAGGCGGCCGAACGGATCGCGCGGCGCCGGGGGCTGAGCCGGGAGAACGTCGACGCGCTCGGCCTGCTCTCCCAGGAGCGGGCGGCGGCCGCCTGGTCCGAGGAGCGTTTCAAGCGGGAGACCTTCGCGGTCCAGGTGCCGACCGTCGAGGACGAACAGCGGGCCGGGCAGGGCATGTGGCGGCTCGTCGACCGGGACGAGGGGCTGCGCGACACGTCCATGGAGGCGCTGGCGGGCCTCAAGCCGGTCATGCCGACGGCGATCCACACGGCGGGCAACTCGTCCCAGATCAGCGACGGAGCCGCGGCGATCATGTGGGCGTCCAAGCGGATGGCGCGGGCGCTGAAGCTGAGGCCGCGGGCGCGGATCGTGGCGCAGGCGCTGGTCGGCGCCGACCCGCACTTCCATCTCGACGGGCCGGTCGACGCGACCCGCGCGGTCCTCGGCAAGGCGGGCATGTCCCTGAAGGACATCGACCTCGTCGAGATCAACGAGGCCTTCGCGTCCGTCGTGCTCAGCTGGGCCCAGGTCTTCGAACAGGACCTGGAGAAGGTCAACGTCAACGGCGGCGCGATCGCGCTCGGGCACCCTGTGGGGGCCACCGGGGCGCGGCTCATCACGACCGCCCTGCATGAACTGGAGCGCGCGGACAAGGAGTTCGCACTGATCACGATGTGCGCGGGCGGAGCGCTGGCGACGGGGACGATCATCCAGCGGCTGTAGCCGAGGTCGACGCGTACGGGGCGACCTCGCGAGGACCTTCCCCGGCGAGGCGCCCCAGGCCGGGCGGCACCGCACGTGTGACGCTCCGGGGCCGGTGTGCCGGTGGTCCCGGCCGGAGGGCCGGCCCGCGGGGTCGCCGGAGGGTCAGGTGCCGGCGTTGCGGGTCGGGTCTTCGGGCGGGGGTCCGAGGCGCCCCAGGCCGGGCGGCACCGTACGTGTGAAGCTCCCGGGTCGGTGTGCGGGTGGTTCCAGTCGGAGGGCCGGCCCGCCGGGTTGCCGGAGGGTCAGGTGCCGGCGTCGCGGGTCGTGCCCCCGGCCGGGGGCACGAGGCGTTCGAGGCCGGCGGCCGCCTCCGCGACCGACGCGGTGTCGCCGAACTGGGTGAACAGGTCGCGGGCCCGGACGTAGTGCTCGCGGGACCCGGTGGGGTCGCCGCAGTGTTCCAGGGCCGTGGCGAGACCGAGGGAGGTGTAGGCGCGCAGGCGGTCGACGCCGGCGTGGTCGAGGGGGGTGCCGACGGCCCGGAAGGCCGCCGCCGCCTCGGACCAGCGTTCCAGGGCCAGCAGGTCCCGGGCCGTCTCGCAGCGCAGCAGGGCCGCCATGAACTCGTTCAGGCCGGGAACGTCCCCGGTCCGGGTGCCGAGCAGGGCCCGGTGCAGGGCCAGTGCCTCCTCGGCGCGTCCGGACTCCCGCAGCGCGGTGCCGAGGACCCGCTGGGAGACCGCCTTGCCGGTGGAGTCCCCCGTGGTCTCGAAGAGCCGGGTCGCCCGCGCGGCCGCATCCGCCGCCTCCGCCGGCCGGTCGAGCCCCATGCAGGCCCCGCTGATGTACGCCCACGCCCAGGCCTGCTGGTCCAGATCGCCCGTCTCCGTCGCCGGTTCGAGCGCCCGGCGGGCGAGCTGCTCGGCCTGCGCGTACTGGAAGGCACCGACCGAGTGGGCCCAGGCCAGGCAGTTGAGCTGGTGGGCCTCGGCCGCGCGGTCCCCGAGGGCGGCCGCGGACCGGACGCCGTGGGAGAAGAGGGTCTGCCACTCCGGCCACTGGCTCCAGCGGTCGGAGAACCAGTACAGGGTGCGCGAGACGTGCAGGATCTCCGCGTGCCGCCCTGCCGCGAACAGCACCGGCAGGGCGCCCGCCCAGTTCGTTCGTTCGGCGGTCAGCCACGCCTCCGCCGCCTCCGCGGACCCGGGGACGAGGGCGGCGATCTCACCCGGCCACGGCTGGGGCGCGCCCGGCTCCTCGAAGCAGCGCCCCGCCGCCGAGGCCGACCGCAGCAGCCAGTCCGCCATCCGCAGCCGCACCTCACGGGTCACCGACTCCGGCTCCTCCGCGGCCAGTTGCTCGCGCGCGAAGAGCCGTACGAGATCGTGCGGGGCGTACCGGCCCGGCGCGCTCTCCTCCAGCAGGCCCCGGTCCACCAGCAGATCGAGGGAGTCCTCGGTGGTGACCGGGTCCTCGCCGGTCAGTACGGCGGCCAGGTCGGGGCCGGTGTCGTGGCCGGGGACGAGGCTCAGGCGGCGCAGCAACAGCCGGTGCTCCGGCGTGAGTTGGCCGTAGGAGAGGGCCAGGGCACTGCGTACGGCGAGATCGCCCGCGACCAGACCGCTCAATCTGCGCTCCTCGTCCGCGAGTTGGCCCGCCAGCCGGGCCGGGGTCCAACTCGGTCGGCTGGAAAGGCGGTTGCCGACGATCCGTAGGGCCAGCGGGAGATGCCCGCACAGCTCGGTCAGCCGGATGACCGCCTCGGACTGGCCCTCGGTGCGCGGGGCGCCGAGGATCCGCTCCAGCAGCCTCGTCGACTCCCCGCCGCTGAGCCCGCCGAGCCTGATCCGCCGCACCCCTTCCAGACCGGCCAGCGGACGCCTGCTGGTGATCAGCACGAAACTGCCCTCGGCGTCCGGCAGCAGCGGCCTGGTCCGCGTCTCGTCGGCCGCGTCGTCGAGGACGACCAGCGTCCGCCGGCCGGCGAGCGCGGCCCGGTAGACCGCCTCGCGGGCCACGGGGTCCACCGGGATCCGGTCCGCGGGGTGCCCCAGTGCCGTCAGGAGCAGGACCAGCGCCTCGGCGGACGACAGCGGGGAGTCGCTCATGCCGTGCAGCTGGACGCAGACGCTGCCGTCCGGGAAGGCGCCCGCTAGCCGCCGTACGGCCTCCGCCGCCAGCGTCGTCTTGCCCTGCCCGCCCGGCCCGAACAGCACCGCCGCCCGCGTGCGGGTGCCGGTGGCGAGCGCCTCCAGGTCCGCCAGTTCCTGCCTGCGGCCGGTGAAGTCCGGGACGGTCCGCAGGAGATAGGGCGAGGCGGGCGGGCCGCCGCGGTCCCGGCCGGTGTCGGCCAGCCGCCGCAGGCGCTCGCCCTGCTCGGCGTCGAGCCGCAGGGCCGCGGCGAGCGCGTCGACGGTACGGCGCTGCGGCCCCCGGCTGCGCCCGCGCTCCAGGTCACCGAGCGCTCGTACGCTCACCCCGGACGCCTCGGACAGCTCCTCCAGGGTGAGCCGGGCGCCCCGGCGCAGGGAGCGCAGCATCACGCCGAAGGCGGTGCCGCCGGCAGGGACATCGGACTGCGGAACTTCGGAAGCAGGTCTGGTCATCACGACAATTAGAACAAGCGCTCCCCACTGCCGCTTCCGCCCGCGTCTCCGCCTGAACTTCTGCCTGCACTTCCGCCTGCACTTCTGCCTGGTGACCACCGGCCGCGAATGGTGTGCTGGAAACCCGTCGAAGGAAGAAGGAAAACGACATGCCGTACATCACCGTGGGTGAAGAGAACAGCGCGCCGATCGAGCTCTACTACGAGGACCACGGCACCGGACAGCCCGTCGTGCTGATCCACGGCTACCCGCTCGACGGCCACTCCTGGGAGAAGCAGCTGCCCGCCCTGCTGGAGGCCGGCCACCGGGTCATCACCTACGACCGCCGCGGCTTCGGCCGCTCCTCGCAGCCCACCACCGGCTACGACTACGACACCTTCGCCGCCGACCTCGACAAGGTCCTCACCACCCTGGACCTGACCGACGCGGTCCTGGTCGGCTTCTCGATGGGCACCGGCGAGGTCGGCCGCTACCTGGGCACCTACGGCTCGGGCCGGATCGCCAAGGCGGCCTTCCTGGCCTCCCTGGAGCCCTTCCTGCTCAAGACCGACGACAACCCGGCCGGCGTGGACCAGTCCGTGTTCGACGGCATCCTGGAAGCCGTCACCAAGGACCGGTACGCCTACTTCGACGCCTTCTACCAGGACTTCTACAACCTGGACGAGACGCTCGGCAGCCGGATCAGCGAAGCCGCCGTGCGGGGCAGCTGGAACGTGGCCGCGGGCGCCTCGGCCCACGCCTCGGTGGCCTGCGTGCCCACCTGGATCACCGACTTCCGCGCCGACGTGGCGAAGATCGACGTCCCGGCGCTGATCCTGCACGGCACCGGCGACCGCATCCTGCCCATCGACGCCACCGGCCGGCCCTTCCACGCGCTGCTGCCGTCCGCCGAGTACGTCGAGATCGAGGGCGCCCCGCACGGCCTGCTGTGGACCCACGCCGAGGAGGTCACCTCGGCACTGCTGGCCTTCCTGGCCAAGTAGCCGGACAGGCGGGCTACTCCCGCCCCGACGCGGTCACCGCCAGCACGGCCACCAGCCCCGCCGCGATCGCCAGCGGGATCGCGAGGCCGTGGTGGAGGACAAGCCACGCGCCCGGTCCGGCCCCGGCCACCATCGCGATCACCGACGCCGTGCGGCGGGGGGAGCGGGTGCCGGGGCCGCCGCCGGCCCGGGAGTCGGCGGCCAGGCCCGTCAACGTCATGGTCAGCACGGTCGTCGTCAGGTCAGGGATGCCGAGCTTGCGGACCGTGGCGTTGCGCAGTCCCATGGCGAACGCCGTGACGGCGATGAGGGCGTAGGCGGTGGCCGTGGCGCCGGGCGCGGCGAAGGCGACCACGGCCGACACCCCCAGCAGGACCGCCTCGGCGGCGAGGGTGAGCCGGGCCCAGGTGCGGCGGGAGCCGGAGCCTAGGCGCACGGCGACCCGGCCGCCCGCCGCCGCGCCGACCACGAACGACACCAGCGAGGTCAGCGTGTGCGGCACCGAGAAGCCGGGCGCCCCGGCCGCGGCGAACCCGAGGACGACCACGTTGCCCGTCATGTTCGCGGTGAAGACGTGTTCGAGGCCGAGATAGCTGACGGCGTCGATCAGTCCGCTGACCACCGTCAGCCCCAGCAGCACGGCCACCAGGCGCAGTCCACGCGCCTCGGGATCGCCGGCCGCCTTCGTGTCGGTGCCGCTCTGTTCGCTCATGGGGTCTCCGGACGGCCGGACGGTCGGGGTGCACCCAAGTCCACCACGGATGCGGGGGGTTCTCGGATGCCGGGGCGAGCCGCGCGTCCCTGGCGTCGACCTCCGAAGCCGTCCGGGCGCCCTACGCGAGCCGGGTGGAGAGCCTGCTCGACGGGAGTCACGAGCAGGAGGGCGTCGTCAGGGGACTCGTGCCCGCGGTGGAACGGCTGCTCACCCCCGCCTTCCGCGAGCGTCTGCGGCATCCGTCCGGCCCGCTGCTGGACGCGATGCGCGCCGCCGACCACACCTGCGACTGGAAGCCGCGGGTGCCGGTGCGGCTGTACGCCGCGTCGGGCGACACCGACGTGCCGCTCGGCAACACCCGGACATGCGCCCGCACCCTCGCAGGTCAGGGCGCGAGGGTGCGGGTGGTCGATCAGGGGGCCGTGGACCACTTCGGGTCGGTCCTGGTGTCGGCCCCCCAGGTGGTGCGGTTCTTCGACGGCGTACGACGCTGACGTGTGCGGCGGCTCAGACGTGTGCGGCGGCTCAGTACCAGCCGTTGGCCTGCCAGAAGGCCCAGGCGGCGGTCGGGCTGCCGTAGCGGGAGTTCATGTAGTCGAGGCCCCACTTGATCTGGGTCTTGGCGTTGGTCTTCCAGTCGGAGCCGGCCGAGGCCATCTTGGAGCCGGGCAGCGCCTGGACCAGGCCGTAGGCGCCGGAGGAGGAGTTCGTGGCGTTGACGTCCCAGCCGCTCTCGTGCTCGACGATCTTGCTGAACGCGTTGTACTGCGCGGCGTTCGGGATCATCTTGTGCGCGATGGCCTTGGCCTGGGCGGAGGAGTTGGTCGTGGCCGCCTGGGCCGGCGCCGCGGTCAGGACCAGGCCGGCGGTGGCGGCGGCCATCGCGGCGGTGGTGATGGCCTTCTTCGGGGAAGCGATGCGGCGGGCGAAGCGGGAGACGGACACGAGGAACCTTTTCTTCGGGGACGGTGGTGTCGCTCGCGGTCCCGGTGGACATGCGTCGGCGCCGAGGCCCGTGGGCTCGTCGGCGCCGTGCGACGTCGTCCAGAGAAACAGGCCCGGAAGGCGCCCGCAATGACCCCTTTTACTAGTTGTGGTCGAATCGCCGGGAAAGGTCATCCGTGTGATCCGGCTCTCAAAGTGCAGGTCAGAGGGGGTGTGTGATGGGCGTTATGTCTGAAATATTCCTACTGTTTCTCTTAGTAGGTGAGCTGGGTCATGTGGGACGCTTCACCGCCCGGGCGCCTCGAATGTGACCTGGGCCTCGAAGGCGGCACGGCGGGTGGCCCGGCGCAGCCCCCTGAGGAGGGCCGGACCGAGGGTGAGCGTCAGGACGACGGTGACCAGGGCCCGGCCGAGGTCCCAGCCCAGGGACGTGGCCACGCAGTACGCGAGGAAACGGGCCAGGTTGGCAGGCACGTCCGCGTGCGGGTCGAAGGCGATGTCCGAGGCGAGCGCGCCCATGAAGGGCCAGCCGGCCATGTTCATCGCGGTGCCGTAGGCGAAGGCGGCGAGGAAGCCGTAGGCGGCCAGCACCCTGACCTCCGTACGGCCTCGCGCGCGGACCGGCAGCAGACCCGCGCCCATCGTGAACCAGCCCATCGCCAGCATCTGGAACGGCATCCACGGCCCCACCCCGCCCGTGAGCAGGGCGGACGCGAACATCGTGACGTTGCCGAGCGCGAAGCCGAAGCCCGGGCCGAGGACCCGGCCGCTGAGCACCATCAGGAAGAACATCGGCTCGATGCCGGCGGTGCCCGCGCCGATCGGCCTGAGCGCGGCGCCGGTCGCGGCGAGCACACCGAGCATCGCCACGGCCTTCGGGCCCAGCCCCGACTCCGCGAGCGCCGCGGCGACCACCGCGACGAGCAGGACGAGCAGCCCGGCGAAGAGCCAGGGGGCGTCCTGGGCGTGGGTGCCGACCTGGGAGGTGGGCGGGGCGAGGAAGGGCCAGCCGAAGGCGACGACACCGACGGCGCTGACCAGGGCGAGCGTGAGGACCGAGCGGGGGCCGAGACGGACGGCCCGGACGGTGACGGGGTCGCGGAGGCGGGCGGGGTCCCGGGTCATGACAGGGCCTTCCGCACCTCGGTGACCGTCAGCCAGCGCTGCGGGGCGAGGATCTTGCTGACCTGCGGGGCGAAGGAGGGCGAGGAGGGGATGACCTCGGTCGCCGGGCCGTCGGCGATCACCTCGCCCTCGGCCAGCAGGATCACCCGGTGCGCGAGCTCGGCGGCAAGTTCCACGTCGTGGGTGGCCAGCAGGATCGCGTGGCCGGCGGCTGCGAGGTCTGCGAGCAGGCGCACCAGGCGGGCCTTCGCCGCGTAGTCCAGGCCGCGGGTCGGCTCGTCGAGGAGCAGCAGGGGCGGGCGGGCGGTCAGCACCACGGCGAGGC
>NZ_RSAJ01000326.1 GCF_003933965.1 Streptomyces sp. RP5T
CGAGCAGCAGAACCGGCCGCTCTGACCCGGGCTGAGGTGAACAGTGCGGATCCGTGCACACAGCTGAGGTCAGAGCAGCTCTCAGATTCGCTTCACCACCGGGCTGAAGCCCGGTGCACTGCGAATAGTCCCGGTAGCGAGGCGGCGGACGGGGCACCTGTCTCCCTCCGACGAGCGGGCATCGTCAGGCCTGTTCAGTGAGGGCCCGGGTATACGGAGCGTGCACGCGACGTTCGGTGGTTCGAGGAGAGGAAGTCGGGCAGTGGCGGTGAAGGCTATGGGGTGGGCGCACTCGTTCCCCATGTCCGAAGGGGTGCGGGTCGGCCGGGAGTGGACACGCAGGCGTCTTGAGTCCCTGCCTTGGACCGCCACCGAACCGGACACGGTGGACGCCATCGTGCTGGCGGTGTCCGAGCTGATCACCAACGCGCACGTCCACGCGCGCAGCGACGCACATCTGGTGCTCACCTGGGACGGCGACTGTCTTCAGGTGAGCGTGCACGACGAGGATCCCTCGCTGCCGCAGCAGCGCGAACCCGAGCAGGGCGCGGTCTCCGGCCGCGGGGTGTCCATCGTGGGCAAGCTCGCCGACGAGTGGGGTACGAGGTGCCAGCGGCACGGCAAGACGGTGACGGCATGCTTCCGGCCGGCCGACCCGGCTGCCGCCGCCGCCCGTGAAGACGAACGAAGTTGAGTTCCGCTCACCGGTGAAGCCCCCTGTGGAGGACAGGCGTCATGCATCTGGCACGAGGATCGAGTGACGACCCGTACGTCTGGCTCTGGACCCTCGGGGCTGTGGCGCTGTACGCACTGATCAGCTTCGGGCTGACATACCGGGCACGTGCCCGTCGCGGTTCCGCGCATCCGGCTCGTGACGCCGTGCACGATCTCAAGGACCGGGAGGAACCCCAGACGACCAGGCAGCGCCTGGTCAGCCGCCTTCTCATGGCGTCCGGTGCGGGACTCACCGGTCTGGCCGCCGCCCTGACCAGCGGGGCCGTACGCATCGTGACGGTCGGACTCACCGCCGGTGTGGCGGTGGTGGTATGGGCGTACTACGACTACCGCACGGAGGGGCGCGCCGCGCCCGGCGACGGGGCGGCTGTGGGGCGTGCTCGCACAGGCAGGTCCTGACAGGCCGGTCCTGGCTGACAGGCAGATCCTCGCAGGCGCTGGCAGGCGGGCCCTGACGCACGCTTGCTGACGGCTCGGAGTGACTGCCCCCAGGCCGTCGGCGAGGGGCGTTGTCAGTGGCAGCCGTCAAGATGACCTGCATGACGACACCCGTTGCGCAGATCCTGGATGCCGCTGCCTACGCGCAGGCGGTCGAGGACGCGGTCCAGGCCGCAGCCGCCTACTACGAGGGCGGGACCTCTCCTCTGGACGACGACGCCTTCGACCGGCTGGTGCGCGGCATCGCCGAGTGGGAGGCCGCGCATCCCGAGCAGGTGTTGCCGCACTCCCCCACCGGCAAGGTCGCCGGCGGCGCGGTCGAGGGCGATGTGCCGCACACGGTGGCGATGCTGAGTCTGGACAACGTGTTCTCGCCGGAGGAGTTCACGGCCTGGACCGACTCGCTGGCCCGCCGGGTGGGCCACGATCTCACCCGGTTCAGTGTCGAGCCGAAGCTCGACGGGCTGGCCGTCGCGGCCCGGTACACCCGTGGTCGGCTGAAGCAGCTGATCACCCGCGGCGACGGGATCGCCGGGGAGGACGTCTCCCACGCGATCGGCACCCTTGAGGGCCTCCCCGAGGAACTGACCGAGCCGGTCACCGTGGAGGTGCGCGGCGAAGTCCTCATGACGACGGCCCAGTTCGAGCACGCCAACGAGGTGCGCACCGCACACGGCGGGCAGCCCTTCGCCAATCCGCGAGGCGCGTCCGCGGGCTCCCTGCGGGCCAGGGACCGCGCGTACACGGTGGCGATGACGTTCTTCGGCTACGGCCTGTTGCCCCTGCCCGACACCGGGGCCGACTTCGCCGAGCGGCTTGACGGGCTCGCACACAGTGACCTGATGATCCTGGCCGCCCGGCTGGGGGTGCACACCCCGGCCGCCACCTCGGTCCCCGGGATCGTCGCCACGTCCGTGGAGGAAGTCCTGGCGAGGGTCCGGGAGATCGCCGCGCTGCGCGCCGAGCTGCCGTTCGGGATCGACGGCATCGTCATCAAGGCCGACCTGGCCGCCGACCAGCTGGCCGCGGGGTCCGGGTCGCGTGCGCCCCGCTGGGCGATCGCGTACAAGCTCCCCGCCGTGGAGAAGATCACCCGCCTGGTCGAGGTCGAGTGGAACGTGGGCCGCACCGGGATCATCGCGCCCCGTGGCGTCCTGGAACCGGTCGAGATCGAGGGCGCCACCATCACCTACGCCACCCTGCACAACCCGGCCGACATCACCCGCCGCGACCTGCGCCTGGGGGACCATGTCATGGTCCATCGCGCCGGTGATGTCATCCCGCGCATCGAGGCGCCGGTCGCCCACCTGCGCACCGGTGACGAGCAGCCGATCGTGTTCCCCGAGGTGTGCCCACGGTGCGGCTCCGGCATCGACACCAGCCAGGAGCGCTGGCGGTGCGAGCAGGGCCGTAACTGCCACCTGGTCGCTTCCCTGTCCTACGCCGCCGGCCGCGACCAGCTCGACATCGAGGGCCTGGGCGCCACCCGCGTCGTACAGCTCGTGGAGGCCGGACTGGTGGCCGATCTCGCCGACCTGTTCACCCTCACCCGTGACCAGCTCCTGGCGCTGGAGCGGATGGGCGCGACCAGCACCGACAATCTGCTCGGGGCGATCGCCGCGGCCAAGGGCCGACCGCTGTCGCGGGTCCTGTGCGCGCTCGGGGTCCGCGGCACGGGGCGCTCCATGTCCCGCCGCATCGCCCGCCATTTCGCCACGATGGACCACATCCGGTCCGCCGACGCCGAGGCGATGCAGCGGGTCGACGGCATCGGCACCGAGAAGGCCCCTTCGATCGTCGCCGAACTCGCCGAACTCGCCCCGCTCATCGACAAACTCGCCGCGGCAGGGGTGAACATGACCGAACCCGGCGCGACCCCACCGGCGCCCGCGGCCGGTGACGCCGCCGCGGACAGCACGGATGGGGTCGCCGGGCCGCTGACCGGGATGACGGTCGTGGTCACCGGCGCGATGACCGGCGTACTGGAGAAGCTCAGCCGCAACCAGATGAACGAACTCATCGAACGCGCCGGCGGCCGCTCCTCCTCCAGCGTCTCCAGAAAGACCACCCTGGTGGTGGCCGGAGAAGGCGCCGGATCCAAGCGCGCCAAGGCCGAGGACCTCGGTGTCCGCCTGGCCACGCCTGATGAATTCGCCGCCCTGGTAGCGGACTTCACCGACTGACCAACCGGCCGGTGTGCCGCAGCTCACCTCCACCGAGGCGGCACGCGGGAACACCACGCAGCGGTCGGCCGTTCACCTGTATGTGGCAAGCGGAGGGGACAGTGTCCCCGGGCCTCACCCTCCGCCCATGGGGACGATCGTTCGGCTGAAGCCCCATGGAGCACCCCGCCGAGAGGCGACCACCCTCCGCACGCCACCACCCACAGCCCCGGCTGGCCTCCCCCGTCCAGCCGGGGCTCTCGCATGCCTACGACCGGCATCTTTACGATGTACGACGGCTCGGGCCGACTCGGATCGAGCGGAGAGGTGCTGCGAGACACCTCCAGCGCGGAGATCCTGCGCTCGTCCAGCGTCCTCTCGTACGGTGAGCAGCCTGAAGCCGGTCGGCCCAGGAGCCGTCTGCGCGCGGCGAGCCGCCGAGGTCCGCTGCTTGCGTGCCGGGGATGTGGGTGGAAATGAACGAAGGCAGTGAGCGTGGCAGGACGCGACGAGCAACGAGCGGCGCCCGCGTCACCGACCCAGGGCATGGCGGTGGCTGCACCAGGGCCTCGGGACGGACACGATGAAACTTCTCCTCACCGACTCCGGCATCAAGAACCCGAGCATCAACGCGGCTCTGCTCGACCTCCTGGGCAAGCCGATCTCCGAGTCCAACGCTCTGTGCATCCCGACCGCGGGATACGGGGCCCCGGACGCCGATCCCGGCGGCCCCTGGCGCTTCATCAGCGGACAGTCCCCTTGCCCCATGACCGAGTTGGGCTGGAAGTCGGTGGGAGTACTGGAACTGACGGCGCTGCCCAGCATCGACAAGGCGCGCTGGGTCTCCTGGGTCCGGGAGGCCGACGTCCTCCTGGTCAACGGCGGTGACGCGCTGTATCTGTGCCACTGGATGCGGGAATCCGGGCTGGCCGACCTTCTGCCGTCGCTGCACGGGACGGTCTACGTGGGACTCAGCGCCGGAAGCATGGTGATGACGCCCCGCATCGGAGAGGACTTCGTGGGCTGGCGGCCTCTCACCGGCGGTGACAGCGCGCTGGGCCTGGTTGCTTTCTCGATCTTCCCGCACCTGGATCATCCGGCCTGTCCGGAGAACACCATGGCCGCGGCAGAGCGATGGGCGACTCAGATCGCGGGACCGGCCTACGCGATTGACGAGCAGACTGCTCTCAAGGTGACCGACGGCGCGGTCGAGGTGATCTCCGAAGGCCACTGGAAGCGGTTCTAGAAGCCGGCACCAGGCATGGTCCGGCACGCGCGGCGGGCTCGCTGTGGTGAGCACGGATTCCGGTGCCGACGCCCAGAACGACCCGCCTCCCGACGCCCCCAGCCTGGGCCAGCGACCCGAAGCAAGGCGCTGGGCATGCAGAAAGGACGGTTCGAGGGGCGGGTCCGTATGACTGTCGGGGCAAGAAAAGAAACTGCCGTTCACGGGGCATACGGAGGTGGTGTTCGGGGCGTCAACGGGACGTAAGCGCAGGCCACTTCGCCCCGGGAGCATGACGATGAAGCGCACCGACGCCCCCCTCCGGACGGAGGTACCGCGTGGACGCAGCACGCGACGCGTGAGCACCTCGGTGGGTGCGATCGCCGCGCTGGTCTCGCTCGTCCTCACCGGATGCACGGCGGGCACCGGCACCGCCCGCACCGCCTCGCCGACCTCGAACGCCAAGGCCACCACAGCCGGTACGAAGCTCACCTACGCCCAGGACCTGCGGATCTCCGACGCCGAGCAGCACCTGGTCGCCCTCTGCATGCGGAAGCAGGGTTTCCGCTACTGGGAGGAAAAGCCGCTGAGCCTGGAGGAGAGCCGGCCGCTCGGCTACGTCCAGGACGACGTCGCCTGGGCGCGCCGCCACGGCTACGGCAGCCGGATCAGCGCCAAGGAAGACCGCGCCCGTCTCCGCAACCCCAACATCGCCTACCGCGCGTCCCTTTCCCGCTCCCGCCAGAACGCCTTCGACATCGCTATGGACGGCGGCCGGGACGCCGTGGTGCTGACCTTGCGGACACCGTCCGGCGGCACGATCACCAAGCAGTCCGGCGGCTGCGCACGCCAGGCCCAGCAGAGCCTGTACGGCGATCCGGAGGCATGGTTCCGCTCCGAGACGACCGTCAACAACCTGCGCCCCCTGTACGTGGGCAAGCTGCTGCGCGACAAGGAGTTCAAGAGCGCGGTGACCGCCTGGTCGCGTTGCATGAGCAAGGCGGGTCACCCCTTCCCCGACCCCGACGCGGCACGCCGGTCCACGCGCGAGCACAGCGCGGAGCAGAACCGGGCCGAAGAGGCCAGGACCTTCACGAACGAGACCCGGATCGCGGTCGCCGACGCCTCCTGCGCCCGTTCCGTCTCCCTCCGCGCGATCGGCGAACGGCGCGAGGCCCACTACGTCGGCGAACTGGCCGCACAGTACGGCCACGCCCTCGACACCCATCTGCGGATGCAGCGGGACGCCCTCACGCGTGCCGAGCACCTGGTCCCCGCCCGCACCTGATCCGGGCGGCCCCCACCCCGACTTCCGTGGCCCCGCGTCACGGACGGACCCCGCGACCACGCTCGCGGATCATCACCCCATCACGCCTCCCACGAGGCGCAAGCAGAACAGGAATCCGTCATGCGCAAGCTGACCGTCTCCCTCGCCACCCTCGGCCTCGCGGCCCTCGGCATCGCCATCCCGGCCACCGCCCACGCGGGCCCCGGCTGCAACGCCAACTGGAACTCGCACGGCCGCGACGGCAACGTCCGCGCCTGGGACGGCACCGACTGCGGCGGCGAACTCCTCGGTGTCACGCCCGGCAACGACCCCGAGTGGGGCGACAGTTTCGGCCCCTTCCAGGGCAACGACGTGAACCGCGCGTCGTCCGTCATGAACAGCGGTTTCGTCGGCGGCAAGGACGTCGTGGCGTTCTACTGGCGCGCGAGCTACGACGACACCTCGTACGGCTGCCTCCTGCCGGGCGAGAAGTACGTGGACGACCTCAGCCGGAACCACTACACCAACAACGCGAACATGAACAACAGCATCGAGTCGCACGCCTGGGTGACCTCTACCGCCTGCGCGCCCGGCTCCTTCATCAGCTGAAGCACCTTGCGAAAGCCCTGACTCGCTGTCCGGTCACGGCCCGTCGGCATCGCGCCGGCGGGCCGTGCCGGTGTCGGCCGCCTCAGGGGAGGACGCGTCAGGCACCACCCTGGTGAAGGACCGTCATGACGTCCTCGGACGCGACCGTCTGCTCCCCTTCCAGCGAACTGACCGCGACGGGCCTGCCGAGTTCCTTGAACCGGACCGAGAAACTGCGGCCCCCCTCGACCTGGTACTCGGCGAGCCGCACCTCCGGCTCGCCCTGCGCCGGCACGTAGACCCGGACGGTCACCGGGCCGACGGTCCTGGTCAGGGGGCGCAGACGCACCCCGTCTCGCACTGTCTCCGGGCCGGAGATCACGTCGCCCGCGCTCGTCCCGGCTCCGGCCAGCAGCCGTCCCGTCCGGCACACCGGGGCGATACCTTCCGTCTCCGGGACTTCGCTCGGCAGGCGCGTGACCATGTACGCACCCCGCAGCAGCTTGACCGCAGTCCACTGCGGGTCCTTCGTCAGGTCGGCGGCGGGGTCGACCGACGCGGTATCCGTGTCCCCGGCCAGCCTGCTCACGGCCGCGGGCAGTGCATCGTCGGGCCAACGGGTCCACACCCGCTCGCCGACCAGGACACTCTCCGCGTTCCCCACCGTTCCCGCGCAGGCGCCACGACCGTCGAGGCGGGCATCGAACCCGACCCTCGCCCCGTCGGGACCGCGGAACTCCCCCACCATGCGGAACGTCTGCGCCTGCCGCAGCGGTTGGAGTGCTTCCTCGAATGCCCGCGCCTCACTGCTGCGTCCGTCGGTCGTGCACGACGTCGGTGAAGCAGCCGCCAATAACGCCGCCACGTACACCCCACCACGCAGTGCGCGCATGCCACGGCCTCCTCCCCTGATGACCCGTTACATCTCAACTCTCCCGTCACATTGGATACTTCACTACGAGTTGGCGGCGACTCGACCAGAATCAGCCGCAGATCTGGCGTCCCCACTCCCCGTACGGGTAGGCCGTGCTGCTGCCCGTGTCGGCGTTGCCGGTCCCGCAGGAGCGGGTGTTGGGGGTGTAGACCATCAGGCTCCACTGATACGGCTCCCCCGCGGCCACGTTGCCGCGTCCCACCGTCAGGGCCGGGCCGTCCGCCCCGGCGGGGCGGGTGATCTCCGCCTTGTTCCGGCAGGGTTCACCGCTGCACATGGTGGTGTTGGAGTGGACGCGGATCCATTGGGTCATGCAGGTGTTGCTGTAGCGCATCTCGATGGTGCCGGCCTGACTGGTCGTGTTGGGCAGGTAGAGCGGCGCGGAGGCCAGGGTCTTGGCGTTCGAGGCGCAGCCCGTGGCGGCCGGGTCCGCGCCGTCATAAGAGCTGGCGGCATGGGCGGAGGGAGCGCCCTGCAACGTGAGAACGCTCGCGCAGGCAGCTGCGGCGAACGCCATCGCCATCGTCCTGCGGCGGCCACCGCGGTTCAGCTCAAGCATCCTTGTCTCCCCATTTCTGATCGGTGCGCTTTCGCTACGGCTCGGTCGTGCGCCAAGCCTGGCGACCCGCGAGACACGTCCGCGCGCCCTTTCGGTCAGGGCCGAAAGGGCGCTTACGGGGACCGGCGGTGACTGCGGCAGCCGTACCGATCAGGCGGTGGTGCGCCGCAATGGCGGTCTCGGGGCACACGACCGACCGAGCGGCCTCACCCGCCTGCCTTGCCCGCTCCGTACGCCTCGCCCGCTCCAGTCGCTTCGCTCAGCAGTGCGGCGATGCGGGCAGCGGTCCTCTCCCCCGCTCGCTGCCTGATCAGGCCCTCTTTGGCGGCCGCGCGAAGCCAGATCTCCGAGCTGTTCTCGTCGACCTTCAGCACCCGCGCGGTCACCACGGCAGGGTTCAGCCCGCCGGCGCCGCCGCCGACCACGACGCGGATCGTCTCCTCCTCCCCGGAACCGACGGACACGCTGTCGACCGCACGGCCCGCGCTTCCGAGCACGGCGGAGACAAGCTTCACCACAGCTTCGAACGGCAGGGCTGCGACCAGATCGATCTCATGGACGTTCTTCCTCATCAGGTTGGCCACAACCCGGACCAGTCCACCGCTCCCCCCGCTCAACGCGCCAAGAGCACCAAGCTCCTCGGCCAAGATCTGGTCCTCGCTCCGGTGCACGGGCCTTCCTCTCACATCCGGGATCTCAGCACGTCGACCTCGCAGCCCGGCGCGAACGGGTCGAAGCCGTGTTCGGACAGCCAGCGGATCACCAACAGGCTGCGCAACGACCACCACGCGCGGATAACGTCAAGGTCGACGTCGGTGCCGTAGCCGACGAGCACGTCGCCCAGGCGCTCCTCGTGTCCGAGCGTCAGGGTAGCGAGGTCGAACAGGGGATCGCCCGGGCCGGCCTCGGACCAGTCGATGATGCCGGTGACCTGATCGTCGTCGACGAAGATGTGGGTGATCTGCAGGTCCCCGTGCGTGAACATCGGCGTCCACGGCCGTAGCGCGGCCTCGGCGACCCGGCGGTTGCGGGTGACCAGGTCGCCGGGCAGAACGCCGTTCGTCACGAGCCACTCGCACTCGCGGTCGAGGTCCGCCGTCAACTCGGCGAGCCCTCTTCCCCGGCCGGGCCAGGGCGGCAACGGCGCCTCGTGCAGCTTCCGGATGGCGGCCCCCGCAGCGGCCCAGGCCGCCGAGGACGCGGTCGACGGCTCACCGAGGCTGCCGAGCGCCCTCCCCGGTACCGCGGCGATCGCGAGCACGGGCGGATTGCGCCACAGGACCTCGGGGGTCGGGACCGGCGCCAGGGCCATCGCCGCGACCTCGACGGCGGTGCGCGCCTGATCGGCGTCCACCTTCAGGAACACGTCCCCGACGCGCAGGGTCGCGCGCTCGGAGTGGGCGACGACGACCTCGACCTCATCCATGGGCGACCAGTATCCGGGGGACGGGCGTCCGCGTCGCCGGGTTTATGGCGTACGGCTGCGCAATGATCGCGGCCCCGGCTCCCGCCCCTACTC
>NZ_RSAJ01000327.1 GCF_003933965.1 Streptomyces sp. RP5T
CGCCCTGACCGGCGTCCTCGGCCTCGCCCTCTCGGGCGCGCCCCAACTGGTGCTGCGCTTCACCGACACCGGCCTCTTCTGACCCGGCCCTTCCCGAACCCGAACCGCCCCCCTGCCGGGCCGTCACCCGGACGGCCCACCTGGGCCTGCGCGCGCACAAGGGAACTAGTGGCCTCCGCCTGGCGTTGAGCAAGACGGAAAGGTCCACTGGACGTGACACCACGGACCGGTGACCCGGAAGACATCGGAGACCAGCAAGCAAAGGGTTCCCCTGCTGCACCACTTGGAGGGCGTACCGTGCACCGCCGGCACAACGGGCTCAGGACCGCAGTCCTCCTCGGAGGACTGTCCGCACTCATCATCGTCATCGGCAGCTTCTTCGGCCGCATGGGGCTGATCGTGGCCGTCCTGATCGCGCTGGGCACCAACGCGTACGCGTACTGGAACAGCGACAAGCTGGCTCTACGCGCGATGCGTGCCCGCCCGGTGAGCGAGTTCGAGGCACCCGCCCTCTACCGCATGGTCCGCGAACTCTCCACGCAGGCCCGTCAGCCCATGCCGCGCCTGTACATCTCGCCGACCGAGGCACCCAATGCCTTCGCGACCGGCCGCAATCCGCGCAATGCCGCCGTGTGCTGCACCGACGGCATCCTGCGCATGCTGGACGAGCGCGAACTGCGCGGCGTCATCGGCCACGAGCTGAGCCACGTCTACAACCGCGACATCCTGATCTCGTCGGTGGCCGGCGCCCTCGCCTCCGTGATCATGTTCCTGGTCAACTTCGCCTGGCTCATCCCGATCGGCCGCTCCGACGACGACGACGGCCCGGGTCTCCTCGGCATGCTAATGATCATGATCCTCGGCCCGCTGGCCGCCAGCCTCATCCAGCTGGCCATCAGCCGCTCCAGGGAGTACGAGGCGGACGCGTCCGGCGCCCAGCTCACCGGCGACCCCCTCGCGCTCGCCAGCGCGCTGCACAAGCTCGAAGCGGGCACCAAGCAGCTGCCGTTGCCTCCCGAGCCGCGCATCGAGACCGCCAGCCATATGATGATCGCCAACCCGTTTCGTCCTGGTCAGGGACTTTCCAAGATGTTCTCGACGCACCCGCCGATGGCGGAGCGCATCGCCCGGCTCGAGAAGATGGCAGGTCGACCCCAATGAAAACGATCCTGAACGTCATTTGGCTCGTTCTGAGCGGCTTCTGGCTGTTCCTCGCCTACCTGGCCGCGGGCGTGCTGCTCTGCATCACCATCATCGGCATCCCCTTCGGCCTGGCGGCCTTCCGCATCGGCGTCTACGCCCTGTGGCCCTTCGGGTACACCACCGTCGAGCGCCGCGACGCGGGCGCCCCCTCCCTCCTCGGCAACGTCCTGTGGCTGGTCCTCGCCGGCTGGTGGCTGGCCCTGGGCCACATCACCACGGGCCTCGTCCTCTGCCTCACGATCATCGGCATCCCGTTCGGCATCGCCAACTTCAAGCTGATCCCTGTGTCCCTGTTCCCGCTGGGCCGCGAAATCGTCCCCACGGACGAGCCGTTCGCGGCCCGCTGACCGGGACCGCTCCTGGTCGGGGTTTTCCACAACCCGAAGGTTGTCCACAGGGTCTGCCCCGCTGTCAGTGCCGCGCTGCATCATGAATGCATGACCGAGAGCGAGCAGTTGCTGGCACGGGTGGCGGACAAGGCCCGCAACACCCGTCCGTGGGGCTGGACATCCCTGCCCGAGCCGGTGGACCCGGCCACTCTGGCCCGTGCGGAGGCCGCGCTGGGCTTCCGCCTTTCGCCGCTGCTCGCCGAGCTCTACCTTCGGATAGGGGACGGCGGATTCGGCCCGGAGTACGGCCTGTTGCCGCTGCTCGACAGCGCCCCGGCCGGCGAGCCCGCAGCCGTCACGCAGTACCTGGCCAACCGCAAGAGCGGCCGCAAGGACCCCGACTGGCCCTGGCCCGAGGGCGTCCTGCCGATCTCCCACTGGGGCTGTGCGATGTACGCGTGCGTGGACTGCCACAGCCCCGAAGCCACCGTGCTCCTCTTCGAGCCGAACGCAGGCGACCGCGACCACTCCTGGTTCGTGGACGCCCCCGCCCTCACGGACTGGCTGCAGGCCTGGGTCGACGGCACGGGCTGGTACGAGGAGATGAACGAGGAACTGGAGATGGCTCCGTGGGCCGAGTTCCCGATACGCACGGCACCGCCGGCCCACGCGACCTGACGGCCCCTCCGGGGGGAACCGACCTGCTGACCTACCGCCGGGTCCACCGGTTCCGTACGCCGTACGCCACCACCCCGACCGCCAGCACGCCGGCGCCCACGACCACCGACACCACAGGCAGCGCGAACGCGAGCACCACGCACCCGAGCAGCCCCACCACCGGCACCGCACGGGCGGCCGGAGCCGAACCCAGCGTCCAGGCCGACGCGTTGGCCACCGCGTAGTACGCGAGCACCCCGAAGGAGGAGAAACCGATCGCACCCCGCACGTCCACCGTGGCGGCGAGGACCGCGACCACCGCGCCCACGGCCAGCTCGGCCCGGTGCGGCACCTGGAAACGGGGATGCACGGCGGACAGCGCGTACGGCAGATGCCGGTCCCGGGCCATCGCCAGCGTCGTCCGTGAGACACCCAGGATCAGGGCGAGCAGCGAGCCGAGCGCCGCCACGGCGGCACCCACCCGCACCACCGGTACGAGCCCGGGCACCCCGGCCGCCCGCACCGCCTCGGCCAGCGGCGCGTCCGCACGGCCCAGAGCGTCGGCGCCCAGCACGGAAAGGACGGCCACCGCCACAGCCGCGTACACCACCAGCGTGATGCCCAGGGCCAGGGGGATCGCGCGGGGGATGGTGCGCGCGGGATCCCGTACCTCCTCACCGAGGGTCGCGATACGCGCGTACCCCGCGAACGCGAAGAACAGCAGACCGGCCGCCTGCAGTACCCCGCCCACCCCGCCGGACACACCGGAATCCAGCCGCCCGGCCTGCGAGGCCCCGGACCCCAGACACACGACCACCACGGAAGCGAGGACAGCGAGGACTATCGCCACGATCACCCGGGTCAGCCAGGCGGACTTCTGGATCCCGCCGTAGTTCACCGCGGTCAGGGCCACCACGGCCGCGACGGCCACGGCGTGGGCCTGACCCGGCCAGACGTACGCACCCACCGTCAGCGCCATCGCCGCACAGGAGGCCGTCTTCCCGACCACGAACGACCAGCCCGCCAGATAACCCCAGAACGGCCCGAGCCGCTCCCGGCCGTACACGTAGGTGCCGCCGGAGGCCGGGTACAGGGCGGCCAGCCGTGCCGAGGACGTGGCGTTGCAGTAGGCGACCACGGCGGCGATCGCGAGTCCGAGCAGCAGTCCGGATCCGGCGGAGCGCGCTGCCGGCCCGAGGGCGGCGAAGATCCCCGCGCCGATCATCGAGCCGAGCCCGATGACCACGGCGTCCCCGACTCCCAGCGTGCGCCGCAGTTCGGCACCGGAATGCGTCATGCGCCGAACCCTACTGATCCCCTGCAACCACGGAACGGGACCCCGACGTCCTCCTCATCAACGCGAGACGAACACCCGATCGACGACCACCGCACAGGTACGACGCACGACCCGGCGTACGAGCGCGCGCCCGGTCCGCGGGACGAAGATCACAGTTCCCGGACGGTGCGGGCACAGCGCGGAAGGGCAGGTTCAGGGCATGAGCATCATCGGCTGGATCATCCTGGGACTGTTGGCGGGAGCCATCGCCAAGTTCCTGCTGCCGGGCCGCGACCCGGGCGGTCTGATCGGGACCACCTTGATCGGTGTCGCGGGCGCGTTCATCGGCGGCTGGATATCGGCCCGTTGGCTGGACCACCCGGTCTCCAAGAGCTTCTACGACGGACCGACCTGGGCCGCCGCGATCGGCGGCTCCCTCGTGCTCCTCATCGCCTACCGTCTCCTGTTCGGCAACTCGCGCGACTGACCTTCGGACCGCAGCCAGTAGGCGAGAAGGGTGGGCACCGGCCAGGTGCCCACCCTTCCTCGTGGATCGGTGCCGATCAGCGCGATCAGCGGCTCACCGGTAGTTCACGAACTGGATCGCGAAGTCGAAGTCCTTGCCCTTCAACAGGGCGATGACGGACTGCAGGTCGTCACGGCTCTTCGAGCTGACCCGCAGCTCGTCGCCCTGGACCTGCGCCTTCACGCCCTTCGGGCCCTCGTCCCGGATGATCTTCGCGACCTTCTTGGCGTTGTCCTGGGAGATGCCCTCCTCGATCGACGCGAAGATCTTGTACTCCTTGCCGGAGAGCTGCGGCTCACCCGCGTCGAGCGCCTTCAGCGAGATCCCACGCTTGATCAGCTTGGACTGGAAGACGTCGAGGACGGCGTTGACCCGGTCCTCGGAGTTCGCCTCCATCAGGATCTTGTCGCCGGACCAGGAGATCGAGGCACCCACGCCCTTGAAGTCGTAGCGCTGGGAGATCTCCTTGGCGGCCTGGTTGAGGGCGTTGTCGACCTCCTGCCGCTCGACCTTCGAGACGATGTCGAAACTGGAGTCGGCCATGTCCTGTGGCTCCTTGTATCGGGGTGCGTGTCGACGTGCGTACGGATGCGTATCGGCGTCGTGGGGGCGGTCGCCGAGCCCGGCGTGAACCCGGGCCGCATCCGCCCAAGCCTAGTCACCCCATGCCCTCCGGGCGCAGATCAATCGGGTGGCGAAGCACCCCTCGGCATCGGGTATTGTTTACGTCGTTGCCACGGAGCACCGCCGAAAGACGGTTCGAAGGGCAGCAACCCCGGCGGTGTGCCCGAGCGGCCAAAGGGAGCAGACTGTAAATCTGCCGGCTCAGCCTTCCCAGGTTCGAATCCTGGCGCCGCCACACGGGAAAACAAGGGCCCCGTGACCAGCCAAACGGTTGGTCACGGGGCCCTTGTCGTGTGCTCCGGCGGCGGACGTACTCTCACGCTCCCTCCCGCGTTCGAACGTCGTGTCCCGGACTGGGTTCATGCGGTGAGGTCCGCATCGCGGGCCACGAGGGCGGCCTGGACGCGGTTGGTGACGTCCAGTGCGTTCAGGATGCGGCTGACGTGGGCCTTGACGGTGCTTTCGCGCATCGTGAGGCGGGCGGCGATCTCGGCGTTGGTCTCGCCGTGGGCGAGGAGGGCGAGGACGTCGCGTTCGCGCGGGGTGAGACGGTCGATGCGGGCCTGGGCCTGGACCGCCTGGGGGCGGGTGGTGGCGTGGTAGCGGTCGATGAGGCTGCGGGCCGCCGTGGGGTGGAGCATCGCGGAGCCGGCGGCCACCAGGTGGACGGCGCGCAGGATCTCGGCCGGGTCGGTGTCCTTGAGCAGGAAGCCGTCGGCTCCGGCGCCGAGGGCGTCGTAGACGTACTGGTCGAGGTCGAAGGTGGTCAGAGTGATGACCTTCGGCGGGTGGGGCAGTGCCCTCAGCCGGGCGGTGGCGGTGATGCCGTCCATGCGGGGCATGCGTACGTCGACGAGGGCCACATCGACGCGATGGGCGCTTGCCTGCTCGATCGCCTGGAGGCCGTCGGCGGCCTGGGCGACGAGGTCGATCCCGGGGTCGCTGTCGAGGAGGTCGGCCAGGCCGAGGCGGACCAGGGCGTCGTCGTCGACGATCATTGCGCGGATCATGCGGGAGTTCCGTTCTCTTCCGTGCCGGCCGGGTGGGGAATGCGGGCGGCCAGGCGCCAGGAGCCCCCGCCGGCCGGTCCCACGGTCAGGTGGCCGCCGAGGGCGCTGACGCGTTCGCGCAGGCCGACGAGCCCGTAACCGGAGCCGACGGCGGCCGCAGGCCCGGGGAGACCGGCGGGGTTGGTGACCTCCACCAGCGTGGCCGGCACCCGGTAGTCGATCGTCATGGTCACCGGAGTGCCGTCGGCGTGCTTGCGGGCGTTGGTCAGGGCTTCCTGAGCGATGCGGTACACGGCCAGGCGGTGGGTGGTGGGCGCGTCCTCCGGCCGGCCGTGGATCGTCAGGGCGATGGGCTGGGAGGCGGCGCGGGCGTCGTCCACCAGCTGCCGGACGTCGCCGGGCACCGGCGCGGGCATCACGCCGGCCCCGTTCGGGACGGCGCCGGGAGCACGCAGCACACCGAGCACGTCCCGCAGGTCGGCGAGCGCTTCCGTGGAGGCGCCCCGCAGCAGGGTCAGTCGTTCGGCGACCGGTGCCGGCAGGGTGTCGCCGCGGGTGGCCAGCACACCCGTGTGCAGGGCGATCAGGCTGAGCCGGTGGGCGAGGACGTCGTGCATCTCCGCCGCGATCCGGGACCGCTCCGCGACCCGCGCGGCCTCCTCGCGCAGCTGCGCCTCGACTTGCAGGTGTTCCACATCGGCGGCCAGCGCCCGCACCAGACGCCGGCGGCTGCCGATCCACAGGCCGACGACGTACGCGAAGGCCCAGATGAACAGCGCGGTGATGTACGCCTCTTGTCCCCACAGCCGAGTGGGCGGGTAGCCGACGAGGTTGGCGCCCAGCGCGGCGGCGACGCAGACGACCGCCGCCCGCGTCCGGCGGGCCGCGGCCAGGTCGTACAGGACGAGAGCCAGCAGCAGCGTGCCGATCCACCCCCACCACGCGGTGACCGCGGTGACCACGAGCGGCGCGACGGGCCGGCGCAGCCGCGGCACGAGCAGCACCACCGCGCACGCCAGTGCCGAGGCACCGATGGGAATCACATACCGGCCGTCGCTGACCTGCTGCGCGCCGTTCAGTGCGGCGACGGCGGCGAAGAACGTCACGGTCGCCCAGCGCCCGACGGCCACCACCCGCGAATGAATCCCGCTGCTGTTCACCGTCGGAATCCTAGGCAGGCGCCCGCCTGCCGCCCCTCGACGAGCGGCCGCGCCGACCCCCTACTTTCGTCGGGGGAAGCCGTCGAAGAACGGCGGATCCGCTGCCGGGCGGCGATTCCTAGCGTCATATGCATGGATGACTGGACCACCTCCCACGAACGCGTTCTGGCGCAGCGCGAAGCCGACGGCTGGATGTTTCTGATCGAAGCAGCTCGTGATCTGCGCACCACCGGCGCGATCGCCCCCAGCGGCAGGGCACTGGCCCGAGCCCTGACCGACCCCGTGCGGGCCCAGGCGTCCCGTCCGCTGGCCGTCCTGGAAGCCGGCGCCGGCACCGGCCCCATCGCCCGGGCCCTGATCCCCCACCTGTCCACGGGCAGCCGCCTGGACGTGGTGGAGGCCAACCCCCGCTTCGCCGCCCAGTTGCGCCGCCTCGTCGCCGCGCACCCGAACCCGGCCCGCGCGTCCGGACGGGTGCGCGTGCACGAGACCGCCGTCGAGCAACTGGACACCGACCAGCGCTACGACGTCATCGTCTCCGGCCTGCCCCTGACCAACTTCGCCCCCGCCCAGGTCGAGCGGATCATGGCCCGCTACATGGACCTGCTGCACCCAGGCGGCACACTCACCTACTTCGCCTACGTCGGCACCCGCAGGGCACGCGCCCTGACCGGCACCCGGGCCGAAGCACGCCGTCACGCCGTGGTGGACGAGATCATGGCCGCCTACCAGCGCGCCTACGCCACCGGCCGCTGGACGGTCTGGGCCAACCTGCCCCCCGCCCACGTCTGGCACCTGCGCCGCCCCCTCGCACACGCGGAGTCCTCCGAGCAGCCTCTCGCCGGGGCACGGCGTTGAACGCGGTCTCCGACCTCCTCGGCCACCTCCCGGCCATCGCGGTCTACGCGATCGTGGCCACGGCGGTGCTGGCCGAGTCGGTCCTGCTGGTGGGTGCGTTCATTCCCACCCTCACCCTGCTCCTGACCGCGGGCGCCCTCGCCCGGACCGGGCACATCGGTCTGCCCCTGATCATCGCGGGGGCGGCCGGAGCCGTCGTGGCCGGTGACTTCCTCGCCCACCGCACGGGCCGGTTCCTCGCCGGCCGGCTGCGCACCGGCCGGGCGGGCCGCCGCATCCCGCCCGCCCTCTGGGCACGGGCGGAGACGCTGATGGCCCGTCACGGCGGCCGTGCCGTCTTCCTCGCCCGTTTCGTCCCCGTGGTCCGCACCCTCGCCCCCCACTGCGCGGGCGCCACCCGCCTGCCCTACCACCGCATCGCGCCGTACAGCGTCACCGCGGCCTGCGTCTGGGCGACCGCGGAGGCATCCGCCGGATACGCGGCCGCCTCCTCCCTCCAGCACGTGCTCACCCTGGCGGGCCCCGCCGCGGCCGTGCTTGTCCTCACCGCGACGGCAGCCGTGCTCGCGGTGCGGCGAGGCAGACCGCGCCAGGAGGAAGGGACGGCCCAGCCCTCCGCGCTCGGGCCTTCACCTGACACGGCGACACCCAACCGTTCACTCCCGGCGCACAAACCCCGTCCCTGCGGGGCAGACTGACTGCATGTCCAGTCGTCGCAGGCTCTGCCCCGAATGCCGTCGCGAGATCGCGGTCGTCGCCGGCCGCTTCGCCCGGCACGACCCACCCGGCGCGCGAGAGAGAGGCCGGCTCGTGTCGTGCTCGGGTTCGCGCAGGCAGGCCGAACTCGGAATCTTGCAGCCGTCGTTGGACGGGTACGCAGTCCCCGTCGTCCCTGGCCAGCTGCCCCTGTTCTGACGCCCCGACGCGCGCTACGTCGGTTTGCCTGCCTGGCCCGTACCGCCTCACGTCCGCGCGGCCGGAGCCGGACAGCACCCCTCGGCGGGGATTCTCAGTTGCCCGCCACCGACTTCACCGCCACCGACACCGGCGTGGAACCGCTCACCAGCTCCAGCGTCAGCCCGGCCGTCGCGGGCGTGTCCAGCAACTCCGCCAGTACGGCCGCCACGTCGTCGCGCGGGATCGGGCCGCGACCGGTGTGGGCCTCCAGGCGGACCAGGCCCTTGCCCGCGTCGTCCGTGAGGGCGCCGGGACGCAGGACCGTCCAGTCCAGGGCGTCCAGGCCACGTACATGGGCGTCGGCCTCGCCCTTGGCACGCAGGTACACGTCGAAGATCTCGTCGCCCTCGTGCCGCGGGTCCGCGCCCATCGAGGACACGATCAGGAAGCGCCGTACGCCCGCCCGGACCGCCGCGTCCGCGAACAGCACCGCGGCGGCCTTGTCCACGGTGTCCTTGCGCGACGCGCCGCTGCCGGGACCGGCGCCCGCCGCGAACACGGCCGCGTCCGCGCCCCGCAGAGCCGCCGCCACCTCCTCGACGGAGGCCGACTCCAGGTCCAGCAGGACCGGTTCGGCCCCGGCGTCCCGCAGGTCGTCGCCCTGCTCGGGGCGGCGGATGATCCCCGCGACCTCGTCCCCGCGCGCGGCGAGCAGCCGCTCCAGCCGCAGCGCGATCTGACCATGACCACCAGCGATGACAATGCGCATGACTTCGACCGTACGCCGGAACACCCGCGAACGCCGCGTCGGCGGACCCCGGGCCGGGTGAGGACCCGCTGCCCAACCCCCTACGGCAC
>NZ_RSAJ01000328.1 GCF_003933965.1 Streptomyces sp. RP5T
CGTGGGGCATCGACATTCCCCTGGTCGTCGCGGACGCCGGTTACGGAGATGCCGCCGCCTTCCGCCACGGCCTGGAAGAACGCAACCTGCCCTACGCGGTGGGCATTTCCTCCCGCCACACCGCCCACCCGGCCGACGCCCGGCCCGTCCAGCCCGCTTACGCGGGCACCGGCCGGCCACCGCAGCTGCAGTATCCCGCGCCTGCGCAGAGCATGAAAGACCTGGTCATCGCAGCCGGGCGGGCGGCAGCGAGACCAGTGTCCTGGAGGGAAGGCTCCCGCCCTGGCAAAGGAATCAGCGGCTTCAAACGTATCTACTCGCGGTTCGTGGCCCTGCGCATCCGCCCGGCCGGACGCGGGGTCCGCAACACCAGCGACGGTCCTGAACTGCCCGAACGCTGGCTGCTGGCCGAGTGGCCGGCCGCTGAGCCCGAACCCGTGCAGTTCTGGCTCTCCAGCCTGCCCTCCGGGATGCCGCTGGCCACGCTGGTGCGGCTGGTCAAGCTGCGCTGGCGCATCGAGCACGACTATCGCGAGATGAAACAGGCCCTGGGACTGGCCCACTTCGAAGGCCGCACCTGGAACGGCTGGCACCACCACGTCACCCTCGTCTCCGCCGCCCACGCCTTCTGCACCCTGCAACGACTGGCACGAGACCCAAAAGACGTAGTGCAGGTCTGAGCCTCTACCAAGTCGTCCGCGAACTGCAGACCCTCCTCGCCACCTGGACCGGCGCCTGCCCCACCTGCCACCGAGACATACCCACACCACTACGAACCTGACCAAGCCCTACTAGCTAACGAGCTCGTGCACGGTAGGAGGTGGGGGCGTCATGTGCCTCGGTGGGACCTGGCGTTTCACATTGTTCGTGCCGGGCCAGGTCGGCGGTCTGCTGGTGGGACAGCAGGGCGGCAACGGCTTGGACGGTGTCCTGATGTGTTCGCGGCGGCCGAGGTGGCGGGTCAGGGCCCGCCAGTTCTTCAGGTGGGCGATGCCGTGCTCGACCCGGATACGGCGTGAGGAGTGCGCCTTGCGCTGTCGCTCGTGCATGTCCTCGTACCAGTCCGGGGCGTTCTTCTTGAACGTGCGGCGCGGAGGCGTGATCACCCGTCCGCCGGTCTGTGCACCCAGCCCCTGGTAGCCAGCATCGGCCAGGATCTCCACCGCAGGCCCGTCGGCCAGGAGCTTGACCAGCCCTAACTGGCGGGCGTGGGTGATGTCCGCGCAGCTGCCGTGCTGAGTCGGGCTGCAGAAGAGCACTCGGCCGTCGCCGCCCGTGACGACCATGGTCTTGACCGCATTCTGCTTGTTCTTGCCGGAGATGAATTTGTCCCGGTCTGTGCGTCCGGCGTCCGGCCTCCGGACCCGGATCTCAGTTCCGTCGATGATGCCGGTCTTCCCCCGGGCACCGAGATCGTCGACGACCTCGGCGAGGGCCCGCAGCCGCACTCCGGGGCTGATGGTGCACCCTCGCTCGGCGAGCAGGGGCCGCACCTCGCCGATGGCACGGGTGATGGTGGAGCGGTCCACGCCGAACCAGCAGGCCAGTACATCGTGCGTGGTGGCGTGGCGGAGATGCACGAGCGTGGCGAGGAGCCGGTCGACGAACACCAGCTGGTGCTTCGCGCCGGCGCCCACAGACCGCTTCCGTCGCCTGGACGCAAGCTTGGCTTGGTGTCGGGCGTGCCACAACGCGTCTACCTCTGCGACGAGTTCAGCGATCACCTCAGCCGACAGACCTGTGATCCTCCGGTCGCTGATGATCGCTGCACGAGACGCGTTCCCCACCACACGACCATGATCGACGATCAGGTGCTCGACGTCTCACCGCTTACCGTGCACGAGCTCGTAAGAGTTGTCCCGTAACTGGTGAGACTGCTGGGGCATTGACCGGTCATGGGTGCGGTGATGTCAGCAGATGATCCGAAGTGGATCGAGCCGTTCACCGGGCTGAGTCCGGCCCAGTTCAACCGGCTGGTCGCGCTGGTGCGACGTCGCGGTGGTGATATTCAGCGCGGCCGCCCTTGACGGCTGCCGCTGGAGGACCAGGTCTTGCTTGTGGCCACATACTGGCGCACGAACCTGACATTGCGGCAGGTCGCGCCGCTCTTCGGGATCTCAAAGTCGGCCGCGGACCGGATCCTGGACCACCTCGCGCCGCTGCTGGCGATCTCCCCGGCCCGCCGCAAGCGCGAGGACACTGTCTACATCGTCGACGGCACCCTGGTCCCCACCCGCGACCGCAGGGTCGCCGCATCCAGCAAGAACTACCCGTACTCGACGAACCTGCAGATCGTCATCGACGCCAACAGCCGTCTGGTCGTGACCGTCGGCGACCCACTGCCCGGCAGCCGCAACGACTGCCGGGCCTTCACCGAGTCGGGCGTCGACTTCGCCTGCCGA
The DNA here is from genome assembly GCF_003933965.1 of Streptomyces sp. RP5T. Lineage (GTDB taxonomy): Bacteria > Actinomycetota > Actinomycetes > Streptomycetales > Streptomycetaceae > Streptomyces. The sequence continues at coordinate 2,403 of NZ_RSAJ01000328.1, forward strand.
GGCGTTCCGGTAATCGCCGATGGCGGCTACCAAGGCACCGGCCTGCTCATTCCTCACCGCCGACAACGCGGTCAGAAAGCTCTGAGCCCGCAGCAGGAAGCCGAGAACAAGGTCCACCGCAAGGCCCGCGCCCGCGTCGAGCACGCCCTGTCCCGCCTGAAGAACTGGAAAATCCTGCGGGACTGCCGACTCAAGGGCGATGGCGTTCACCAAGCCATGCTCGGCATCGCCCGACTACACAACCTGGCCCTCTTCGGTCGATGATCGTCTCAGCCAACTGCTGTCAGGTGCCGTGAGACGGTGGTTCGATGGCCAGGACTGGGAGGCCGAGCTCCCGGGGCCACCCAGGTCGCCATCGACTGAGCCATTCATCGAAGTCTTCCCGCAAGAACTGGCGATCGACCGGCTTCAGCCGAACCTGGGGCCGTTCATCGACCCACCAGACCTCAAACTCAGTCTCGGTGCCTTCAGCCGGCCACCGAGCGGCATCCTCCGGCAGCAACAGCACGTCGACGAAGCCGCCGACGGTGAGCCCGATGTCAACGAAGACGCCGATCGTGCCCGGCCTCGGTATCTGGGCAACCCTTCCAGAAACACGCTGCCCGAAGTGCAATCGACGACGTATCTCCTCCCACTCCACCATGTTCACCATCAGGCCATCTTCCCGGGTGCCGACCTCTTACGGGACAACCTTTACGAGCTCGTGCATGGTTGGCCGTGAGACGTCGAGCTCTTGATCGTTGATCATGGTCATGTGGTGGGGAACGCGACTCGTGCAGTGATCATCAGCAAACGGCGGATCACGGGCCTGACGGCCGATGTGATCGCTGAACTCGTCGCTGAGATTGGCCCGTTGTGGCACGAGCGCCAGCAGGCCAGGCTCGTCTCCCGGCAACGGAAGCGGGCCGTAGGTGCTGGTGCGAAGCACCAACTGGTGTTCGTCGACCGGTTGCTGGCCACCTTGGTCCATCTCCGTCACGGGACCATCAACGACGTGTTGGCCTGCTGCTTCGGAGTAGATCGCTCGACCATCACCCGGGCCGTCGGCGAGGTGCGGCCCCTGCTCGCCGAGCGGGGGTGCACCGTCAGCCCCGACGTGCGGCTGCGAAGCCTGGCCGAGGCCGTCGACCATCTCGGCGCGACCGGGAAGACAGGCATCATCGACGGCACCGAGATCCGGATCCGCCGCCCAGCCCAGGGACGCGAGGACCGGGACACGTTCATCTCCGGCAAGAACAAGCACAACGCCGTCACATCCATGGCGGTCACGGATGAGGACGGCCGGGCGCTGTTCTGCAGCCCGACCAAGCCCGGAAGCTGCGCGGACATCACCCACGCACGCCAGTTGGGGCTGGTCAAGCTCCTGGCCGATGGGCCCGCGGTCCAGATCCTCGCCGATGCCGGCTACCAGGGTCTGGGTGCGCAGACCGGCGGTCGCGTGGTGACACCACCGCACCGCACGTTCAAGAAGAACGCCCCGGACTGGTACGAGGAGATATACGAGCGCCAGCGCAAAGCGCACTCCTCACGCCGTATCCGTGTTGAGCACGGCATCGCCCACCTGAAGAACTGGCGGGCACTCGCACGCCACCTCGGCCGCCGCGAGCACAAGAGCGACACCGTCCAGGCCATCGCCGGCCTGCTGTGACTGCGGTGGGGCTCGGGGGTCACATCTGCCCTGCCGATTTCAGGTCCATGATCTGTTGGTGGGAGAAGAGGGTGTTCGAAGACTGCTCTCCATCGCTTTCGCCACGCAGCAGGAGCGAGGTCGCACGCTGGCCGGAGGGGGCAATGTCGTCTGCAGCCAGTGAGCCCTTGCCGGCCCGGCCCTTCTCGGTACGGGCCGGGGCTCCAAAGCGGGTGAACGGCCCGTACATAACTACGAGGGAGGATTCACGGCTGAGTGCCGCGATGTCGTGATGCCCGTCTCCGTCGAAGTCACCGCGGGTGACGGGTCCCTGTACGCCAAGCGTGGAGACGTCGTCCGACAGCTGAACAGGAGTCGCTTCGCGCCCGGACCTGGGTCCGGCGGGCCCGCCCCAGGTCACGTAGGGGGCTGTGCGCGAAACGACCAGGCGCCCTTCACCCGTCGTCGCCTCCACGTCCTTGCCCATGACAGCAGTGATGAAATCAGGGTAACCGTCACTGTCCAGATCGGCGGAGACTACGTCGGCGGCACTGACGCTGTCGGCGCTGGCGGCGGGCCGGTCCGCAGGTGAATCAGGGAGACCCAGGTCACGACGTCCGTACAGGGTGCGGGCCGCGGGGACGAGACCCTTGGGGGAACCATAGATCACAGCGATCCGCTGGTCGCCGTCCGGAGCCTTCCACTTACCTCCCGCGGGGACGGGCACCATGAGGTCCCGGTGCCCGTCACCATTCATGTCATCGGGGTCCTTCGAGCCCTTCCCCCGCCCCGGTGCCGGGCTCCCGGCCGGAGAACCAGACTCGCCCGCCATCGCCGTCCCAGCGCGTGCACGGGCCGGACGATGCCCCTCCGCGCTGTCGCTTCCGTTGTCGGATGCCGAGAGCGAGACGAGTACGGCGCACGCGGCGAGACTCGACAGGACGAGGCGACTTGGCATGACGTTCACTCTCACGTTCTGTTGGATGGCTCTGGACCACTCACGAAGAGCTGGTCACCGCCCTGACCCTCTCCGTGCTCCGGGGTGCGGGGTGGGCGGCCTGACGGATGAAGCAGATGGCGGTGAGGCCGAGGCCCCTTGCCGGTGCGTAGCCTGCTCGGGCGGCGCAAAGTTCGCCGCACTGCTTCCCTGCGGTAGCGCACTTTCCGGGGCCTGCAGAGGGGCCGGTTCACTTCCGGGGTCGTAGGTCACGGGCAGGGACCGTCGCCGAATCTCCGCACTCGTAATGACTGGCCGAGCACCGGGAGAATCCCGAAAATTCGATTGATCATAAAGTCTGTGTGCAACCTCAGCATCCTCACTGGATCTGATACTGCTGGCTACAGAGGAACCGGAGAAAAGAGGGCGCCGCTCTGAAAAATCCGGGTCGGTTTGCACATTGCCGAAGGAATCCCGCTTATCTTCAGGCACAGGGGACGATGCTGAACCGTCGGTGCGAGCCCATTTCGCCACCCACTCCTCGTGAAGGGACCGATCGGACCGGCTTGTTTGCTCCTCGCCGTTTGCCGTCGCAGAATGATTGCGCCCAGCAGATCGCTGCCATTTCACCATAGCTTCTTTTTGAGCGCTTAGTGCGTCCCAATCGCCGTGAGCCTGCGGGGAGTGGCCGGACTTAACTGATTTCGCAAATTCTGACGCCGCTACTCGCCGAGCGTACTGTTCGTCAGTGAGCGGAGCGCCCCGGCTTTGCCGTCGCTGGTTATGCGCCATGACTGATGGCGCAGCCTGTGGTCCCAACGAAGGCCCTGGGCCCATCCCGGCGTATGGCTGAGGAAGGGGCCCTTGGCTTGCCTGCAGTCTTTGTTGCATGGCCGACTGTGAAGCCTTGTGGTCCTTGTAGCCTGAATATGCTGTGAACGCACCCGCCGCCATTAGCGTCAGGCCAGGGGCGACCCCGAGGCCGCCGGTGGCGGAGGCCGCGACGAAGCCGGTGAACATCAGCGCGCCACCTGCGACCATGGCCTTTCTTCCCGGCTTTTCCATGAACTTGGACACGCCGGCCCTCGCACTGGCCATCATGTCACGGATCCTGGAACTCCGTCGGCGGTCCTTCTGCCCGCCGTCCGAGGATCCCCGTCCATTTATCCTCTGCACATCGGCCATACTAATCACCATCCCCGAGCCGTTGAATAAGATAACCGGATCGGCTACGCGCGCCCCGATTTCTGACGGCCAGTAGAAAAACCCCAGCTACCGGCACAAACCGCCGTTCCCGAGGATCGGCCACTGGCCACGGATCAGCCAGCCGTGACCGCGATTGGAGAACCTCACATCCGACAACGACTGTGAGCCACCTTCAGTTCATCCATGTCCGGCCCGGTCAGCTTCGGCACGCCGCGCAGGTGTGCGGCAGACCCCGTACCTCACCGGCACGACAGGGCACGTCCGTGCAGGTTGGTCCGCGCGCCGACGACGCAGCAGACATCTACCGTTTCGGGGCGACGACGGCACCGTCGAGCAGGTCAGAGACCTCGTCGAGGGTTGTGGTCGAGCCTCCCCTGAGACTGACATGGGCGTCGACCGGGAACGACATGCCGTCGGAACGTCTCGTCCACCCCGGCCGCAGCAACTCCTGCTCCCCTCCCAGCGCCCTGCAGCCGGGCCCGGGGCCGGGATACGCAGTGGACTCGCCCCTCATACCCGTGCCCACGGCCGACGGGTGCTCGGCCTACCGGAAGGAGATCAGCGTCCCTCCTTCCGGCAGAGCGGACAGCGACGCACAGTCGTAGACACCGCCGGCCCCCGCGCGAACACCGACTCCAACTCCGCAGCCCACAAACCGGCTTCATGCATCCCCACCACGACCAGAACAACGAAGCCGACCAGCTCAGGGAACGATTTCTGACTGGAGTACTCGCGAGAACAGCCCCGCCTCTGCAGACCCAGCCGGAACGGCCTGCTGACGCCGCACCTCGCGTCGGCGACGATGACAGGCACCTGCAACAGCTACTGGCCCAATGTGTTAAGAGAGGCTCGGTAGGAAATCCGAACGCCTGGTCTCACGCTGGTGATGAACCGTTTGGTCGAGCCGTACGTTGTCCCTGATCGCAGCCTGTATCGGCCACCAGATGGTCAACTCGAATTGATTGCTCGCATTCCCCTCAGGTGAATTGTCGTGAGTCTGGCATATACCGATTCTCCGTTGACATCAGACGGATCGTGGAGTCCCGATAATGGACTCGACGCATCTGCAGTTCCCTCCCGCCTCCTCGACATGGAGAGGAGGAACCTGCCCGCATTGCCAGTAATCGGACGCAACTCCGCAGATTCTCGAAGTCTCCACCCATGAGAGGCGCAATTGAACAACCAAATTGCCGCCATAGACCGAAATTGCTTCATGTCGACGCACTGGACCCTGGTGGCGTTCGTGAAACGTCACAGAAGTTTTATTTGGGGATTCACAATCGCGTGGCTAATCAGTCATTGGGGAGGTGTGGCCGAACTGTGGGCAGCCGCATCGAACTGGGTCGCACTCGCCGCCATCTTCGTGGCTTTCGAGGTCATGTTCATCGCGGGTCTGCTCGTCGTGGTTGCTGCTGCTGCCCGTCGGCTTGTTCCCGGCCCCCTTGAGCGCTCGCGGGCCTGGATGACAGCCTTGGGCGCATTTCGCAGGGATTTCCGGGCAACTATTGACGCCATTCGTGACGATCGAATGTTCAAGGTGGGCCTTTATCTTAACTGGATAGGGGCCGCAATGGTGGCCGGCGTCCTTCCACTTCTGCTGATACCGCTGCTCTTGCCAGCGACGAGTTGGCCGCTGATGGTCACGCCAGCGATCGATCTACTACTCACCTTCGCGTCACGCATGACGCTTCAGCAACCCCCATCAGGCGTCGATCAGAGCTGACGCCAAAAGTGAACGGATCGTAAACCGAATGATTTCAGATTCGCAGGTCGTCGTCATGACTCGCAGTGATGCCGCGAAATACCTGGAGAGGCTTGGGGTCAACTGGCCTGGGCGTCCCACCGTCGAGACGCTCTTCCAGATCCAGCGGGCTCATGTCGAGCGCATTCCCTACGAGAACATCGACGGCTACCTGGAGGGGCACCTTATCTCGATGAAGCCGTCGCACTCGGTGAGCCTTTTCCAACCTGGCGTCTGCGCAGCTCAGACCCCTTGTCGCGCATGTGACACGCCACAGGGAACGCTCGACTGAGCTGCCCTTCTGATGCTCACCCCCCTGCGCGTTGGGTGCTCCGGAACGATCCAGCTCGCCGGGCCTTGCCAGGTTGGAAAGGGCTCGGTGCAGCAGATACTGTCGCACTCGGTGCGGCAGATACTCAGTGGGCGAGGCGGAGTCTGCTTCCAGACCAATGTCGCCCTAGCCATGCTCCTACGCACGCTCGGCTATGAGGCCGACAACCACTGGGGTGAGGTGCGTTTTACCCGTGAGGAAGACGTAGCGGATTCGGAGGTTCTCTCCGGCGGGCACGTCGCGCTGACAGTACGGGCCGAAGGGGAGACCTGGCTGCTGGACGCCGGGATGGGGGACGCGATCTACGAGCCGTTGCCGCTGCGAGAGGGCCGCTACCGGCAGGATCCCTTCAGCTTCGGACTGGAACGGTGGCGACGTGCACCCGATGGGTGGCGCTTCCGAAACGATCCGTCGGGGTCCTTCGTCTCGATGGTGTTCACCACACAACCGACGTCGCTCGACGTATTCAAGCCTGTCGCCGCAGGGCTGGCGCAATCCTCACGGTTCAGTAGGACATTGACCGTCCAGCGACGGCAACACGCAGGCGCGGACGTGCTCCGGGGCCGCATCCTCACCCGTATCGACGCAAACGGCAGGTCCAGGAAGGTCATACAAACCGAGGAAGAGTGGTTCGAGTGTCTTACCGGACTGTTCGGCCTTACTCTCCCTGAGCTGAGCCCGGCTCAGCGGGAAGCCCTGTGGCACAAGGTGCTACCGCGGGGCCGACAGCTGACCATGGCGCGAGCGGACGTCTGAGCGGCTTCCGCGTCGGGTTTCGCCGCATCCGCAGCGCAACGGACATCCACATGCTGAACGGCGCCCCTCAACTTCGAAGCCAGCTGAGCACCCCAGATCTTCAACGACGTGGTGCGTGATAACGAGTAGGGCGTTGTGCCCGGCCGGCGACATGATCCGCCTATGACAATCAGTCAACTTGACCCGGCGCTGAAGCACCGGGCTTGGAGGTAGTGCCCAACTGGCTGCTGGGGTGGACTCCTCCGTCCAGACACCCCGTTATGGGGTGGCAGGGACGCGTGACTCACGCCCCGCATTCCACACGCTCTCGCCACGGGTGGCGATGTTGTGGGAAGCGTTCCGGTCGGCGTGG
>NZ_RSAJ01000329.1 GCF_003933965.1 Streptomyces sp. RP5T
CCCCAACATCTCCCCCACAGTCCCCCGGCGCCTCGTCGGGCCGCTTCACTCAGCCGGTCCGGCGTCCCCGTTGCCGTTGCCGTTCGTTGTCAGCGTCGCGCCGACCTCGGCTGCCTTGCGGCGCAGCCAGATGTGGGCCGCGTCCTGGGTGTGGACCGGGTGCCACCACAGTGCCTCGCGCACCGGTACCGCCTCGAAGGGGCAGGGCAGGACGCGTACCGCGGCGGAGCGGGCCGTGCGGCGGGCCAGGCGCTCCTGGATCATCGTGACCCGGCGGGTGCCCTCGACCATGTGGGGCAGCAGCTGGAAGGTCTGCACGGAGACCTCCACCCGCGGGCTGATGCCGATCATGCTGAGCTGGCGGGCCACCGGGGCGTCGTAGGGGCGCTGGTAGACCGCCCAGGGCAGGTTCGCCAGGTGGTCGAGGGTGACTTCGTCGCCGATCTCGGGGTTGTCGTCGGCCACCATGCACAGCCAGCGGTCCTGGTGCACGTCGACGAAGGGGAAGCCGTCGATGACGCCGTGCGGCATCAGCAGCCCGTCCACGGTGCTGAGCACGGTGGCCGTGTTCTCCACGACCGAGGGTGCCGGATGCTGGAACGTGAGCCGGATGCCGGGCGCCTCCTGGTGCAGCGTACGGGCGAGCGCTGCGCCGAACACGGCCGCGCCGTAGTCGGAGGCGAGCAGCGTGAACTCCCGGCTCTCCGCGGCCGGATCGAACTCCGCCTGGCTGGAGAAGACCCGCTCCAGCAGGTCGCACGCGGTCGCGCTGCGGTCGCGCAGCGCGACGCCGAGCGGCGTCAGTTCGTAGGCGTTTCCGGTGCGGGAGAGCAATTCGTCGTCGAAATGGCGGCGCAGCCGGGACAGCGCCGCGCTCATCGCGGGCTGGCTCAGTCCGATGCGCTCGCCGGCCCGGGTGACGTTGCGTTCCTCCAGCAGCGCCCGCAGGGCGAGGACCAGATTGAGATCGAGTCGGGACAGGTTCACCGGGCACCACCTGGAGAAGTCTGGGACATCCACGTCATGGATACGGCGCATCCACAGGATCTATTTCCGTGATCAGCCGTCGGGGGTCACAGTAGACCCCGACCCCGCAGGAGGACATCTGATGGCAACGCTCGCGCAACCTGTCGGCCCGTTCGCGCTCGGCACGTTCTCGGTCCCGGACGCAGAACCGTTCCCCGGACTGCTGGCCAAGGGCCGGGTGCTCGATCTGAGCACCGCGCTGGCCTGGGCGCCGGCGGACGTGCGTGCCGTGCTGGAGCGCTGGGAGGAAGCCCTCCCGGTGCTGCACGTCCTGGCCGGCGAGGACGCCCTCGACTGGCGGCCGCTGGACGGCCTGAGGGTGCACGCGCCGGTCGAGCCCCGGCAGATCTTCCAGTCCGGCGCGAACTACCGGCAGCACGTCATCGACCTGGAGCTCGCGCACCGCTCCCCCGACGACCCGCGCACGGTCGAGGAGGCGCGTGCGGAGATCGCCGAGATCATGGACCGCCGGGCGGCGGAGGACCTGCCGTACGTGTTCATCGGCCTGCCCAGCAGCATCGCGGGCCCGTACGACGACGTCGTGCTGCCCTCCTGGGCCGAACAGCCTGACTGGGAGCTGGAGTTGGCGGCGGTCATCGCCCGGCCCGCTCACCGGGTGCCGGTCGAGGAGGCCCTTCAGTACGTCGCCGGGTACACGATCGCCAACGACCTCACCGACCGGGCCACCGTCTTCCGCCGGGACATGAAGGCCATCGGCACCGACTGGCTGCGCTGCAAGAACGCGCCCGGTTTCACCCCGCTCGGCCCGTGGCTGGTCCCGGCCGCCTCGATCGCCGATCCCGGTGATCTGCGGGTCACGCTCAAGCTCAACGGCGAGACCATGCAGGACGAGTCCACCAAGGACATGCTGTTCGGAGTCGCGCGCCTGGTGTCGTACATCTCCCAGACCTCCCGGCTGCTGCCCGGCGACCTGGTGCTGACGGGCTCCCCGGCCGGCAACGGCCTCCACTGGGGCCGGCTGCTGCGCGACGGCGACGTCATGGAGGGCTCCGTCACCGGGCTCGGCACCCAGCGCACGCGGTGCGTCCAGGAGACGTCATGAACCGCCACGACCCCGAGGGCGCGATCGCCGAGGCCGCCAAGAAGTACTCGAACTGGGGGCGTTGGGGCGCTGACGACGTGCTCGGGACCCTGAACCTCCTCGACGAGGCCAAGCGGCGCGAGGGCGCGGCGCTCGTCCGGCGCGGGGTCAGTTTCTCCCTGTCCCAGCGGTTCGACATGGACGGCCCGCAGAAGGGCTGGCGCCGGCGCACCAACCCCGTGCACACCATGCTCGACACCGGCACCGACGCGGCCCTCGGCAACCAGGGCTTCCCGCACGGCATCGGCGGCGCCGACGACGTGATCGCGATGCCGTTGCAGTGCTCCACCCAGTGGGACGGGCTCGGCCACATCTTCGACCACGGCAAGGCGTGGAACGGCCGGGACGCCGAGAAGGTCGTCACCTCCGACGGCGACCTCGTCACCGGCATCGAGCACATGGCGCCGTACGTCGCCGGCCGCGGAGTCCTGCTGGACGTGGGTCAGGTCATCGGCAGCGACGGCGAGTTGCCGGACGGGTTCGCCGTCACCGAGGAGCACCTGACCGCCACCGCCGAGGCGCACGGCGTGAGAGTCGGCCGCGGCGACATCGTCCTCGTCCGCACCGGACAGCTGGCCCGTGCCCGGCGCGAGGGCTGGGGCGACTACGCGGGCGGGCCCGCGCCCGGCCTGTCCTTCACCACCGCCGGCTGGCTGCATCGCACCGAGATCGCCGCGATCGCCACCGACACCTGGGGCTTCGAGGTCCGCCCCAACGAGTTCGAGAACGCCTTCCAGCCCCTGCACCAGGTCGTCATCCCCAACATGGGCCTGCTGATCGGCGAGATGTGGGACCTCGACGCCCTCGCCGCGGACTGCGCGGCGGACGGCGTGTACGAGTTCTGGCTCACCGCCGCGCCCCTGCCCATCACCGGAGCCGTCGGCTCCCCCGTGAACCCGATCGCCGTCAAGTAGCCCACACAGTCGCCGGGTGCGCCTTCCCCGGACAGCAGCCGCGCACCCGGTCTCGGCCCGCACTCCCCGCGGGCGAGCCGCCCCCAACCGCCCGAAGCCGTGCGGACCGACCGGGAGGTAACCCCGACCATGACCGATCAGCACCCGCTCCCCCAGCCTCCGGGCGGGGGCACCCGTACCGTCCTCGTCGTCGGCGGGGGCGCCTCCGGCAGCGCCGTCACCGTCCTGCTGCGCCGCGCCGGCATCGCCGTCGACCTGATCGAGGCGAAGCCCGACTGGAACGCCACCACCGGCTCCGGCATCACCCTCCAGGGCAACGCCCTGCGCGTCCTGCGTGAGCTGGGCGTCTGGGAACAGGTGAGCGCGTCGGGGTTCGCCTTCGGCTCGCTGGGCGTGACCACCCCCGACGGCACCGTCCTCTTCGTCGCCGAGGACATCCAGACCGGCGGCCCCGACCTGCCCGCCACCCTCGGCATGCCGCGCCCCCGGTTGCAGCAGATCCTCATCGACGCGGTCCGCGCCTCCGGCGCCACCGTCCGCCTCGGCACCACCGCCGAGACCCTGGACCAGGACGCCGACGGCGTGTCGGTACGCCTCAGCGACGGCACCGAGGGCCGCTACGACCTGGTGATCGCCGCCGACGGCCTCAACTCCGCGACGCGTGCCGCGATCGGCATCGACGACCGGCCGGAGCCCACCGGGATGGCCATCTGGCGCATCGCCGCACCCCGGCCCGAGGGCGTGACCCGCACGGACCTGGCGTACGGCGGCCCCGCCTACATCGCCGGCTACTGCCCCACCGGCGAGGACAGCATCTACGCCTACCTCGTCGAGGCCAACCGCGACCGCGCCTCGATCCCGCCGCAGACGTACGCCGACGAGATGCGCGCGCTCGCGCAGCACTACGGCGGTTCCTGGCCCGAGATCGCGAAGCACATCGAGGACCCCGCCAAGGTCAACTACACCTGGTTCCACCGCCTCCTGGTGGAGGGCCCCTGGCACCGCGGCCGGGTCGTGCTCGTCGGGGACGCCGCGCACTGCTGCCCGCCCACGTTCGCCCAGGGCGCGGCGATGTCCCTGGAGGACGCCCTGGTCCTCGCCGAGCTGCTGACCACCCGCGACACCTGGGACGACCGGCTGTTCACCGACTACCACGCCCGGCGGCTGCCCCGCGTGCGCATGGTCGTCGACGCCTCCGTGCAGCTCGGCCGGTGGACGCTGGACGGAGTGCGCGACGCGGACGTACCGGGTCTGACCCGCCGCACCCTGAACGCGCTGAAGGAAAGCCCGTGACCGAGCCCGAGTCGGCCCCGACGGTCGACGTCCACGCCCATCTCCTGCTGCCGGAGGTCGAGGAGGCCGTGGCGGGCGAGCCGGGCCTGGCCGAGGCCCGGGCCCTGGACGCCCGCCGCAACGGCCCGGCGGCCCTGGCCGTGAGCGGGCCCATGGTGGGCACGCGCGTGCCGAGACTGACGGACGTCACCGTGCGGCTGGCGGCCATGGACGCACAGGGTGTGGACATCCAGCTGGTCAGCCCGTCCCCGTCGCACTACCACTACTGGGCCGGGCCCGAACTCGCCCGCAAGGTCTGCCGGTTGGCCAGCGAGGGGACCGCCGCGCACTGCGCGAAGGCCCCCGACCGGCTGCTCGGCCTCGGACTGGTCCCCCTGCAACACCCCGACCTCGCCGTGGAGTTGCTCGATCACGCACTGGAACAGGGGCTGAAGGGCGTGGAGATCTCCTCGCACGCGCCGGGCCGCGAACTCTCCGACCCCGCCTACGAACCCCTGTGGACGCGGGCCGAGCAGAGCGGCGCGCTGGTCCTCCTGCACCCCTTCGGCTGCACGCTCGACGAGCGCCTGGACCAGTGGTACCTGTCCAACACGGTCGGCCAGCCCACCGAGAACGCCGTCGCGCTCTCCCACCTGATCTTCTCCGGCGTCCTGGACCGCCATCCGGACCTGAAACTGGTCGCGGCGCACGGCGGCGGCTATCTGCCCACCCACATCGGCCGCTCCGACCACGCCTGGCGCGTACGGCCCGACGCCCGCGGCTGCGCCCGGGAACCCAGCAGCTACCTGAAGCAGCTGTACGTCGACTCCCTCGTCCACGATCCGCAGGTCCTGCGGGCCCTGGTCGCCGCCTGCGGAGCCGACCGCGTCCTGCTCGGCTCCGACTTCCCCTTCGACATGGGCACCGAGGAGCCGCTGGCCGCCCTGCGCGCCGCGGACCTGCCCGACCCCGACTTCCACGCCGTACGCGGAGCCAACGCGTCCGCCCTGCTCGACCTCGCCTGAGGAGGACCCCCCATGAACCGCCTGCTCACCCATCTGCGCCACGTCGACCTGGCCGTGCCCGACTACGACAAGCAGCTCGACTTCTACGCCGGCGTCTGGGGCCTGACCAAGGTCGCCGAGGACTCCGGGATCTCCTTCCTGGCCGCCGAGGGCTCCCCCGAGCAGTACGTCGTACGGCTGCGCAGGGCCGACGAGAAGCGCCTCGACCTTGTCTCGTACGGCGCCGCGAGCGCCGGGGACGTCGACACCCTGGCCGAACAACTCCTCTCCGGGGGCGTGCAGTTGATCTCCCAGCCGGGCAAGGTGGACACCCCCGGAGGCGGCTACGGCTTCCGCTTCTTCGACGTCGACGGCCGCACCATCGAGGTCTCGGCGGACGTGGAGGTACGGCAGCACCGCAGGATCGAGGAGAAGGAGTCGATCCCGGTCAAGCTGTCGCACGTCGTCCTCAACTCCCCCGACCTGGACAGGACGCGGGAGTGGTACGAGACCCACCTCGGCTTCCGCCTCTCCGACACCCTGCACTCGCCGCACATGGGCGAGGTCATGCACTTCATGCGGATCAGCAACCAGCACCACTCCATGGCCATCGCGAAGGGCCCGCACACCTCGCTGCACCACGTCTCCTTCGAGATGCGCGGCCTGGACGAGTACATGCGCGGCTCGGGGCGCGTGATGCGGGCCGGCTTCCAGAAGATCTGGGGGCCGGGCCGTCACATGGCCGGCGACAACACCTTCACCTACTTCCTCGACCCGCACGGCAACACCGTCGAGTACACCACGGAGCTGGAGATCCTCGACGAGGACACCTGGCACCCCCACGTCTACGACTTCTCCCGGCCCGAGGTCACCGACCAGTGGGGCACCGCCAACCCGATGAACGAACTGATCGCCAAGGAGTCGTTCAACGACGTCGACCGCGGCGTGTTCGTCGCCCCGCCGGTCTGAGCACGGCCCCGAGGTCACCCCGGCCCCCCGGGGGCGCGGCGTCCCCTGTCGCCCTGACTGCCCGCCGCGCCCCCGGGGCCCTTCCGCACGCCCAATAGGACCCGCCATGCGTTTCGCAACGTACGAACACCGTGCCCGCTCTCACGTGGCCGTCGTCGCCGAGGACGGCACCCTCCACCCGCTGCCCGACGTCCCCTCACTGACCGCGCTGCTCGCCGAGCGGGACGGTCTGCCGGGACTGCTCGACGCGGGCACCACGGCCCTCGCCGCCCCGGCCGGCCCTCATGTCTCCCGGGTGCGCCTGCTGTCCCCTCTCCAGCCGCCCACCGTGCGGGACTTCGTCACCTTCGAGGAGCACGTCGAGGGCGTACGGCGGTCCGTGGACGGCGCGGCCGGGGTGCCCGAGCAGTGGTACACGGCCCCCACGTTCTACTTCACGAACCCGTACGCGGTCATCGGCCCGCACGACGACATCCCCGTGCCGCCCGGCTCGACCGTGCTCGACTTCGAGCTCGAAGTCGCCGCCGTGATCGGCAAGGAGGGCCGCGATCTCACGCCCGAACGGGCCCGCGAGCACATCGTCGGCTACACGGTCCTCAACGACTGGTCCGCGCGCGACCTCCAGTCCGCCGAGATGCGAGTCGGCCTCGGCCCCTGCAAGGGCAAGGACACCGCCACCACGCTGGGCCCCTACCTGGTCACCGCCGACGAACTGGAGAGGTACCGGGACGACGACGGATTCCTGCGCCTCGGCCTGACCGCCGAGATCAACGGCGAGGTGGTCGGCAAGGACCTGCTGTCCAACATGAGCTGGACGTTCGAGGAGATGGTCGCCTACGCCTCCCGCGGCACCTCCGTCCGCCCCGGCGACGCCGAGATCGACAAGCTCGTCGAGATGATCGACAAGGCCCAGAAGATCACCCTCTTCTGCGGCAGCGGCACCGCGGGCGCGCACGCCGAGGTCATGGAGTTCGCGGAGAAGGTCAAGTCACCGGTCGGGCACGCCCTCAGGGGCAAGGAGTGGATCCAGTACGACAACCCCTTCGACGTCGGCATGAGCGGACTGCTCGGCTACGGCGCCGCCTACGAGGCCACCCACGAGTGCGACCTGCTGATCCTGCTCGGCACCGACTTCCCGTACAACGCCTTCCTCCCCGACGACGTCCAGATCGCGCAGGTCGACGTACGGCCCGAACACCTCGGCCGCCGCTCCAAGCTGGACCTCGCGGTCTGGGGGGACGTGAAGGAGACCCTGCGGTGTCTGACGCCCCGGGTGAAGGAGAAGACGAACCGGCGCTTCCTCGACAAGATGCTCAAGAAGCACGCCGACGCGCTCGAAGGGGTCGTGAAGGCGTACACCCGCAAGGTCGAGAAGCACGTCCCGATCCACCCCGAGTACGTGGCCTCCGTACTGGACGAACTCGCCGACGAAGACGCGGTGTTCACCGTCGACACCGGCATGTGCAACGTGTGGGCCGCCCGGTACATCTCGCCCAACGGCCGTCGCCGCGTGATCGGTTCGTTCTCGCACGGGTCCATGGCGAACGCGCTGCCGATGGCGATCGGGGCGCAGTTCACCGACCGGAAGCGGCAGGTCGTCTCGATGTCCGGGGACGGCGGGTTCTCCATGCTCATGGGCGACTTCCTGACCCTCGTGCAGTACGACCTCCCCGTGAAGGTCGTCCTCTTCAACAACTCCTCGCTCGGCATGGTCGAGTTGGAGATGCTGGTCGCCGGGCTGCCCTCCTACGGCACCGCCAACAAGAACCCCGACTTCGCCGCCGTGGCCCAGGCCTGCGGGGCCTACGGCGTGCGCGTCGAGAAGCCCAAGGACCTGGCCGGGGCGCTGAAGTCGGCGTTCAAGCACAAGGGTCCGGCCCTCGTCGACATCGTCACCGACCCCAACGCCCTGTCCATCCCGCCGAAGATCAGCGCCGAGATGGTCACCGGCTTCGCCCTGTCCGCCTCGAAGATCGTCCTGGACGGCGGGGTCGGCCGCATGCTCCAGATGGCCCGCTCCAACCTCCGCAACATGCCCCGGCCCTGAGGACCCCGTGGATGCGAGACCGGCGGCATGCCGGACATCGCGTTCACCTCGGTCGCCCCGGTCGTCCCGGTCCGCAGCCTCGACGCGGCCCTGGAGCGGTACCGCCGGCTGGGCTTCGACCCGCGACGCACCGGGGCCGTCGTCCACCTCTGTGTGAGCGACGCCGACGCCGTCCTCCCGAACGGGCGGCGTCCGGCGTCGAGCCGGCCGACACACCGTACGGGCCGGGGCCGACCAGGGAGCCGACCCGGTGAGCAGTGCCGTCGGGGCCTAGCCCTCGGACTTCACCCACGCCCGTTCGCCCGCGGCGTTCGTGCCGTACCAGAGACGGGGCAGGCCCTTGATGCTGGTCGTGCGGAACGGGCGGCCGTGGTCGTCGATGCGGACCGTCCCGGTGCGGCCCTGGGAGGACCAGTCGAGTTCGAGGTACCAGCTGCAGTCGTACGTCTGCGTCGTCGCGCTGACCAGCAGCACCTCGGGGTCCGTGGCGGAGACCCGGTAGGGGAACTCCACCGCGGGCACGGTCTGTCCGGTGTCGTTGCCGGCGACCGCGTGGGCGACCGGGCGGTCGATGTCCAGGTTCACGTCGAAGCCACGGGGGGTGAGCCCGCCGCCGCAGCCCTGGTCCATGGCGTACGCGGTACCGGGCGCCGGGGAACTGCGACCGGTGATCCGCACGCGCAGCGCCTCCAGGACGACGGCCGTGGAGGACCGCCCCTGCACGGAGATCTGCACCTTCGTCTCCCGCCCGTGGATCGCGCCCTGTGTCGCCGCCCAGATTCCGGCGTCCTGCACGAGCGGGGGCGGGGGCACCTCGGAGGGCGGCTTGTCGATGACGTAGTCGTGGCCGCAGCCCCCCTCCCAGATCTGGGAGTTCGCGCTCCAGGCCAGGGGAGTGCCGACGGAGGTCCCCTGCTGCCCGGTCCCTCCGCTCTTCTTCGAGGTGCCGTGGCCGGGGGACGCCGGAGCGGAGGGCCGGGTCCGGGTGGCCC
>NZ_RSAJ01000032.1 GCF_003933965.1 Streptomyces sp. RP5T
GTCCGGGAGATCGGGAACCTGAGGAGCGTGAGCGGTGTATGACAGGTAGAACCGCCGCTGCGAAGGGACCATGATCGTGCATCGTCGAGCTGTGACGGCCGTGCTGGCCGCGACCACGCTCCTGCTGACGGCCGGCTGCTCCTCCGACGGCGGAGGAGGGGGCGGCGCCGGCAACTCGTCGAGCGGCGCGGCCTCGGGTCCCTCCCCCACCCGGCAGGCCGCGGGGGCGACCCCGCCGGCGAAGGGCTCGGTGAAGGTGGTGCGCACGGTCACCGAGGGCCTCAAGACCCCCTGGGGCCTCGCCCCGCTGCCGGACGGCGACCTGCTCGTCTCCTCCCGGGACGAGGGCACGATCACCCGGGTCGACGGGCAGTCGAGCAAGAAGACGGAGCTCGGCCAGGTCTCCGGGGTGTCCGCGGCGGGCGAGGGCGGCCTCCTGGGCATCGCCCTGTCCCCGGACTACGCCTCGGACCACATGGTCTACGCCTACTTCACCTCCGACTCGGACAACCGCGTGGTCCGGATGGTCTACAACGAGCAGAAGGAGTCCGGCGAGCAGCTGGGCGCCCCCGACACCGTCTTCAAGGGCATCCCGAAGGGCTTCATCCACAACGGCGGCCGGATCGCGTTCGGCCCGGACGGCATGCTGTACGCGGGCACGGGTGAGAGCGGCAACACCGGTCTGGCCCAGGACCGCAAGTCCCTGGGCGGCAAGATCCTGCGCCTGACCCCGGAGGGCGACCCGGCACCGGGCAACCCGTTCCCCGACTCCCCGGTGTACTCGTACGGCCACCGCAATGTGCAGGGCCTCGCCTGGGACGCCGAACAGCGCTTGTTCGCCTCGGAGTTCGGCCAGGACACCTGGGACGAGCTGAACGCGATCAAGCCGGGCGACAACTACGGCTGGCCCCTCGCCGAGGGCAAGTCCGACGACAAGAAGTTCCACAGCCCGATAGCCCAGTGGCACACCGACGACGCCTCCCCCAGCGGTGCCGCCTTCGCCGAGGGGTCCATCTGGATGGCCGGCCTGAAGGGTCAGCGGCTGTGGCGCATCCCGTTGAACGGCACCGCGGCCTCGGCCGAACCGCAGGCGTTCCTGAAGGGCGAGTACGGCCGGCTGCGCACGGTGGCCTCCGCCGGCGGGGACAAGCTGTGGCTCGTCACCAGCAACACCGACGGCCGCGGCAGCCCCAAGGCGGGGGACGACAAGATCCTGGAGATACAGGTCAGCTAGCCGGGCGCGCCTCCTCGGCCCCGTCATCGGTCCCGTCGCCGGTCTCGTCCGGCTTGGGCCGGCGGACGAGGACCTTCCCGGAGGTGAGGTCTATCGGTCCGCGTCCGGGGTCGCCGTCGCCGACGTCCTCGCGGGTCAGCTCCAGCCGTTTCTGCTCGTCATGGGTGTGCTTGCGGCCGGGCGCGAACAGTTCCTCGAACATGTTGAACATGCGGCCTCCCGTGCCGGTCTCCTCCACCGTACGCCTCACTCCGTGACCGGTGCGTGGAGCGCCTGCGCCGGGAAGAGTCCCAGCCGGTGCGTCACCGCCGCCGCTTCTCCCCTTCCGGAGACGCCGAGCTTGGCGAGGATGTTGGAGACATGGACGCTGGCCGTCTTCGGGGAGATGAAGAGTTCCTCGGCGATCTGGCGGTTGGTGCGGCCCTGGGCGACCAGGCGCAGGACGTCGCGTTCGCGGCCGGTGAGGCCCAGGGAGCGCACCGGGTCGCCCCGGTCGGGCGCCTGGGCCGCGCTCAGGGTGAGGCGGGCGCGCTGGGCGAGAAGGGCGACCGCGTCGGCGAGGGGCCGGGCGCCGAGGTGGTCGGCGGCGGCGTGGGCCAGGCGCAGGAGTTCGGTGGCCCGGTCGCGTTCGGACTGCTCGGCGCCGCCGGGCGCCGACAGGAGGGCCTGGGCCAGCCGGTGGCGGACGCGGGCGAGGGCGTAGGGGCGCTCCAGGGGCTCGAAAGCGGCGAGGGCCTCGCTCCAGTGGTCGGGGGTGTCGGCGCTCTCGGCGCGCAGCAGTTCGGCGCGCAGCCAGCGTTCGTGGGCCAGCCAGACCGGCACGTTGGTGGCCAGCGGCCGGGCGGCCTCCCGGATGCGGTCGAGGATCTTGGCACGGCCCTGTTCGGCGAGGGGCAGGCCGAGGCTGTCGGCCTCCATGACGGCGGCGGTGAGCAGGAGGGGCCAGGCGTAGCGCTGGGTGCCGGGCGGGAAGCCGGCGTCCAGGGCGCGTTCGAGTTCGGCTCGGGCGTCCAGGAGGCGGCCTTCGGCGGCGGCGATGCCGATGGCGAGTTCGCGGAGGGGGATCTCGTGTTGCGGAGCCCGATCATGGGTGCCGAAGTAGGCGCGCGCGGAGGCCAGTTGGCGGGCGGCCTCGGACAGCTCGCCGCGGGCGAGGGCGAGTTGGGAGCGGGTGGCCGCGTGGAAGCCGCGGGGCTTGGCGCTGCGGCCGACGAGTTCGGCCTTCGTGGCGGCTTCCGCGGCCCGGTCCCAGCGGCCCAGGGAGTAGAGGGACTCGGCGAGGTTGCCCCAGATCCACGCCTCCTTGTCGGACAGGCCGAACCTCCGGGCGTAGTCGATCCCCTCCTCCAGGACCGGTACGGCTTCCCGGGACCGCCCGATGGATTCGAGGGCGCTCGGCAGGTTCACGTAGACGCGGCTGGCGACGGCGGAGATGCCGTCGTCGACGGTCTGCCGGAGGATCTCGGACATCTCGTCGAGTCCGGTGTCGACGCCACCGGACTCGACGATCAGGCCCGCGTGGGTGAGGCGGGCGTTCATCTCGATCTCGCGGGCGCCCACCATGCGGGCGTACTCCACGGCGCGCTCGGCGGCCGAGATGGCCTCGGGGCCGGGGATGTGGACCATGGACCAGTGGGCGACGGTGGACAGCACCTCGGCGTGCACCTCGGACGGCGGCAGACCGCGGACCAGGTCCTCGGCGGTGGCCAGTTCGGCCCAGCCGTCGCCGCGGGCCAGTCCTTGGACGAGGTGGGAGCGCTGGACCCAGAACCAGGCGGCGCGCAGGGGGTCCCCGTCGTCGTCCGCCAGGAGGTTCAGCGCCCGTTTGGTGATCTTCAGGGCGCGTTCGCGTTCGCCGCCCAGGCGGCCGGCGACGGCGGCCTCGGCCATCAGGTCGAGGTAGCGCAGCGGGGTGGTGGCCGGGTCGCAGCCGCAGGGAGGGTAGACCTCGGTGTGGTCGATGGGGCGCAGGCCGGCCCGGACGTCCTCGGGGGCGGTGTCCCACAGCTCCATCGCGCGTTCCAGGAGCCGGAGTTGTTCGGAGTAGGCGTGCCGGCGGCGGGCGGTGGCGGAGGCCTCCAGGACGGCGGGCAGGGCCTTGGCGGCGTCGTGGGCGTGGTACCAGTAGCTGGCCAGGCGCATGACCCGCTCGTCGGCCGGGACGAGCGTGGGGTCGGCCTCCAGGGCTTCGGCGTAGCGGCGGTTGAGGCGGGAGCGCTCGCCCGGCAGCAGGTCGTCGGCGACGGCCTCGCGGACCAGCGAGTGCCGGAAGCGGTAGCCGTCGCCGTCGGGCGCCGGGATGAGGATGTTGGCGTTGACGGCGACCCGCAGCGCCTCGATGAGGTCGTCCTCGGCGAGCCGGGTGACGGCGGCGAGCAGCCGGTACTCCACGGTGGAGCCGCCCTCGGCGGCGACCCGGGCGACCCGCTGGGTGCTCTCGGGCAGTCCCTCGACGCGGACCAGGAGCAGGTCCCGGAGCGAGTCGGTGAGCCCGGTGCCGCAGCCCTCGGTGGCGCAGACGGCGAGTTCCTCGACGAAGAAGGCGTTGCCGTCGGAGCGTTCGAAGATCTCGTCGACCTGGGCGGGGTCCGGTTCGGCGGCGAGGATGCCGGCTATCTGGCGGCTGACCTCGTCCCGGTTGAAGCGGCCGAGTTCGATGCGGCGGACCGTGCGCAGCCGGTCGAGTTCGGCGAGCAGGGGGCGCAGCGGGTGGCGACGGTGGATGTCGTCGGCGCGGTAGGTGGCGAGGACGACGAGGCGGCCGGTGCGCAGCGTGCGGAAGAGGTAGGCCAGGAGGTGGCGGGTGGAGGCGTCGGCCCAGTGCAGGTCCTCCAGGGCGACGACGACGGTGCGTTCGGCGGCGACGCGCTCCAGGAGGCGGGCGGTGAGTTCGAAGAGGCGGGCCATGCTCTCCTCGTCGTGGCGGCCCGTGGTCCGGACCGGGATCGCCTCGCCGACCTCGGGCAGCAGCCGGGCCAGCTCCTCCTCCTGGCCCGCGGCCGCGGCGGCCAGCTCCTCGGGCAGGGCGCGGCGCAGGGCGCGCAGGGCGGTGGAGAAGGGGGCGAAGGGCAGCCCGTCGGCGCCGATCTCGACGCAGCCGCCGAGGGCGACGACCGCGCCCTGCCGGCAGGCGGCCGTGGCGAACTCCTCGACGAGCCGGGTCTTGCCGACGCCGGCCTCACCGCCCAGCAGCAACGCCTGCGGCTCTCCCGCGGCGGCGCGGGAGAGCGCTTCGTTCAGGCTGTTCAACTCTTCGGTGCGGCCGACGAACACGGGACTGACGGACCTGGTCTCCACGGGCATGAGCATGGCACGCGGGTCGGACAGCACGTCACCCGTTTTCGGGGCGGGGCGGGCGGCCGGAAGGGCTCCGGTCACCGGGAGGACGGCCGGGACGGGCAGTGCCGTACGGCCGTCCTCCCTCCCCCCGGCGTTCACGCCGTGCGGAGGAACCGGTGCCGCCGGGGACGGCCGGTATGCGCATCGGCCTCCGCGGTGCGTTCGCCGGCTTCGCGACGGGCGGCGCGGCGGCCGCGCAGGGTCTCGCGGACGAGCCGCTCGTGGTCGGCCTGGCGGAGGAGTTCGGCGGAGCGGTACTGGGAGAGCTCGTACTGGGCATACATGGCGTGGTCCTTGTCGGAGTCGGTTTCTGGCTTCGCTTTCCGCGATGCCTCCACTTTCGTCTCCGAGGGGGGTGCGCCACATCGGGAGAGTTCCGCATCTTCGGGGGCCGGAGGGGCCTTAGACGCGCGTAAGGGGCCTCAGGAGCTCCGTAAGGTACCTACGGATGCGCTGAGACCCCTCGTGAGCTGCGGTTGTTCAGCCGGCGGAGGGCAGGCTGACCAGCACGTCGACGTACTTGAGGACGGCGATCAGCAGACCGATGACACCGAGCGAGACGCCCGCCCAGGAGACCGACTTGATCCAGCCGGCCTGCGGCTTGCCGGGCGCCCCGAAGGCGGGCCGGATCAGCACGAACACACCGACGAGCAGGGCGACGAGCGCGAAGACGCCGGCGTACACGGCCTGGGTGTTCCAGACGTCGCCGTAGCCCTCCTTCAGCAGGGTGTCGACGTTCGACGTCTGGGAGTTCTGCATCTGGCTCAGGAGGCTTTCCTTCTGAGCAGCCAGGGTGCCGATCCAGCCGCCGGTCAGCGAGACGAGGCCGAGGGCGGCGGAGACGACGGCGCCCGCGCCCTGGCCGACGCCGGTCGGGCCCTCCTTCCGGGCGGCCTCGACGGGCTCGTCTGCGCCCTCCTCGGCGCCCTCGTCGTCGATCTCGTCGGCCGTGACGGCCGCCGCCTCCCCCTCCGTCGCCTCGTCGCTCTTGGCGACGCTCACCTTCTGCTCGTCGGTCGTGGCCTCGGCGCCCGTCTCGGCGCCGGTTTCGTCAGCTGTCTTCGTTCCCATGTCGGGCACCGTACGGATCCTGTCTGAGAGGGTTCTTAATGATCGTTCCGGGCTGCACGCTCGCGTGCCTCACGCCACTCGGGGGCGAGAATCGACCACACCTCGAGGTCGTGCCGTACGCCACGATAGGGGTGCGCCTGACGGCGGACTCCGTCGCGGGTCATTCCCAGACGGCGGGCGACATCGAGGCTGGCCGTGTTCCCGGACGCGGCGACCCATTCGATCCGGTGGATGCCGCGCTCCTCCACCACCCAGTCGATCAGCACCCGCATGGCCCGGGTGATCAGTCCGCGGCCGGTCGCGGCGGGCTCCAGCCAGCAGCCGACCTCGCAGTTGCCCTGGCCGGCGTCGAAGTTCAGGGTGAGCACCCCGCCGACGAGCTTTCCGTCCAGCCAGATGCCGTGGTAGCCGCCGGTGTCGTCGGCCCGCATCCGGGCGTAGCGCTGGAGCGTCTCGCGCGCGGAGGCCACGTCGACGACCTGGGAACCGAAGGGGATGTACTGCCCGATGAAGTCCCGGCCCCGCTCCAGGTTCGCGAGGAACTCCTCCGCGTGCCACGGCTCCAGAGGGCGCAGCTGCGCCCCGTCGTCACCCAGCGATATCGCGTACATCCTTGTCCCGCTCCTTCTCCAGCTCCGCCACGGCCTCGTCCAGCCTTTCATGGGCGGCGCGGCACTCGGGCGGTTCGATGCTGATGCGGGGCATCCGGCGGTCGAGCCAGCCGGGCAGCCACCAGTTGGCGCCGCCGAGCAGGTGCATGAGCGCGGGGACGAGGAGCGTGCGCAGGACGAAGGCGTCGAGGGCCACGGCGGCGGCGAGCGCGATGCCGAACATGGCGATCACCCGGTCGCCGCTGAGGACGAAGGCGAGGAAGACGGAGATCATGATGACCGCGGCGGAGTTGATCACCCGGCTGGTCTCGGCGAGGCCCACGCGGACGGCCCGCCGGTTGTCCCCGGTCTCCAGCCACTCCTCGTACATCCGGCTGACCAGGAAGACCTGGTAGTCCATGGAGAGCCCGAAGAGGACCGAGACCATGATCACGGGCAGGAAGGGCTCGATGGGCCCGGCGCGGCCCAGGCCCAGCAGTTCGCTCCCCCAGCCCCACTGGAAGATCGCCACGACCACTCCGAAGGCGGCGGCCACCGCGGCGACGTTCATCGCGGCGGCCTTCAGCGGTATGCCGACGGAGCGGAAGGCGAGCAGGAGCAGCAGACAGCCCAGGCCGATGACCACGCCGACGAACAGGGGCAGCTTGCCGACGATGACGTCGGCGAAGTCGTCGTACGAGGCGGTCGTCCCGCCGACGTGGATGTCGAGGGAGGTCCCGGTCTCGGCGCGTGGCAGGACCTCCGTGCGCAGCCGGTCCACCAGCTCGCTGGTCTGCCGGGACTGCGGGGCCGAGTCGGGGACGACCGTGAAGTAGGCGAGGTCGCCGCCGGTGTCGAAGGTCACCGGGGTGGTGGAGGCGATGCCCTTGGTGGTGCGCAGGGTGGCGTCGAGGTTGTCGAGGAGGAGCTTGTCCTCGGCGCCGTCGACACGGGTCACCAGTGTCAGCGGACCGTTGACGCCGGGCCCGAAGCCCTCGGCGAGGAGGTCGTAGGCCTGCCGGGTGGTCGAGGAGCTCGGGCCGTTGCCCTGGTCGGAGGTGCCGAGGCGCAGGCCCAGGGTGGGCAGGGCGAGGACGGTGATGACCAGCAGGGCGATCGCGCCGAGCAGCTTGGGATGCCGTTCGACGAACGCGGACCAGCGGTGGGCGAACCCGGTGGGCAGTTCCGGCTCGGGCCCGTGCTCGGCGAGCCGGCGCCGCTCGCGTCTGCTCAGGGCGCGCATGCCGATGAGGGAGAGCAGGGCGGGCAGCAGGGTCACGGACGCGGCGACCGTGAGGACGACGGTCAGGCAGGCGGCGATCGCGACGCCGTTGAGGAAGCCGAGCCGCAGGATCAGCATCCCCAGCAGGGCGATGCAAACCGTGGCACCCGCGAAGACGACCGCGCGCCCGGTGGTGGTGACGGCGTTCACGACGGACTCGGTGACGCTCAGCCCGCGCTTCAGGCCGCGCCGGTGCCGGGTGACGATGAAGAGCGCGTAGTCGATGCCGACGCCGAGCCCGATCAGCATGCCGAGCATGGGCGCGAAGTCGGCGACGGTCATGGCGTGCCCGAGCAGCCCGATCCCCGCGTAGGCGGTGCCCACCCCGACCAGGGCGGTGGCGATGGGCAGCAGCGAGGCGGCGAGCGAGCCGAAGGCCAGGAACAGCACGAGGGCGGCGACCAGCACGCCGACGATCTCGGCGACATGGCCGCCCGAGGACTCGGTCAGGGCGATGGCGCTGCCGCCCAGCTCCACCTGGAGCCCGTCGGCCTCGGCGTCCTTGGCGGTGTCCACGACGGCCTTCGCCTCGGAGGCGGGGATGTCCTCGGCGGAGTCGGCGAAGGTCACGGTGGCGTACGCGGTGTGTCCGTCGGCGCTGACCCGGCCGCCGCCCGTGTCGTCGTACGGGCCTACCACGCCGGCCACTCCGGGCAGGTCCGCGATCCTGTTCAGGGTGGTGGTCATGGTCTGCTCGACGTCGGCGTCCCGGACCGAGCCCGAGGTGACGTGCCAGACGACGGTGTCGCTGTCGCCGCCGAGCTTCGGGAAGCCGTCCTGGAGCAGCTGGGTGGCGCGGCCCGACTCGGTGCCGGGGACCTCGTAGTCGTTCGAATAGGCGGACCCGGCGACGGCGGCGCCCGCGCTGACCCCGCCGAGGGCGAGGAGCCACAGGAGGACGACGACGAGGCGTCGTCGGACACACCAGCGTGCGAGGGCTGCCACGAACGTGCTCCCAAGGGTGGTGAATTGTGGATCTTTGACCGGGAACAGTCGTTCATGACCTTCATGAGATGAACAGCCCGCAAAGAACGCATGAGCAATGCAAGCACCACTCTCGCAGGCAAATGTGATCGTTTACCGCGATCGTGCGCTTATTCACAGGAGTGGGAGGCAGATCACAGGACAGTAACGGTCACTCTGTCATCTCAGTCGAACTGGTCGCCCAGTGCCATCACCATGACGCCGACGATCAGCAGCCACAACGCTCTGCGGGTGCGTCCGCGGGAGCCCAGGACCGCGGCGAGGGCGCACACCGCGGCACCGAACGCGTAGGCCGCCGGCACCAGCGTCGGGGCGGAGCCCGCCGCGCGGAGCGCCGCCGCGGCCAGACCGGCCAACGTCAGCAGGGAGCCGGTGCCCAGGGCCGTCCAGCGGGCCCGCCGGGCGTCCAGCACCTGGTCGTCGTACTCCTCCTGTATGCCGGACGGCTCGGAATTCGCAGGACCGTTCATGTCGGGCGAGCGTAGCGTGTTCCGCTGAGTGGACCCGGGCCGCCGGCCCCCGACCGAAGCAGGTGCGTTGTTTGAGCGTCCGACCGAGCTCCGCCGTATCCCTTTCCGTCTCTCAGGACTCAAGGAGCCCGTTCACCGATGCCAGACGACATCACCGACACGACCTCGCGGACCTCGAATGAGGACCTCGCCCGCAGGCTGACCCGGGCCGACTACCCCCGCAGCAACAGCTACGACGTCCGCTGGGTCATCGAGAACCAGATGGGCCCGAACGCGCTGTGGCTGCTGGAGTGGCTCGCGCCCGCCCTGGGTCTGGACACCCTGCGCCCCTGCGCCCGCGTGCTCGACCTGGGCTGCGGCCGGGCGATGACCTCGGTCTTCCTGGCCAGGGAGTACGACGTCCAGGTCACCGCGGCCGACCTGTGGATCAGGCCCGACGAGAACGCGCGGCGCATCACCGAGGCCGGTTTCGCCGACCGGGTGCTGCCCGTGCACGCCGAGGCGCACGACCTGCCGTTCGCCGAGGGCAGCTTCGACGCGATCGTGAGCGTCGACGCGTACCAGTACTTCGGCACCAACGACCTGTACCTGCCCGAGCTGACGCGGCTGCTGAAGCCGGGCGGGAAGATCGGGGTCGTCGTACCCGCGCTGCGGGAGGAGCCGACGGGCACCGAACCGCCGGAGCACCTCAAGCCGTACTGGGACCCCGGTTACTGGGCGTTCCACTCCGCCGAGTGGTGGCACCGCCACTGGACCCGCTCCGGGGCCGTGGAGGTCGAGACCGCCGACTGGCAGGAGGACGGCTGGAAGGACTGGCTGCTGTGGTGCGAGGTGATCGCCGAGGAGAGCCCCGAGGAGTTCCATCGCACGATGGCCCGCGAGGTGGGCGAGATGGTCCGGGCCGACGAGGGCCGGACGCTCGGTTTCGTACGGGTCGTAGGACGCCGTAAGTAGCCGTACGGCCCCGGAGGACATGTCCTCCGGGGCCGTACTCGGCGCTCGGGCTCAGCCTTCGCTGACGCCCAGCTTCTCCAGGATCAACTCCTTGACGCGGGCCGCGTCGGCCTGACCGCGGGTCGCCTTCATGACCGCGCCGACCAGGGCGCCGGCCGCGGCGACCTTCCCGGAACGGATCTTGTCGGCGATGCCCGGGTTGCCGGCGATGGCCTCGTCGACGGCGGCACCGAGGGCGCCCTCGTCGGAGACGACCTTCAGACCGCGCTTGTCGACGACCTCGTCCGGGGTGCCTTCGCCCGCGAGAACGCCTTCGATGACCTGACGGGCCAGCTTGTCGTTCAGGTCGCCCTTCGTGACCAGCTCGGTGACCCGGGCGACCTGCGCCGGGGTGATGGCCAGTTCGTCGAGCGCCTTGCCGGACTCGTTGGCGCTGCGGGCGAGTTCACCCATCCACCACTTGCGGGCGGAGGCCGCGTCGGCACCGGCGTCGATGGTGGCGACGATCAGGTCCAGCGCGCCGGCGTTGAGGATCGCCTGCATGTCGAGGGCCGTGATGCCCCACTCGGCGACGAGCCGGTTGCGGCGCACCAGCGGCAGCTCGGGCAGCCCCGCCCGGATCTCCTCGACCCACTCGCGCGAGGGGGCCACCGGCACGAGGTCCGGCTCGGGGAAGTACCGGTAGTCCTCGGCCTCCTCCTTCACGCGGCCCGAGGTCGTGGACCCCGTGTCCTCGTGGAAGTGCCGGGTCTCCTGGATGATCGTCCCGCCACTGCTCAGGACGGCCGCGTGCCGCTGGATCTCGAAGCGGGCCGCGCGCTCCACGGAACGCAGCGAGTTGACGTTCTTCGTCTCCGAACGGGTGCCGAACTTCTCGGTGCCGTGCGGGCGCAGCGACAGGTTCACGTCGCAGCGCATCTGCCCCATCTCCATGCGGGCCTCGGAGACGCCCAGCGCCTTGATGACCTCGCGCAGCTCACGGACGTACGCCCGCGCGACCTCGGGAGCCCGCTCGCCGGCGCCCTCGATCGGCTTGGTGACGATCTCGATGAGCGGGATGCCGGCGCGGTTGTAGTCGAGGAGCGAGTGCGAGGCGCCGTGGATACGGCCCGTCGCGCCGCCCACGTGGGTCGACTTGCCGGTGTCCTCCTCCATGTGGGCGCGCTCGATCTCCACGCGGAAGGTCTCCCCGTCCTCCAGCTGGACGTCGAGGTAGCCGTTGAAGGCGATCGGCTCGTCGTACTGGGAGGTCTGGAAGTTCTTCGGCATGTCCGGATAGAAGTAGTTCTTCCGGGCGAAGCGGCACCACTCGGCGATCTCGCAGTTCAGCGCGAGACCGATCTTGATCGCGGACTCGACGCCGGTCGCGTTGACGACCGGGAGCGCGCCGGGCAGGCCGAGGCAGACGGGGCAGGTCTGCGTGTTGGCGTCCTGACCGAGCTCGGTCGAACAGCCGCAGAACATCTTGGTCTTGGTGCCGAGTTCGACATGGACCTCAAGGCCCATGACGGGGTCGTACGACGCGAGTGCGTCCTCGTACGACACCAGGTCGGTCGTGGTGGTCACGGTGTAACTTCCCTCTCAGCCCAGCAGGACGTCGTCGTCGCCCAGCCGCTTCAGCTCGCGGTACAGGACGGCGAGGCCGGTGACGACGGCGACGGCGGCCACGCTGGCGTCGATCAGGACCAGCGTGTCGCTCTCGGCGCGCGCCTTCCTGAGCCGCTTGGCGACACCGATGGCGCCGAACGCCGTGGTGGCGATGGACAGGTACGTGCCGGACTTGGACTTCTTGAAGTCCTTCGCCTTGGTCAGCTTGCTCACAGCGACGGTGCCTCCTCCAGGAGCGGGTGGCCCCACCTTTCCACGAAGGCGGCCTCGACGGCGGCGCCGACCTTGTAGAGGCGGTCGTCCTTCAGGGCCGGGGCGATGATCTGCAGACCGACCGGGAGGTTGTCCTCCGGGGCGAGACCGCACGGCAGCGACATGGCCGAGTTGCCCGCGAGGTTGGTCGGGATGGTGCACAGGTCGGCCAGGTACATCGCCATCGGGTCGTCGGCGCGCTCGCCGATCGGGAAGGCGGTGGTCGGGGTCGTCGGGGAGACGATCACGTCGACCTGCTCGAAGGCCTTCTCGAAGTCACGCGTGATGAGCGTGCGGACCTTCTGCGCGGAGCCGTAGTAGGCGTCGTAGTACCCGCTCGACAGGGCGTACGTGCCGAGCATGATCCGGCGCTTGACCTCGGGGCCGAAGCCCGCCTCACGGGTGAGGGAGGTGACCTCCTCGGCCGAGTGGCTGCCGTCGTCGCCGGTCCGCAGGCCGTAGCGCAGGCCGTCGAAGCGGGCGAGGTTGGAGGAGCACTCGGAGGGCGCGATCAGGTAGTACGCGGACAGCGCCAGGTCGAAGGACGGGCAGTCCAGCTCGACGATCTCGGCGCCCAGCTCCTTGAGGAGGGCGACCGACTCGTCGAAGCGCTGGATGACGCCGGCCTGGTAGCCCTCGCCGCGGAACTGCTTGACGACACCGACGCGCATGCCGGAGACGCTGCCGTTGCGCGCGGCCTCGACGACCGGCGGGACGGGCGCGTCGATCGACGTCGAGTCCATCGGGTCGTGCCCGGCGATGACCTCGTGCAGGAGCGCCGCGTCCAGGACCGTACGGGCGCAGGGGCCGCCCTGGTCGAGGGAGGACGAGAAGGCCACCATGCCGTAGCGGGAGACCGCGCCGTACGTCGGCTTCACGCCGACCGTGCCGGTGACGGCGGCCGGCTGGCGGATGGAGCCGCCGGTGTCGGTGCCGATGGCCAGCGGCGCCATGTGCGCGGCCAGCGCGGCGGAGGAGCCGCCGCCGGAGCCGCCGGGGATCCGGGTGAGGTCCCAGGGGTTGCCGGTCGGGCCGTAGGCGCTGTTCTCCGTCGACGACCCCATGGCGAACTCGTCCATGTTGGTCTTGCCGAGGATCACGACGTCGGCGGCCTTCAGCCGCTTGGTGAGGGTCGCGTCGTACGGCGGGATCCAGCCTTCGAGGATCTTGGAACCGACGGTCGTCGGGATGCCCTCGGTGGTGAAGATGTCCTTCAGCGCGAGGGGCACACCGGCGAGCGGGCCGAGCTTCTCGCCCCGCTCGCGCTTCTCGTCGACGGCGCGGGCCTGAGCCAGCGCGCCCTCACGGTCGACGTGCAGGAAGGCGTGCACCTTCTCGTCGACGGCGTCGATGCGGGCGAGGTGTGCCTCGGTGACCTGGACCGCGGTGAGCTCGCCGGAGGCGATCTTCTCGGCGGTCTCGGCGGCCGTCAGCTTGATGATGTTGACGTGGTCCGTCATGGCGGTTAGTCCTCCCCCAGGATCTGCGGCACCTTGAAACGCTGCTGCTCCTGGGCCGGGGCGCCGGAGAGCGCCTGCTCGGGGGTGAGCGACGGACGGACCTCGTCCGCCCGCATGACGTTCGTCAGCGGGAGCGGGTGCGAGGTCGGCGGTACGTCTTGGTCGGCGACCTCACTGACGCGGGCGACCGCGCCGATGATGTCGTCCAGCTGTCCCGCGAAGTGCTCGAGCTCTTCGGGCTTCAGCTCCAGACGCGCCAGCCGGGCGAGGTGGGCGACCTCCTCGCGCGTGATGCCAGGCATGCAGCGATCCTCTGGGGTGGGTGAGTGTGTGTGGTTTGGGGCCAATCCTATGGGTCACGGCCTGATGGCCGTTAAACGGTTTCCCGTACCCGGCGGCAACGGGCGGCCCCCATACCGCACCAAAGGATGCCCGGACGGGTCACTCCGCCGCGGGCAGCGCCGCCTTCGGCCGCTGCCAGCCCCTCGAACCCCTGGCCAGCAGCCACGCCGTGGTCTCCTCCGGCGGCATCGCCGCCGCGACCAGCCAGCCCTGTACGGCGTCGCAGCCCATGTCACGCAGCCGCTCCCAGGTCTCGTCGTCCTCGACGCCCTCCGCCACGACCAGGAGGCCCAGGGAATGCGCGAGGTCGACCGTGCAGCGGACGATCTCGGCGTCCTCGGTGTCGACGGCCAGCTTGGCCACGAAGGAGCGGTCGATCTTCAGTTCGCTGACGGGCAGGCTGCGCAGGTGGACCAGGGAGGAGTAGCCGGTGCCGAAGTCGTCGAGGGACATCTTGACGCCGTGTCCGGTCAGCGCGGCGAGGGTGTCGCCGGCCCGCGAGGGGTCCTCCAGCAGGACGTGCTCGGTGATCTCCAGCTGGAGCGCGCCCGCGGGGACGCCGTGCCGGGCGAGGCGGGCGGCGACCGAGCCGGCGAAGCCCGGGGTGTGCACGTCACGCGGGGAGACGTTGACCGCCACCGGGACGAACAGGCCCTGGGCCCGCCATTCGGCGACCTGGGCGAGGGCCGTGTCGAGGACGTACTCGGTGAGGTGGGGCATCAGCCCGGACGACTCGGCGATCGCGATGAACTCGTCCGGCGGCACCTTCCCGCGCTCCGGGTGCACCCAGCGCACCAGGGCCTCCAGGCCGGCGACCTGTCCGTCGAAGCGCACCTTGGGCTGGTAGTGCAGCTGCACCTCGTGCGCGTCCAGGGCCCGGCGCAGATCGCCCAGCAGGCCGAGGCGGTCGGGGGTGTTGGAGTCCCGCTTGGACTCGTAGACCTCCACGCCCGTGCGGTCCCGCTTGGCCTGGTACATCGCCACGTCCGCCCGCCGCAGCAGCCCCTCGGCGTCCAGGGCGTGGTCGGGGAAGACGGCGACCCCGGCGCTGGCCTCCAGGACGAGGGTGAGTCCGTCGAGGTCGAGCGGGGAGCTGAGGGCGGCGACCAGGTTGCGGGCGACCCGGGTCGCGGAGGTCGTGGAGTCGGCGACCGGCAGTAAGACGGCGAACTCGTCGCCGCCGAGCCGTGCCGCCTCCGCTCCGCGCGGCAGTGCGATCCGCAGCCGGTCGGCGATCTGCAGGAGCAGCCGGTCACCGGCGAGGTGGCCCAGGGTGTCGTTGACCGAGCGGAAGCGGTCGAGGTCGATGAGCATGAGGGCGGACCGGGCGCCGATGCGCTCGGCGTCGTCCAGGGCGGACCAGATGCGCTCCAGGAGCCACTGCCGGTTGGGCAGTCCGGTCAGCGGGTCGCGCAGTTGTTCCTCGGCGCGGGCGCGGGCCATCCACAGGGTGGAGTCGAGCGCGATGAGCGGGATCGCGAACAGCGGGAGCAGCACCGGCTTGGCGGCGGCGACGACGCAGACCAGGGGGGCGATGCCGAGCAGCGCGACCGCGACCAGACCCTGTCTGACCAGGGCGGTGCGGGCCACGGTCGCCACACCGGCGTGGCGGGAGGAGTGCAGGTACCAGCTCAGGGCCCGGGTGACCGCGAGATAGCCCACGGCGACCGTGATCACCTCGGGGCCGGTGTAGAAGGTCCAGGTGTCGGGGTTCCAGGGGGTCTCGACGGACGGCGACTGGCCGAACACGGCGAGGACCAGGGCGCCGACTGCTATGCCGAGGATGTCCACCGCGCCGTGCAGGATGCCCTGCCGCCAGCGGTGGCGCCGGGCTATGCCGACCAGCAGCACGACGGTGAGGCTGACCATGCCGGCGGGCACCCAGCCGTACAGCAGCAGGACGGCGAGGGTCAGGGCGGCGCCCGAGCCGGTGCCGCCCCACCAGCGGGCCCGGCCGAGGGCGACCAGATGGCCGACGATGACGCCGGTCAGTACCGCCAGCGACCAGCCGACGGTGCCGGACGGGAAGAGCGCGTGGCCGTCGGTGAACGCCCGGTAGAAGCCCGCCCCCAGCACGAATCCGGCCGCCGAGACGATGGCCGTCGGCAGTGCGGGCCAGGACGGATGGCGGTCGGGCTCGGAGTCCGGTACGCCGGCGGCGCGCTCGGCGGTGAGCTGCGCGGCACCGCCGCCACCGGCCGCGGTGTACTGTCCGGCGGCACGGCCCTGGGTGCCCGGATGCTCCGAAGGCCGCCCGGCCCACCGGCTCGTGCGCCACGCGCCGGTGAGCCGGCGCAGCCGTGAGTCCGGGGCGGCGCTCTCGGTCGGTTCCATTCCCGTCCCTCTCACAACCGGCGGTGCCCACGCCACGCGGCTTCTTCGCCCGACAAGACCCTCGACGGCGCCGCGTTGGAAAACCCTTCCCCTTGCTCAACCGGAGCAAGGGAATGCCCCGGCCGCAGCTGGGCACGGCAGGCGCACATCTCAACAGTAGGCCGCAGAAGGCTTCCACGGGCAGCGGTCGTCGACGGTTGCCCGAATGCGCCCCGGCCACCCGTATGCATCTGGTATGCGCCGATCGGGTGGCCTTCAACCGTGGCCGTCGGCTACTCCTCGGTGGGAAGTGCCACATCGGAGGCCGCTTCGGGGCCCTGTTCCAACAGGACGTCGAAGCCGTCCTCGTTCAGAACGGGCACCTTGAGTTGCATCGCCTTGTCGTACTTGGAGCCCGGATTGTCACCCACGACAACGAAAGACGTCTTCTTCGAAACCGAACCGGTCACTTTCGCCCCTCTGGACTGCAGGGCCTCCTTGGCCCCGTCCCGGGTGAAGCGCTCCAGGGTGCCGGTGACGACGACGGTGAGCCCTTCCAGGGGACGCGGCCCCTCGTCCTCGCCGGAGCCCTCCTCCTCCATGCGCACGCCCGCGGCCTTCCACTTGCGCAGGATCTCCTGGTGCCACTCCTCCGCGAACCACTCCTTGAGGGACCTCGCGATGATGGAGCCGACGCCGTCGGTGTTCGCCAGCTCCTCCTCGCTCGCCTGCTCGATACGGTCGATGGAACGGAAGTTGCGGGCCAGCGCCTCGGCGGCGACCGGGCCGACATGGCGGATCGACAGCCCGGTCAGGACCCGGGCGAGCGGGCGCTCCTTGGCTGCCGCGATGTTCTCCAGCATGGCCACCGCGTTCTTCTTCGGCTCGCCCTGCTGGTTGGCGAAGACGGTGGCGACCTTCTCCTCACCGGTCTTCGGGTCGCGCTTGGGCAGACCGCTGTCCTGGTCGAGGACGTACGCCTTGATGGGCAGCAGCTGCTCGATGGTGAGGTCGAACAGGTCACCCTCGTCCGCCAGCGGGGGCTGCGCCGGCTCCAGCGGCCGGGTGAGGGCCGCGGCGGCCACGTACCCGAAGTGCTCGATGTCCAGCGCCTTGCGGCCCGCGAGATAGAACAGGCGCTCGCGCAGCTGGGCGGGGCAGGTGCGGGCGTTGGGGCAGCGCAGGTCGACGTCGCCCTCCTTCATGGGCCGCAGGGCCGTACCGCACTCGGGGCACTCGCTCGGCATCACGAACTCGCGCTCGCTGCCGTCGCGCAGGTCGACCACCGGGCCGAGGATCTCGGGGATGACGTCACCGGCCTTGCGCAGCACCACGGTGTCGCCGATGAGGACGCCCTTCAGCTTGACGACGTCCTGGTTGTGCAGGGTGGCGAACTCGACCTCGGAGCCGGCCACCGTCACGGGCTCCACCTGGGCGTACGGCGTGACGCGGCCGGTACGGCCCACACCCACGCGGATGTTGACGAGCTTGGTGTTGACCTCCTCGGGCGCGTACTTGTACGCGATCGCCCAGCGCGGGGCGCGGGAGGTGGAGCCGAGCCGGCCCTGGAGGGGGATCTCGTCGAGCTTGACGACCGCACCGTCGATCTCGTGCTCCACGGAGTGGCGGTTCTCGCCGAAATAGGCGATGAACTCCCGCACTCCGTCGAGGCCGTCGACCACCTTGTTGTACTTGGCGGTGGGCAGGCCCCAGGACTTGAGGAGGTCGTAGCCCTGGGAGAGGCGGGT
The DNA here is from genome assembly GCF_003933965.1 of Streptomyces sp. RP5T. Taxonomy (GTDB): domain Bacteria; phylum Actinomycetota; class Actinomycetes; order Streptomycetales; family Streptomycetaceae; genus Streptomyces. Next base: position 17,648 of record NZ_RSAJ01000032.1, read on the forward strand.
CATGCCCTCGAAGCCCTCCAGGGCGCCGATGCCGTGCACGACCATGTGCAGGGGGCGGGTGGCGGTGACGCGGGGGTCCTTCTGGCGCAGTGAACCGGCCGCCGCGTTGCGCGGGTTGGCGAAGGGCTTGTCACCGGCCTCGACCAGACGGGCGTTGAGCTCCTCGAACTTCTCCATCGGGAAGTAGACCTCGCCGCGGATCTCCACGAGGTCGGGCACCCTGTCCCCGGTGAGGCGGTCGGGGATGTCGGTGATGGTGCGGACGTTGGGCGTGATGTCCTCGCCGGTGCGGCCGTCGCCGCGGGTCGCCGCGCGGGTGAGGCGGCCGTGCTCGTAGGTGAGGTTGACGGCGAGGCCGTCGACCTTCAGCTCGCACAGCAGGTGGTAGTCGGTGGTGCCGACGTCCTTGGCCACCCGCTCCGCCCAGGCCGCCAGCTCCTCGTCGCTGAACGCGTTGTCCAGGGAGAGCATGCGGGAGCGGTGCTGGACGGACGTGAACTCGGTCTCGTACGCCCCCGCGACCTTCTGGGTCGGCGAGTCGGGGGTGCGCAGCTCGGGGTACTCCTCCTCCAGCGCCTCCAGGGAGCGCAGGAGCCTGTCGAAGTCGGCGTCGCTGATGACCGGCGCGTCGTTCACGTAGTACCGGAAGCGGTGCTCCTCGATCTGCTCAGCGAGCTGCGCGTGCTTCTCCCGTGCCTCCGAGGGCACCGTCGTCTCCGCTTGCCTGTCGCCGGCCACCGTGTTGTCCTCCCGTTACTCTGGGTTGTCCGCGAGGGATCTCGCCGCCTGGACGCAGTGGGCGAGCGCCCTGCGCGCGTACTCGGGGGAGGCCCCGGCGAGTCCGCACGACGGAGTCAGCGTGACCGCCTCCGCGAGAAGTCCCGGATGCAGCCCCAGCCTGCGCCACAGCGTCCTGACACCCATGACGCTACCGGCAGGGTCTGACAATGCCGTGTCCGTGCCCGGCACGACACCGGCGAACAGCCTCGTGCCCCCTTCCACCGCCTCGCCGATCGCGTCGTCGTCACGCTCGGTGAGGAGCGAGAAGTCGAAGGAGACCGCCGCCGCGCCCGCCCTCCGCAGCAGGGCGAAGGGGACGTCCGGCGCGCACGAGTGGACCACGACGGGCCCGTCCGCGTGAACCCCGACGACATCGCGCAGGCCGGCCTCGACGACCTGCCGGTCCACGGCCCGGTGGGTCCGGTATCCGCTGGCGGACCTCACGTGTCCCCGCAGGACGGCGATGAGGGAGGGCTCGTCGAGCTGCAGCACGATCCGCGCGCCGGGGACACGCTTGCGGACCTCCTCCAGGTGCAGCCGCAGCCCCTCGGCGAGCGAGGCGGCCAGGTCCCGGCACGCGCCGGGGTCGGACAGGGCCACCTCGCCGTTGCGCAGCTCCAGTGCGGCGGCGAGCGTCCAGGGCCCGACGGCCTGCACCTTCAGCTGCCCCTCGTACCCCTGGGTGAACTCCTCCAGCGCGTCGAGGTCCTCCCCCAGCCAGGACCGGGCCCGCTTGGTGTCGCGGCCCGGCCGGTCCCCGATCCGCCAACCGCTGGGCTCCACGCGCGCGTACAGCTCGACGAGCATGCCGGCGGTCCGGCCGATCATGTCGGCGCCGGGGCCGCGGGCGGGCAGTTCGGGCAGGAAGGGGAAGTCCTCGAAGGAGCCGGTGGCGGTCCTGGCGGCCTCACGGGCGTCGCCGCCGGGGAGGGAGCCGATGCCGGTGGCGGGGGCGAAGCGGATGTCTGCGGTCACGTGTGAAGCCTACGTAGGTGACCGCGGGAGGTTCGCGCCCCCGCCCGGCGACCAGGACGCGTCAGCGGCCCGGGCGGACCGTCAGGTCGTTGATCTCCGCGTCGCGCGGGAGGTCGATCGCCGTCAGGATCGCCGTGGCGACCGACTCGGGGTCGATCCAGCGCGAGGCGTCGTACTCCTTGCCCTCCTGCTGGTGGACCTTCGCCTGCATGGGGCTGGCGGTGCGGCCGGGGTAGACCGAGGTGACGCGGACGCCGTTGCCGTGCTCCTCGTGGCGCAGGGAGTCCGCGAGGGCCTTCAGGCCGTGCTTGGAGGCCGCGTAGGCGGACCAGTCGGCGTACGCGTTGAGGCCCGCGCCCGAGTTCACGAACACCACATGGCCCCGGGCCGCCCGCAGTTGGGGCAGGAAGTGGCGGGTCAGCTCGGCCGGGGCGATCAGGTTGACGTTCAGCTGGTGGCGCCAGGTCTTCGGGGTCAGGTCGCCGACCGGGCCGAGGTCGACCACGCCCGCGACGTGCAGCAGCGAGTCCACCCGGTCCGGCAGCGACTGGTGCGAGAAGGCCCAGCTCAGCTTGTCGGGGTCGGCCAGGTCCCCGACCAGGGTCCGCGCCCCGGGGAACTCGGCCGCGAGCTCCTTCGCACGGCCCGCGTCACGCGCGTGCAGCACGAGTTCGTCCCCGCGCGCGTGCAGCCGACGGGCCACCGCCGCGCCGATGCCGGAGCCCGCTCCGGTGATCACATGTGTAGCCATGCCGCCATGCTCGCACCAGGCCGTCACGGCGTGCCGAGCGACTCCTCCAGGTACGCGAGCGCCCCCACCGGGTCCTCCGCGAAGAACACCAGGTCGGTGAGCGGGCGGGGCAGGAAGCCTTCGTCCTCCATGCGCCGGAACTGCTGCTTCAGCCCGTCGTAGAAGCCCGCCGTGTTGAGCAGGACGACCGGCTTCTCGGTGTGCCCGTGCTTCTTCAGCTCCAGGATCTCGGTCGCCTCGTCGAGGGTGCCCGTGCCCCCCACCATGATCACCACCGCGTCGGCCTTCTCCAGGAGCAGCCTCTTGCGCTCGGCGAGATCCTTGGTGATCACCATTTCGTCGACGCCCGGACGGACCTTCGCGGACAGGAACTCCACGGAGACCCCGACGAGCCGGCCGCCCGCCTCGTGCACGCCGTCCGCGACGACCTTCATCAGGCCCACGTCCGAACCGCCCCACACCAGGGTGTGCCCGCCCTTGCCCAGCAGCTTCGCGAACTCCCGCGCGGGGCGCGTGTAACGGTCGTCGAGGTCGGCGGCGGAGAGGAAGACGCAGATTCGCATGAGGTCACCGTACGCGGGAAGAACCGGGGGCCGGCGAGCGCTTCTCCGGTATGGCCGAAGGACACACGATCACCATCGAGCAAGCCGACCAGCACGTGCGCGTGGTGCACGGCGACCAGGTCCTCGCGGAGAGTTCACGCCCCCTGGTCCTCAGGGAGACGGGCTGTCCCCCGCGCTTCTACCTCCCCGCCGAGGACGTACGACTCGACCTGCTGGCCCCCTCCGACACCCACACCTACTGCCCGTTCAAGGGAACCGCGTCCTACTGGTCGCTGCCGGACGCGCCCGACCTGGTGTGGTCGTATCCCGAGCCCAAGCCCGCCGTCGCCGAGATCAAGGACCACCTCTGTTTCTACGAGGTCGACGTGTCCTGACCGATGACTCGTGCCGGGTGCGGCAGTCTCCTCAGGCATGGACAAGAAGACCCTCTCGCGCGACGGCACACCGATCGCGTACGCACGCACCGGGCAGGGCCCGGCGGTCATCCTCGTCAGCGGCGCGATGTCCACGGGCGGCACGGTCGCGCCCCTGGCCGTGCCGCTGTCCGAGCGGTTCGACGTCCTCGTGTACGACCGCCGGGGCCGCGGCGCGAGCGGCGACACGGCCCCCTACGCGGTGGCCCGTGAGGTGGAGGACCTCGCCGCGCTCATCGAGACCGCGGGCGGCGAGGCGAGCCTGTGCGGGATCTCCTCCGGCGGCGCGCTGGTCCTGGAGGCGGCGGCGAGCGGGCTGCCGGTGCGCCGGGCCGCCGTGTACGAGACGCCGTACGCGGATTTCCTGGAGGGCGGCGCGGAGCAGAACGCCGAGTACACCGAGCAGTTGACGGCCGCGCTCGACGAGGGCCGGCGCGGGGACGCGGTGGAGCTGTTCCTGCGCCTCACCGGCATGGGCGAGCAGACGATCCAGGGCGCCCGCCAGTCCCCCATGTGGTCCGGCATGGAGGCGGTCGCCCCGACGCTCGCCTACGACAACGCGGTCATGGCCGGCGGTCTGGTCCCCCGCGACCGGCTGGCGTCGGTCACGGTCCCGGTGCTGGCGGTGGCGGGCGGCGCGAGCCCGGCGTGGATGCGTGAGGGCACCAGGGCGGTCGCGGAGGCGGTCCCGGAGGGCTCGTACCGCGTCCTGGAGGGCCAGACCCACATGGTGGACCCGACGGCCCTGGCGCCGGTCCTGGCGGAGTTCCTCGCGGAGTGAGGGCCGCGGGCGCGCGGACCCGGGGGTTCGCGCCTGCGGCTCGACGGCCACCGGGGACACGCGGGCCGTGGACGTGACGTGGCACGCGGGCGTCCGGCCACGCCCCCGGTGTTCGGCCGCACACGCACGCGTGCTCAGGACGTCACGCTCGGACGCTGCTCGCGTCCAGGGACCGTCCCTCAGGCCACGCCCGCCGCCGCCCGGACCGTGGTCGCGATCGTCGCCGAACCCACCACGCGCGTGTCGTCGTACAGCACGATCGCCTGGCCGGGGGCCACCCCGCGCACCGGCTCGGCGAAGGACACCCGCAGCTCCCCGTCCACCAGCTCGGCGGTGACCTCGGTCTCGCCGCCGTGGGCGCGGAGCTGGGCGGTGTAGGTGCCGGGGCCGGCCGGGGCCGTGCCGCACCAGCGGGGCCTGATCGCGCTCAGGGCGGTCACGTCCAGGGCGGCCGCCGGGCCGACCGTGACCGTGTTGTTCACCGGCGAGATGTCGAGGACGTAGCGCGGCTTGCCGTCGGCGGCCGGGGTGCCGATGCGCAGACCCTTGCGCTGGCCGATGGTGAAGCCGTAGGCGCCCTCGTGGGTGCCGACCTTGGCGCCCGACTCGTCGACGATGTCGCCCTCCGCCCTGCCGAGGCGGGAGGCGAGGAAGCCCTGGGTGTCGCCGTCGGCGATGAAGCAGATGTCGTGCGAGTCGGGCTTCTTGGCGACCGCGAGGCCCCGCCGCTCGGCCTCGGCGCGGATCTCGTCCTTGGTGGTGACGGTGTCGCCGAGCGGGAACAGGGCGTGCGCCAGCTGCTTCTCGTCCAGCACGCCGAGGACGTACGACTGGTCCTTGGCCATGTCGGAGGCGCGGTGCAGCTCGCGGGAGCCGTCGGCGAGGGTGACCACCTTCGCGTAGTGGCCGGTGCACACCGCGTCGAAGCCCAGCGCGAGCGCCTTGTCGAGGAGCGCGGCGAACTTGATCTTCTCGTTGCAGCGCAGGCAGGGGTTGGGGGTGCGGCCGGCCTCGTACTCGGCGACGAAGTCCTCGACGACGTCCTCGCGGAAGCGGTCGGCGAGGTCCCAGACGTAGAACGGGATGCCGATCACGTCGGCGGCGCGGCGGGCGTCGCGGGAGTCCTCGATCGTGCAACAGCCACGCGCGCCCGTGCGGAACGATTGCGGGTTCGCGGAGAGCGCGAGGTGGACGCCGGTAACGTCGTGGCCGGCTTCGGCGGCACGGGCGGCGGCGACGGCGGAGTCCACTCCTCCGGACATGGCGGCGAGAACGCGAAGGGGGCGCTGCGTGGTGTCAGTCATAACCCTTCAAGAGTACGGGGACGCGGGAACCGGGGCCGCCGGGTATCCGTTGACGATCACATGGGGGCGACAGAGGGTTCCAGGGACACCGACCGGCGCATCGGCCGCCGGGCCCTGCTCATCGGCGGGACGGCGGCCGCGGTGGGCTCCGCCGTGCTGGCCCGTGACGAGCTGGCGCGGCTGTGGTGGCGGGCGCCGGGGGTGGAGAAGCCGCGGGTCGAGGGCGCGGTCGACTTCGGCGGCGCGCAGTGGGTGGCGGCCTCCGACGCCAACTGGCGGCGCGCGGACCGGCCCGACGACTACGGCATAGACATGGTGGTCATCCATGTCACCCAGGGCAGTTTCGCCAGTGCGCTGAAGGTGTTCCAGGACCCGGGGCACGGGGCGGCCGCGCACTACGTCGTCCGCAAGGACGGGCACATCACACAGATGATCCGCGAGCTGGACGTGGCGTTCCACGCGGGCAACCGCTCCTACAACGAACGCAGTGTGGGCATCGAGCACGAGGGATTCGTCGACCGGCCCGAGGACTTCACGGACGCGATGTACGCGGCCTCGGCCCGGCTCACGGCCCGGATATGCGCGCGCTACGGCATACCCGTCGACCGCGAGCACGTCATCGGCCATGTGGAGGTGCCGGGGACCGACCACACCGACCCGGGCGAACACTGGGACTGGGACCGGTACATGGAGCTGGTGCGGCAGGCGCGGAGCGCGTCCGCGTAGGTGTCCTGCGGGGGGAGCGCTACGTCAGTCCCGCCGCGCGGGCCCGTTCCACCACCGGGCCGATGGCCTTGGCGACCGCCTCGACGTCCGCCTCGGTGGAGGTGTGGCCGAGGGAGAAGCGCAGGGTGCCGCGGGCCAGTTCGGGGTCGGTGCCGGTGGCCAGCAGGACGTGGCTGGGCTGGGCGACGCCCGCGGTGCAGGCGGAGCCGGTGGAGCACTCGATGCCCTGCGCGTCCAGGAGCAGGAGCAGGGAGTCGCCCTCGCAGCCGGGGAAGGTGAAGTGGGCGTTGGCCGGAAGGCGGCCGCCCGGTGCCGGGTCGCCGCCGAGGATGGCGTCCGGGACCGCCGTGCGGACCGCCTCGACCAGGGCGTCGCGCAGGGTGCCGATCTCCGTGGCGAACCACGCGCGCTGTTCGGCGGCGAGGCGGCCGGCCACCGCGAAGGAGGCGATGGCGGGGACGTCGAGGGTGCCGGAGCGGACGTGGCGCTCCTGGCCGCCGCCGTGCAGGACGGGGACGGGGGTCCACTCACGGCCGAGGACGAGCGCGCCGATGCCGTACGGGCCGCCGATCTTGTGGCCCGAGACCGTCATGGCGGCGAGGCCGGAGGCGGCGAAGTCGACGGGTACCTGGCCGAAGGCCTGCACCGCGTCGGCGTGCATCGGGACGCCGAACTCGGCGGCTACGTCGGCTAGTTCGCGGACCGGCAGGATGGTGCCGATCTCGTTGTTGGCCCACATGACCGTGGCCAGGGCGACGTCCTCGGGGCGTCGGGCGATGGCCTCGCGCAGGGCGTCGGGGTGGACCCGGCCGTATGTGTCGACGGGGAGGTACTCGACGGTGGCGCCCTCGTGTTCGCCGAGCCAGTGGACGGCGTCGAGGACGGCGTGGTGCTCGACGGGGCTGGCGAGGACCCGGGTCCTTGCGGGGTCCGCGTCGCGCCGGGACCAGTACAGGCCCTTTACGGCGAGGTTGTCAGCCTCCGTGCCGCCGGAGGTGAAGACGATCTCGCTGGGCCGGGCGCCGAGCGCCTCCGCGAGGGTCTCGCGGGATTCCTCGACCGTACGGCGGGCCGCGCGGCCGGAGGCGTGCAGGGAGGAGGCGTTGCCGGTGGCGCCGAGGTGCGCGGTGAGTGCCTCGACCGCCTCGGGAAGCATCGGGGTGGTCGCGGCGTGGTCGAGGTATGCCATGGTGACGCCGATTCTACGGGTCGCGGACGGGCGACCTCAGGCCAGGACCGGCCGCGGCGGGCGCCCTCAGAAACTCCAGGACGGCGTGCTGTCCAGCTGCATGAAGGCCACCAGGACCAGCAGGTCGGCCACGCCGAGGCCGAGGCCCAGGTAGGCGCGGCCGCGGCGGGCGGTGCCGCGCCACAGGGCCACCGAGGCCAGCACGATGGCGATCGGGCCGAGGAAGACGTTGAGGACGAGCAGGCCGACGAGGCCGAGGATGAAGGAGGCCACGGCCATGCCGTCGGCGTCACGGGCGCCGGTTCGCTGGGTGGCCTGCGCGGTGAGCTGCATGGTGATCAGTGCTCCTGGGGACGGGGGGGCGTGGGTCAGTGGGACGGCGTGCGGCGGCGGGCGTGGCGCTCGCGGAGCGCGAAGATGCCCAGCCAGGCGGCGATCACGACGGCGGTGACGGCGGTGAAGGTGAACGGCGCGTGGGCGACGGTGCCCAGGACGACGCCGAGCAGCATGAGTGCGGCGACGAGGAACAGCATGGGACGGATCCCCCTCCGATTCGGCTGTCGCTGTGTGGGTCGTTACGTTTGGGTGAACAGTTGTGGTTACAGTTGTTCACTGACTCCAGAGTCTAGCGTGCCCCACGGCTTTCCAATTACAGAGAACAGTTGTTAACTGGATGACATGAGTCACACCCTCGGTATTCGGCAGGCACAGAAGCAGAAGACCCGACAGGCCCTCCTGGACGCGGCGTTGGCCCTGCTGGAGGAGCAGAGCCTCAGCAGCCTGGGCCTGCGCGAGGTCACGCGTGCCGTCGGCGTCGCGCCGACCGCCTTCTACCGGCACTTCCGCTCCACCGCGGATCTCGGTGTGGCCCTGGTCGAGGAGGCGTTGGGCAGCCTGCACCCGATGATCCGGACGACGGTGTCCACGGCCGACGACCACGGTCAACGCATCCAGCGCGCCATCGAGTTGATCGCCGGTCATGTCAACGCGTACCCCGCACACGTCCGCTTCATCGCCCGGGAACGACATGGCGGGGTCCAGCCGGTCCGCGAGGCCATCCGGGACCAACTGGCCCGCTTCGGGCAGGAGGTGAAGGACGAGCTCGCCAAGGACCCGGTGTCCGGCGGCTGGAGCGACGACGACCTGCTGATGCTGGCCAACCTCTACGTCGACCAGATGCTCATCACGGCCTCGCTCTTCCTGGAGGCCCTGGAGGCGCCCCCGGAGGAACGGGAGCGGGTCTGCCAGGTGGCGGAGCGCCAGCTGCGGCTGATCAGCATCGGCCGCGAGCACTGGCTGGATTAGAGCCTCGTACGGCAGGGGCAACGCACAGGGGCGGCACCCCCGTTCACCGGGAGTGCCGCCCCTGCCGTACGGCGTCCTGCGCGGGTCAGCTCTTCGTCGCCGCCGCGCTCGGGGCCCCGCTGGGCGCTCCGCTCGGGGCCGCGCCGTCACCGGGGCCACCGCAGCCGCCCATCCCGCCGCCGGGGCCGCCCTGACCACCGCCGGGACCGCCGCTCGGCATGCCTGACGGGTTTCCGGACGGGTTGCCGCTGGGCGCGCCCGACGGCCGCGCGCTCGGGTTGCCGGTGGGGGCACCCGAGGGGGCCCCGCCGGGCATGCCGGACGCGTCACCGGTGGGGGCCTGACAGTTCTGCCCGCCCGGGTCGCCGCTGCCGGAGGTCGACGAGGAGTCGCCCGAGCCGCAGGCCGCCAGGGCGAGGGGCGAGAGCGCCAGCAGGGCCACGGCGGGGAGGAGACGCACACGCTTCATGAGAGACAGCTCCAGGGAGGGTGAGGAAGTCCTGAGGCCGGGACTCTCGCAACACCTCCTGAGCCTTCCTTGGGCCCGGCCTGTCCGCCGCCTGTGCGGGAGGCAAAGCGCGGCCAAAGCCCTCCGGCAACTCAGCCCAGCCGCACCCTTGCCAGCTGCCTCGACTGGGCGACCAGCCGGTCCTCGGTGTCCCAGACCTCGGCGTCCTCCTCCAGGAAGCCGCCGGCGAGGTTGCGGGTGGTGATGGAGACGCGCAGGGGGCCCGGGGCCGGGCGGCACCGCACGTGCACGGTGAGCTCGACCGTCGGGACCCAGCCCTTGAGGCCGATCTCGAAGGCCGTGGGCGGGAGCGCGTCCACGGCGAGGAGCAGCGAGAGGGGGTCGGCGTCGCGGCCGTCGGCGAGCCCGAACCAGGACCGCATCTCGCCCTTGCCGGACGGCGCGCCGAGCGCCCAGCCCAGCGTCGAGGGGTCCAGCTTGAGCATCAGCCGCTCGGTGATGGCGGAGCTGCCGTCGACCGGGGCCGGGCCGTCCTCGGGACCGAAGCACTGGTCCATCGGCGGGAACACGGGCGGCTTCGCCGTCGTACGGACGTCGTCGGGAAGGGCGCCCAGGTCGCCGTACGAGGCGAGGACGCGGATGCGTTCGATCTCCTCGCCCCGGTCGTCGTACTGGAAGAGCGAGGCCTGGCCGGTGGAGAGGGTGCGGCCGGTGCGGACCACGTCCGTGCGGATCACCGCGGGTCCGGGCTGGGACGCGGTCAGGTAGTGCGCGGAGATGGTGAACGGGTCGGCGTGCGGCAGGGCGTCCGCGAGGGCGCGGCCCAGGACGGCCAGGAGGTAGCCGCCGTTGACGGCGCTGATGATCGTCCAGCCCGCGGAGAGGTCGATGTCGTAGACGCCGGGCGCGCGGCGGGTGACCGCGGTGTCCCGGTCGAACTCGCTGTCGCCGATCGTGGCCCGCGTGGCGGAGGCTGCTTCTGGCATGCCTGAACGGTACAACAACCAACTACTAAGCGGTAGCTTTCCTTCTTTCCCGTGCCGGTCCGCCCAGGTGAGACGCGCGTTATTTCTCGGTAAGTGTCCGTACTCGTCCGTGAACCGCCGTCCGGAACCGGCCCTCTACAGGGACATGAGCCTCACCGGGACCGCGTTCCTCTACACGCTGATCGTGCTGTCCGTCGTCGCCGTCGTGCTGCCGCTGGCCCTGTGGTCGCGGCTGCGGGGACCCCGGATCGCCCGCGCCGTCGCCCGCGTGGTGATGGTGCTGTTCGCCCAGGGCACGGCCGTCGCCCTCGTCTTCGTGCTGGTCAACAACCAGAACAACCTGTACGACAACTGGGCCGACCTGCTCGGCACCGGCGACCACGTCCAGCAGGCCGCGAACCTGGGCGCCGACGGCACCGGCGGGATCGCGCTGAAACGGTTGCCCAGGGTCCGGCAGCACTTCACCGGCGCCTCCGGCCCCGGCATGAACGGCGTGCGGGTCACCCAGCTCAAGGGCCGGGTCTCGGGAGTGGACGCCGAGGTCTACGTCTGGCTGCCCCCGCAGTACCGCGAGCCCGCCTACCGGCACCACAGGTTCCCCGTGGTGGAACTGCTGTCGGGCTATCCGGGCTCGGCGAAGGCCTGGTTCGGGTCGCTGCACGCGGTCGCCCAGCTCCAGCCGCTGATGCGCGACGGCAGGGTGGCGCCGTTCATCCTGGTCGCCCCGCGCATGAACCTGCTGGCCGGGGTCGACACCGGGTGCGCCAACATCACCGGCACCGTCAACGCCGACACCTGGCTCAGCGTGGACGTGCCGAAGATGGTCACCGACAACTTCCGCGCCCGGTACGGGCCGGCCGGCTGGGCGGTGGCCGGGTACTCGGCCGGCGGGCACTGCGCGACGAAGCTCGCCGTCGCGCACCCCGACCGCTACCGGGCCGCGGTCAGCATGTCCGGCTACAACGACCCGATCGGCGAACGCAACTCGCTGGCCGCCGAGACCCCCGCCCTGCGCCGGGCCAACAACCCCTACCTGCTGCTGCGCGAGGCCCGCACCCCGCCCGCGATCGCGCTCTACCAGTCCGGCCAGCCGGGCGACGGCTACGAGGCGGCGATGGGCCTCGAACAGGTCGCGAAGGCACCGACGACCGTGCACGTGGTCTACATCCCGAAGAGCGCGGGCGGCCACAACATGGCGCTGTGGAAGCCGCAGGTGGTCCCCGCCTTCCACTGGTTGACCGAGGAGATGGGGCTGCTGCACGGCCGGACGGGCGCTACTCCTCACGCACGGTCGACCGGCGGTTCCAGGCCCGCGGCGCTCGCCAGTGGAACCGCATCGCGAGCAGGCGCAGTACGAAGGCGGTGAGGGCCGCGAGGCCGCTGGTGAACGGCGTGAGGGCGTCGTAGCGGATGCACAGGGCGACCAGGGTGGCGCCGACGATCGCTGGGACCGCGTACAGGTCGCGGTCCCAGCGCAGCAGGGACGGCACCTCGTTGGCGAGCACGTCACGGAGCACACCGCCGCCGACCGCGGTGGCGAGGCCGAGGGTCGCGGACTGGGTGAGGCCGAGCCCGTACTCGTACGCCTTGGTCGTCCCGGCGACGCAGAACAGGCCGAGGCCGGCCGCGTCGAAGACGTTCACGCCGGCCTGGATGCGCTCCACGTGCGGGTGCAGGAAGAAGACCAGGAGGGCGGCGAGCAGGGGGGTGAGGAAGTAGCCCAGGTCCGTGAAGGCGGCGGGCGGTACCGCCCCGATGATCAGGTCCCGGAAGAGCCCTCCGCCCAGCGCGGTGACCTCGGCGAGGACGGCGATGCCGAAGACGTCGAAGTTCTTGCGGACGGCCAGCAGCGCGCCGGAGATCGCGAACACGAAGATGCCGACGAGGTCGAGCGTGTGCTGGACGGAGGGGGTGAACAGTTGCTGGAGCACACCGTATTCTCGCGCAGGGCTACGGCAGGGCGGGCTTGCCCGTCGTGAAGAGCCAGGTGCGGAACAGGTCGTCCAGCTGCTGCCCGCTGGTCTTCTCGGCGAGGCGGATGAATTCGGCGGTGTTCGCGTTGCCGTAGCGGTGGAGTTTCGTCCAGGCCGGCAGCAGCCTGAAGAACGCCCTGTCGCCGATCCGCTCGCGCAGCACCTGGAGGGTCATCGCGCCGCGCTGGTAGACCGCGGAGGCGAACATCGTGTCGCGCTGCGGGTCGCCGACGGTGATCTGCCAGAACGGGTTGTCGGCGGGGCGGGCGTCGTAGCCGGCGAGGAAGGAGTCGTGGGCGCTGCGGGTGCCCTTGTGCTCCGCCCACAGCCACTGGGCGTAGGTGGCGAAGCCCTCGTTGAGCCAGATGTCCTTCCAGCGCTCGACGGAGACGGAGTCGCCGAACCACTGGTGGGCCAGCTCGTGCACGATCGTCGTCTCGTTGCGCACCGCCGAGTAGACCGGCTTGGACTGCACCTCCAGCGAGAACCCGGCCTGCGGCATGTCGTCGACGATCGCGCCGGTCTCCTCGAAGGGATAGGGCCCGAAGACCTCGGACCAGTAGTCCGTGGCCTCGGCGGTGACGCCGTACACGTCGACGTTGTTGCTGTTCACGAGCACCGGGTCGATGGCGGTGTAGATGGGGATGCCGCCGGGGGTCCTCCCGGTGCGGACGTCGAACTTCCCGATGGTGGCGGTCGCGAGGTAGGTCGCCATCGGCTTCGTCTCACGCCAGTCAGTGTACGTCGAGCCGCCCTTGTCGTACGTCGACACGAGCCGGCCGTTGGAGACCGCGGTCAGGCCCTTCGGGGCCCTGATGCGGATGTCGTAGGTGGCCTTGTCGTCGGGGTGGTCGCTGGACGGGAACCAGGTGGAGGCGGCGTTGGGTTCGCAGGCGACGAAGACCCCGTCGGGGGTCTTCATCCAGCCGTAGTCGGAGCCGAAGACGATGGGGCCGCTGAGAGGTTCCGGGACCCCGCCGTAGGTGACGGCGACGGTGAAGTCCCTGTTCTTGCGCAGGAACTGGCGCGGGGTGATGCGGATCTCGTCGCCGTCGCGCGTGAACCTCGCCCGCCTGCCGTCGACTTCGACCCGGGTGACCTGGAGCTTCTGGAGGTCCAGGTCGAAGGACGCGAGGTTCTGGGTGGCGCGGGCGGTGAGTGTCGTACGGCCGTCCAGACGGTCGGTGTCCGGGTTGTACGCCACGTCGAGGGTGTAGTGGCGGGCGTCGAAGCCGCCGTTGCCGAGGAGCGGGAAGTAGGGGTCGCCGATGCCGGGGGCGCCGGAGGCGGGG
>NZ_RSAJ01000330.1 GCF_003933965.1 Streptomyces sp. RP5T
GGTGTGGGGGGTGCAGCACGGGGGTCGCGGGACCGACCCCCGTATGCCCGGGCGAGCGGCATGTTCACAAGCTAGAACGCGGCAGTTCCCCGTCCCAATGAGGGAACCCCCTAAGGGAGTTGGGCAGGGAAAACCCTCGGTCGGCCCTGGGTGGCGCGTTGTTGACGGTCCCTCGGCTACGGCCTGCGGCCCGCCGCCAGCCGGACGATGTCCACCCGGGAGCGGATGCCGAGCTTGCGGTAGACCCGCGTCAGCGTCGCCTCGACCGTCTTCACGCTGATGAACAGCCGTGCGGCTATCTCCCGGTTGGTGGCGCCCTCCATGACCAGCGCGGCCACCTGACGCTCCATCGAGGCGAGCCCTTCGAGGCTCTCCAGCCCGTCCGGCGCGAGGGTGTGCGCGGGCTCCGGCTCCACCGGCCGGTCCAGCGCGGCCGCCTCCACCTGACGCAGCCACGGCAGCGCCCGGCAGCGCCTGAAGAGCCGGGCCGCCTCGTCGTACGACGTCGGACCGGGCCGCCGGGTGCGCAACTGGGCCAGGGCGAATGCGGCGCGCGCCTCCTCCAGGCCGTGGCCGAGCTTCGCGAGACGATCCTGCACGGAGGTCAACTGCACCAGCGCCGCGTCGTGTTCACCGCGCGCCGCCCGCACCAGTGCCTCGGCCCGGTCGAGCACGGCGAGCACGCTCTCCCGGCCGAGCCGGAGCGCGTTCACCCGCGTCACGTCGATGACGTCCTGCGCCTCCCCGGTCTCCCCGATGCGGACGAGGGCCTCGGCGAGATCGCCCTGCCAGCGTCCGCGGGCCGGGTCCGTGATGCCGAGTCCCTGCTCCAGCTCGCGCACCCGGCGCAGCGAACGGACCGCGCCCTGCGCGTCCCCGGCGACGAGCTGGGCGTACCCGAGGGCGGTCAGGCCCCGGGACTCGTACATCTGGTCGCCGTTCTCCTCGGCGTGGTCGACGGCCTCGCGGGCCAGGTCGAGCGCCCGGTCGACGTTGCCGCCCGAGGCCTCCGCGAAGGAGGCGAGCACGGCCGAGGCCACCTCGCCGATCCCGGTGTCCCGGGCCATCATCAGGCTCTCCCGGGCCAGGTCGAGCGCGCGCCCGCAGTGCCCCGAGCGCAGCTCCGTCTCGGCCACCCCGCGCAGGAAGTGCACCTCGCTCTCGACCGACCCGCGCCGCCGCACCTCGCGCAGCAGGGCGGTGACGGTCGCGCGGGCCTCGGGCAGCTGGTCGCTCATGATCAGCCAGCGGAAACGGGAGTAACCGGCCCCGTTGTGGTGGCAGGCCACCCGGGGGTCCTGGGGCTCCTTCAGGGCGCGCTTGATGGTCGCGGGGGCGTCCGGGTGACCCATCAGGGTCTCGATCTGGGCCTGGAAGGCCAGTGCCATCAGCTCGTTGTAGCGGTCCCCGGCCCGTTCGGCCAGCGCCGCCGAGCGGGCCGCCTCCGCGCGGGCCCGGTCGAAGTCGCCCTCGACGAGCAGCGCCCGCCAGGCCAGCTGGTAGCGGATCAGGGCGAGCAGTTCGGGGTCGTCGCCCGCGTCGGCCAGGGCCTGCGGGAAGACCGCGTCGACCTCCGTCATGGCGTGGCCCGCGGTGTCGATCACGATGATCCAGGCCCGCACCCGGTCCGCGGGCACGGTGGCCCGGGTGAGCACGTCCCGGGCGATGTCCCGGGCGAGGTCCAGCTCACCGGCGGTGATCGCGTCCTCGGCGGCCGCGAGCCGCCGTACGTCGGGGGCGGGCACGCTGTCGGCCGGGGTGTGCCGGGCCGACAGCAGTCCGAGGGAGGCGGCCATCGAGGGGGCGCCCCGGTCCCGGGCCAGGGCGGCGGCCTCGGCGAGCCGGGCGGCCACCTCGGGGTCGGTGCCGTTGGTGGCGAGGGCCAGGTGGCGGGCCCGCTCGATGGGGTCGGAGGCGGCCGTGGACAGCGCCCGGTGCGCGTCCCGCCGTTCCTGCGCGGGCGCCTCCGCGTACAGCGCGGCCGAGATCAGCGGATGCGCGAAGCGTACGGCGGGCCCCTCGGCCTCCGTCGCGAGCAGACCCAGCGCGGCAGCCTGGGCCATCTCGGCCTCGGCGTCCCCGCGGCCGGCCGCGTGCAGCAGGGCCGGGGTGGGACGGGCGCCCGCGCTCGCGACCAGGAGGGTGCGGCGGGCCTCGGCGGACAGCATCTCCAGGCGGCTCAGCACCAGGGCCCGCAGCGAGGTGGGCACCGGCAGCGGATCGCCGGGACGGGGCGGGACCGGGCTCTCGGTCAGGGCGCGGCCGAGCTCCAGCGCGTAGAACGGGTTGCCGCCGCTGGTGCGGTGGATGTCCCGGACGGTGGAGCGCTGCAGGCCGGTGTAGCCGCGGTGGTCGAGCAGCGCGGCCGTCTGGGCGCGGGTGAGCGGGTGGAAGCGCACGGCGAGGGAGTCCGGCGGCAACACGCGTAGATGGCGGTCGTACTCGGGGCCGTCGGTCCGGACCGCGCACAGCATCCGCACGGGGATGTCGCCGAGCCGGCGGGCGGCGAAGCCGAGCAGCTCCAGGCTGGCCGGATCCAGCCACTGCATGTCGTCGGCGACGACCAGGACCGGCCCCTCGGCGGCGAGGGCGCGCAGTACCGACAGCACCGCGAGGCGCAGCGCGAGGCCGTCGCGCTGGAGGGTGGACTCGCCCCGGCCGGTCAGCGCGGATTCGAGCGCGGTGCGCTGGGCGGCGGGCAGCTTGTCGGAGACGTCGTCGAGTACCAGGCCGAAGAGGTCGGCGAGGGCGAGGAAGGGGAGGTGGGATTCCGACTCGGTGGCCGAGCAGCGCAGGACGGTGTGGGCCGTCTCGCCGTATTCCGTGGCCAGGGCGCGCAGGACGGTGGACTTCCCGATTCCGGCCGGACCGTGCAGGAGCACGCTGCCGCCGCGGGCCAGCTGCTCGCGGGCCTGGCCGAACAGCTCGTCCCGGCCGATGACCAGGTCGGGGCGGCATCTCGCAGGCTCCTGGAAGTCGCGTGGCACGGTCACCGCTCCCCTCCCTGTGTCGTGTCCTGGCCAATATTAGGCAAGGTGCTTCGAAATTCGACGGGAAGATGTGGTGAGGGAGACAACAACCGGTTCCGTATGGGAGAAATTCAAAGCGCCCGTGAATGAATGAGTTGTCCGAATAGTACGGGAGCGGCGGTTGTCACGGGAGCAGTCCCGCCCGGCGTGCGGCCACCACCGCCTCGCCCCGCGTCCCGGCCCCGAGCTTGCGCATGGCCGACCGCAGGTACGCCTTGACCGTCTCGGCCCGCACGCCCAGCCTGTCCGCCGCCCCGGCGTTCGTCGCCCCGGCCGCCACGCAGGCCAGCACGTCCAGCTCACGGGGTGCCAGCACGATCCCCTTCGCGGGGGCGGGACCGGCGGTCAGCAGCGCGCAGGCGTCCAGCAGCTCGGCCCGCAGCGCGGGGTCGCCGATCCGCGGGGCCAGCGCCCGCAGCGCCGCGTGCGCCTCCCGGACCTGCTCCCGCGTGAGGGCGTCCCCGGGAGCGGGCTCGGCCCGCGCCGCCACCAGCACGTCCCGGGCCTCGTCGCCCACGACCAGCGCCTGCTCCACGTCCCGGGCCGCGTCCACCGCCGCCGTCAGCGTGCGGTCACCGAGGGGCCGGGCGTCGCGCAGGGCGCCGTACAGCACGCCCCGCACGCGGCGCCGGACGACCACGGGCACGGCCAGCACCGAGCGCAGGCCCTCCGCGGCGACGGCGGCGTCGTACTCGTGGCTGATCTGCCGGGACCGGGAGTAGTCCACGACCGCACAGGGGCGGGCCAGCGCGACGGTCTTGCCGCCGAGGCCGTTGCCCGCGGTCACCGCGAGCGAGAGCAGGGAGGTGGTGGCCGTGCCGCTGAGCTCGCTGATGCGCATCTGCGGGCGGCCGGACTCCACCAGACCGCCGAAGGCGACCGGCAGGCCCGTGGTGCGCCGCAGCCGCACGAGGGCACGCCGGATCTCCACCGTGCCGGACGCCTCCACCGTCACCTGTTCGTCCCTTCGCCGCGGCACACACCCCCGTTCGGGGGTAGTGAGACCTGCATCACGGATTACACGATGGCAGAGAGCCGCCCGGCAATGGTCCGGTAAGAGGAGGACGCAAGATGACGGCCACGGAGGATTTCCGCGGGGCGCGGGACTTCCTGCTGCAGCACCGCGAGGACTACGCCACGGCGTACGAGGGCTTCGCCTGGCCCCGCCCGCGACACTTCAACTGGGCGCTCGACTGGTTCGACGTCATCGCGCAGGGCAACGACCGCGCCGCCCTGCACATCGTCGAGGAGGACGGCAGCGAGGTCCGGCTGTCCTTCGCCGAGATGGCCGAACGGTCGAACCGGGTCGCCAACCTGCTGCGCGAGCGCGGGGTGGAGCCCGAGGACCGGATCCTCGTCATGCTGGGCAACCAGGCCGAGCTGTGGGAGACGGCCCTGGCCGCCATGAAGCTGCGGGCCGTCGTCATCCCGGCGACCCCGCTGCTCAGCCCCGCCGACCTGCGCGACCGCGTCGAGCGCGGCCGGGTGCGGCACGTCCTGGTGCGGGCCGGGGACGCCGCCAAGTTCGACGAGGTGCCCGGCGACTACACCCGTATCGCCGTCGGCGGCGTACCCGAGGGCTGGCAGCCGTACGAGGACGCCTACACGGCCTCCGAGGAGTTCCTGCCGGACGGGCCGACCCTCGCCGACGACCCGCTGATGCTCTACTTCACGTCGGGGACGACGGCCCGCCCCAAGCTCGTCGAGCACACGCACACCTCGTACCCGATCGGGCACCTGGCGACCATGTACTGGATCGGCCTCAGGCCCGGCGACGTGCACCTCAACATCTCCTCGCCCGGCTGGGCCAAGCACGCCTGGTCCAACCTGTTCGCGCCGTGGAACGCGGAGGCGACCGTCTTCATCCACAACTACACGCGGTTCGACGCGGGCCGGCTGATGTCCGAGATGGACCGGGCCGGGGTCACGACCTTCTGCGCCCCGCCGACCGTGTGGCGCATGCTCATCCAGGCCGACCTGACCCAGTTGCGCACGCCGCCCCGGGAGGTGGTCGCCGCCGGCGAGCCCCTGAATCCCGAGGTCATCGAGCAGGTCCGGCGGGCCTGGGGCATCACCATCCGGGACGGCTTCGGCCAGACCGAGACGGCCGTGCAGGTCTCCAACAGCCCGGGGCAGGTGCTCAAGACCGGCTCCATGGGCCGCCCCAGCCCCGGCTACAAGGTCGAACTCCTCGACCCGGTCTCCGGTGCGCCGGGCGCCACCGAGGGCGAGATCGCCCTCGACCTCTCGGCCCGGCCGGTCGGCCTGATGACCGGCTACCACGGCGACCCGGACCGCACGGCGGAGGCGATGGCGGGCGGCTACTACCGCACCGGCGATGTGGCGTCGAGGGACGAGGACGGGTACCTGACCTACATCGGGCGCAGCGACGACGTCTTCAAGGCCTCCGACTACAAGATCAGCCCCTTCGAACTGGAGAGCGCGCTCCTCGAACACGAGGCGGTGGCCGAGGCGGCCGTCGTGCCCGCGCCGGACGCGCTGCGGCTCGCCGTCCCGAAGGCGTACGTCGTGCTGGCGGAGGGCTGGGAGCCCGGCCCCGACACCGCCAAGGTGCTCTTCGAGCACTCCCGGGAGGCGCTGGCCCCCTACAAGCGGATCCGGCGGCTGGAGTTCGGGGAGCTGCCCAAGACGGTGTCCGGCAAGATCCGGCGGATCGAGCTGCGCGAGGCCACGGCGTCGGGATCGGACGCGGAGTACCGAGAGGAGGACTTCCGGTGAACTCGTACACGCACGGAGTGGGCCCGACGGCACTGCTCGGCGACACCATCGGGGCGAACCTGGACCGGGCGGTGGCGACGTGGCCCGACCGGGAGGTACTCGTCGACGTGCCGTCCGGGCGACGCTGGACGTACGCCCAATTCGGCGCCGACGTCGACCGGTTGGCGTCCGCGCTGCTCGCCTCCGGGGTGGCCGTGGGGGACCGGGTGGGGATCTGGGCGGTCAACTGCCCCGAGTGGGTGCTGGTCCAGTACGCCACCGCCCGCATCGGCGCGATCATGGTGAACATCAACCCGGCGTACCGCACGCACGAGGTGGAGTACGTCCTGAACCAGGCGGGGGTCTCCCTGCTGTTCGCCTCGCTGAGCCACAAGACCAGCGACTACCGGGCCATGGTCGACGAAGTGCGGGGCAGGTGCCGGGAGTTGCGGGAGATGGTGTACTTCGGCGACCCGAGCTGGGAGGAGTTGCTGGGGCGGGCCGTGCCGGACGGGGTGCACCCGGAGCTGTCCTGCGACGACCCGATCAACATCCAGTACACCTCGGGCACGACGGGCTTCCCCAAGGGGGCCACCCTCTCCCACCACAACATCCTCAACAACGGCTACTTCGTCGGGGAGTTGATCTCCTACAGCGAGCAGGACAGGGTGTGCGTCCCGGTCCCGTTCTACCACTGCTTCGGCATGGTGATGGGGAACCTGGCCGCCACGTCCCACGGCGCCTGCGTGGTCATCCCGGCCCCCTCCTTCGACCCGGCGGCCACCCTGCGCGCCGTCCAGCAGGAGCGCTGCACCTCGCTCTACGGCGTACCGACCATGTTCATCGCCGAGTTGAACCTCCCCGACTTCGCGGACTACGACCTCTCCTCCCTGCGTACCGGGATCATGGCGGGCTCGCCGTGCCCGGTGGAGGTGATGAAGCGGGTGGTCGCGGAGATGCACATGGCGGAGGTCTCCATCTGCTACGGCATGACGGAGACGTCCCCGGTGTCCCTGCAGACCCGCAGGGACGACGACCTGGAGCACCGCACGGGCACGGTCGGGCGGGTCCTGCCGCACATCGAGGTCAAGGTCGTCGACCCGGCGACCGGGGTCACCCAACCCCGGGGCACCGCGGGGGAGTTGTGCACCCGCGGCTACAGCGTGATGCTCGGCTACTGGAACGAGCCCGAGAAGACGGCGGAGGCCGTCGACTCCGGTCGCTGGATGCACACCGGGGACCTGGCGGTGATGCGCGAGGACGGGTACGTCGAGATCGTCGGCCGCATCAAGGACATGATCATCCGGGGCGGCGAGAACATCTACCCCCGCGAGATCGAGGAGTTCCTCTACGGCCACCCGAAGATCGCGGACGTCCAGGTGGTCGGGGTCCCCCATGAGCGCTACGGCGAGGAGGTGCTGGCCTGCGTGATCCCGCGCGACCCGGCCGCACCGCCGAGCCTGGAGGAACTGCGCGCGTTCTGCGACGGCAGGCTGGCCCACTACAAGATTCCGAGCCGCCTGAAGATCCTCGACGCCTTCCCGATGACCGTGTCGGGCAAGGTGCGGAAGGTGGAGCTGCGGGAGACGTACGCGCGGGGGTAGGGGCCGGTGCCACGGATTCGCCGTCACCGGGTCGCCCTCACCGATTCGCTGTCACCGATTTGCCGTCACCGGTTCGCCCGCCGTGAAGTCGTCGCGCCGCTCGTTCAACCGCGGCGCGCGGCCTGCTTCTTGGACCATGCGGTGGCGTCGTCTCCGTAGCGGGCCAGCAGGCGGGCGAACTGGATCCGCTCCTCCGGCGACCATGCGGCGGTGATCGCCTCGAACGCCCTGCGCTGTTCGGCGGCGAAGCGGTCGCGCTCGGCCTCGCCGTGTTCCGTGAGTTCCAGCACGGTCCGCCGACCGTCCTCCTGCGATGCCGCCCGGCGCAGCAGCCCGTCCGCGATGCAGGCGGCGACGGTCCTGCTGGCCACCGGCTGGGCGACCCCCATCTCGGCGGCGAGACCGCCCACGGTCGTCTCGCCCGGCGCGTCGGCGATCACATTGAGCACGAGGTTGCGGGAGAGGTCCTTGCCCGACGCCGGTGCGCGCCGCCGCAGACGGGACAGCGCGGGACCGATCTGGTCCAGCACCAGGTCGTCGGAGGACTGCTCGGAGAAGGACGCGCTGCTCATGGGGCCGAGTCTAGGCCCGGCCCGCACATTTGCATACCGATGGACAACTGCATAGCATCAGGTATGTAAATTCGGGCGAGCGAGACGACGAGGCGGACTTCCATGGCACTCACCGCGATCACCAACGCGCAGATCTTCGACGGGGAGAAGGCGGCGGGCGTGCAGACCGTGGTCATCGACGGCGACAGGATCGCCCGCGTCGGTGGCGACGTCCCTCGGGGCAGCGAGATCGTCGACGGCAGCGGCGCCACACTGCTGCCGGGACTCATCGACGCCCACGTCCACTGCGCCCCGGGCTCCCTGGCGCTCGCCCTGCGGTTCGGGGTGACGACCGAGCTGGAGATGCAGGGCATGAACACCCGTGAGAACCGGGGGGCCGTCACCGACGACGACACCCTGGCCGACGTGCGCTCCTCGGGGTTCGCCATCACCCCGCCCGGCGGCCACCCCAGCGAGCTGATGCCCGAGGGCTTCCGGCCCAACTGGGATCTCCCGCCGGTCATGCCCCTGATGCCGCACTCCACCACCCCCGAGGAGGCGGCCGCCTTCGTGCCCCAACTCCTCGCCCGGGGCTCCGACTACATCAAGTTCATGATCGACGACGGCACCGTGGAGGGACACCCCGGGCTGCCCTCGCTCGACCAGGCGACCGTGAACGCCGGTGTGGCCGAAGCCAAGAAGTACGGTGCCCTGACCGTGGCCCACGCGCTGACCCTGGAGGCCACCGAGATGGCCGCCGAAGCCGGCGTCGACGGTCTCACCCACGTGTTCATGGACCGGCCGCACACCGCCGAGATCATCGAACTCATCAAGGACGCGGGCATGTTCGTGATTCCCTGCATCGCGCTCAACGCGTCGATGATGGGCATCACCGGCGGCGACCTCGCCGACGATCCCCGGGTGGCCGCGCGTCTCGACAGCAAGTGGGACCGCACTCTGCGTTCCAGTTACAACCGCTACCCGCAGGGCAAGCTCGACGACGTGTACGACACGGTGCGTGCTCTGGACGCCGTCGGCGTCGACGTGCTGGCCGGCACCGACGCCTCCATGCCTGAGACCTTCTTCGGGGGCCTGGCGCACGGGGCCAGCCTGCACCACGAACTGCAGTACCTCGTGGCGGCCGGCCTCACGCCCGCCCGTGCCCTGCGCGCGGCCACCGCGACCACGGCCCGCCGCTTCCGCCTCAGCGACCGCGGCCGCATCGCCGAGGGACTCCGCGCCGATCTCCTGCTGGTCGACGGAGACCCGGTGGCCAACATCAGCGACACTTTGAACACCCGCGCCATCTGGCGCCGCGGTGCTCGCTTGGCAGCGTGACGGTTG
>NZ_RSAJ01000331.1 GCF_003933965.1 Streptomyces sp. RP5T
GGGGTCGGCGGCGCCCGCGGTGTAGTCCTCGTCGCGGCCGGGCGGCGGGAGCGTGCGGGCGACCCGGTGGTCGTGCTCGGCGGCGAGTCCGATGTGGAAGTCGGCGCCGAGGGGGCCCGTCACGTTCCGGACCAGGAACTCGCCCACGGTCAGGCCGGTGATGCGGCGCAGGACCTCGCCGACCAGGAAGCCCTGGGTGAGCGAGTGGTAGCCGGCCGCGGTGCCGGGTTCCCAGAGCGGCGGCTGGGCGGCGAGCCGTGCCGTGGCGGCCGGCCAGTCGTGGAGCTCCTCGACCGTGCCCTCCCAGTGCGGCAGGCCGGCGGTGTGCGACAGCAGGTGCCGTACCAGCACCTTCTCCTTGCCGGCGGCGGCGAACTCCGGCCAGTACCGGGCGACCGGGGCGTCCAGGTCGAGCTCGCCGCGGTCGGCGAGGATCAGCGCGCACAGTGCCGTCATCGTCTTGGTGGTGGAGAAGACGTTGGTGATCGTGTCCCGCTCCCAGGGGGCCGTCCGGCCGGCGTCGGCGAAGCCGCCCCAGACGTCCACCACCGGCTCACCGTCCACGAAGACGGCCGCGGACCCGCCGACGTCCCCCTCGTCCAGCAGCGCTGCCAACTTGTTGGGTACCGCGGAGAACAGTTCGTCGTACGTGCCCTGGATGTCGGCCATGGGGGGTATTGAGCCCGGTCCTCGGCCCGTCGGTCAACCGAAATACGGGCCGAGCACTCCACCGCAGGCACCGGCCGAGCGGTCGTTCGTTCGTTCCTGCCGGTCAGGGCGTGGGACGCGCACTGCCTCGGGGTGCGGCCGCCCATGCCGACGACGGCATGTGGGGGCGCTCCTCGGCCGGCCACCGGGGCGCCCGGACGCGGGGCGGGCGGTCGTCCGTTCCTGCCGGTCAGGGCACGGGACGCGCACCGCCCCGGGGTGCGGCCGCCCATGCCGACGACGGCATGTGGGGGCGCTCCTCGGCCGGCCACCGGGGCGCCCGGACGCCGTACGTCCGGGGCGCCGCGCCGGGTGCGGACGCCCGGACCAGGGCGAGCAGCACCGCGGTGAGCGCGGCCAGTTCGGCCTCGGACGGGGATCCCGCGCGTACCTCGAAGACGGGCCGGCCGCCGGGGTCGCCGGTCACTGCGGCTGGTTCCCGTGCTTGCGGCTGGGCGCCGCGACGTACTTGGCGCGCAGCATGCCGAGCGCGTCCGTCAGCCGCATGCGCGTCTCCGCCGGGTCGATCACGTCGTCGACCAGTCCGCGCTCCGCCGCGTGGTACGGGTGCATCAACTGCTCCCGGTACTCCTCCATGTACTGCTTGCGGGCGAGTTCGGGGTCCTGGGCGGCGGCGATCTCGCGCCGGAAGACCACGTCGGCGGCGCCCTCGGCACCCATCACGGCGATCTCGTTGATGGGCCAGGCCAGCGAGACGTCGCACCCGATCGAGCGGGAGTCCATGACGATGTAGGCGCCGCCGTAGGCCTTGCGCAGGATGACCTGCACCCGGGGCACGGTGGCGTCGCAGTAGGCGTACAGGAGCTTGGCCCCGTGCCGGATGATGCCGCCGTGCTCCTGGTCGACACCCGGCAAAAAGCCCGGGACGTCGACGAGGGTGACGAGCGGGATGTTGAACGCGTCGCAGAACTGCACGAAGCGGGCGGCCTTCTCGCTGCCCTTGATGTCCAGCACCCCGGCCAGGACGGACGGCTGGTTCGCGACGATGCCGACGACGTGGCCGTCCAGGCGCGCGAGGGTGCACAGCACGTTGGGGGCCCACCCCTGGCGGATCTCGAAGTGCTCCCCGCCGTCGACGATCTCCTCGATCACCCGGCGCATGTCGTACGGGCGGTGGGGGTCGGCCGGGACGAGGGCCGCCAGGGTCTCGGTGCGCCGGTCCGCCGGGTCGGCCGAGGGCTCCGCGGGGGGCGCCTCCCGGTTGTTGGCGGGGAGCAGGGAGAGCAGGTAGCGGACGTCCGACAGACACGCCACCTCGTCGTCGTAGACGAAGTCCGCGACTCCCGAGAGCGTGGCGTGCGGGTCGGCGCCGCCCAGCTCGTCCTGGGTGATCGTCTCGCCGGTGACCGCCTTGACCACGTCCGGGCCGGTGATGAACATCTGCGAGGTGCCACGGACCATGAAGACGAAGTCGGTGAGCGCGGGCGAGTAGGCGGCGCCCCCGGCGCACGGCCCCATGATCACGCTGATCTGCGGGATCACCCCGGAGTTGCGCACATTGCGCCGGAAGATGCCGCCGTATCCGGCGAGGGCGCCGACCCCCTCCTGGATCCGGGCTCCGGCGCCGTCGCACAGCCCCACCAGGGGAGCGCCCGCCGCGGAGGCCATGTCCATGATCTTGTGGATCTTCTCGGCGTGCGCCTCTCCGAGGGAGCCGCCGAAGACCCGGAAGTCGTGGGCGTACGCGAAGACCGTCCGCCCGTACACCCGGCCCCAGCCGGTGACGACCCCGTCCGTGTGGGGCCGCTTGTTCTCCAGGCCGAAGCCGGTGGCCCGGTGCCGGCGCAGTCCCTCGACCTCGGTGAAGGCACCGTCGTCGAAGAGCAGCTCGAGGCGCTCACGAGCGGTGAGTTTGCCCTTGGCCCACTGGGCCCTGGTGGCCCGGTCGTCCGGGCCGCGGCTGACGGCTGCGCGGAGCTCGTGGAGTGCGGCGACCCGGTCGCGGGCCGCCTGGAACGGATTCTCCTGTACGACGGTCATGACTGCCCTTTCTCCTGACGGACCGGGGGAAGCGGGGGCGCCGGGTTCAGGCGTGGCACGTGGGGAGGCCGCCGTGGAACTCCAGCATCTCGCCGAACGCGGCCATCTCGTCGAGCTGTTCGCCCAGGGGGCCGCCGCGTATTTCGGCGACGGCCCGCACGAGGTTGGGCACCAGGCGCTCCGGGTCGAGCAGGTCGCCCCACTCCCCCGGATCCGTGTCCCGGGCCGCCTCCAGCGGGGACACGCCCGCCGACACGGTGTCCTCGGCCAGCCGTTGGACCCAGCGGAGATAGCGGGTGCAGGTGTCGAACACCTCGGGTCCGCAGACCGGGCCGTGTCCCGGTACGACCGTGGTGGGCCCCAGCTCGCGCAGGAGTCGTATCGCCCGGAGCGAGCCCTCGACGGAGCCCATGAGGCAGAAGGGCGTCACCCCGTTCATGACGATGTCCCCGGTGAACAGGACACGGCGGTCCGGCACCCAGACCACCGTGTCCCCCGTGGTGTGCGCGGGGCCGGGGTGGAGCAACTCGACCTCGTGGCGGCCCGTGTGCAGGGTCATCCGCTCCGAGTAGGTGAGCTCCGGCAGGGTGACGCGCACCTCGCCCCAGGGCACGTCGGGCCACAGGCGCTGGAGTCCGAGGCCGGACCTCGCCATGTCCGAGCGGGTGGTGTCGTGGCCGACGAACAGGGCGTCCGGCGCGAAGACGCAGTTCCCGAAGGTGTGGTCGCCGTGCTGGTGGGTGTTGGCCACCAGCAGGCGTGAGCCGCCCCTGAGCCGCTCGGTCTCCTCGCGCAGCCTGAGGGCCCGGGCCCGGGTCGCGGCGGTGTCCACGACGAGGGTGACGTCGCTGCCGGGCAGCACGCCCGCGTTGCTCAGACACCAGCCGCCGTCCGGCTGGACGAAGGCGTGCACGCCGTCGGCGACCTCCTCGAACCGCGGCTCGTACGGGCCGAGCTCGCTCATGTCGGCTCCTCCTCCTGGACCTCGGGCACGGACCGCCGCCCGGCAGCCTGGGGCGTGTTCCCGGCGGGCCCTCAGCGTCGGTCCCGCGCTTCGAGGACGGTTAGAGCCCGGACCGTGGCGAGGGGCGGCCGCGGCGCGCGATCCGTTCTCGATCACTTGTCGAGGGAGGACGGTGACCCTGGACCGCACACGGCCCGAGGCACACGGCCCGGAGGAGGGTGCTCATGAGTGCGAAAGCGGTGGTGACGGGTGGTACCCGGGGTGTCGGACTGGCGGTCGCGCGCAGGCTGTGCGCGGACGGCACCGATGTCCTGCTGGTCTACGGGCACAGCGACGCCGACGCGAAGCACGCCCTCGACGCACTGACCGGGCTGCCGGGCACCGTGACCGCGGTGCGGGCGGATCTGACCGCCCCGGCCGGTGTGGTGCGGGTGCTCGGCGAGGTGCGGGAGACCTGGGGCGCTCTGGACGTCTTCGTGCACGCGGCCGCGCAGCGGCGTCCGTCGGCCGGGCCGCGGGTCTCCCTGCGGGATGTGCGGGACGATCTCGCGCTGGCGCTCGCGCCGCTGCTCGCCGGGGTGCCGGTCCTGACCGACCTGATGGCGGGCCGGCCCGGCCGGGTGGTCGCGGTGAGCAGCGCGGGCGCGGGCCAGGTGGTCCCCTCCTATCTGACGCAGGGGGTGGCCAAGGCCGCCCTGGAGAGTCTGGTGCGCTATCTCGCCGTGGAACTGGCCCCGGCCGGCATCACCGTGAACGCGGTGTCCACCTCGAAGATCGACAAGGGGGCCGGCGGCGAAGGGCCGGCGCACGTGGCGGCGACGCTGGCCGCCCGCACCCCGGCGGGACGGCTGACCACCGCGGACGACATCGCCGACGCCGTGGCCCTGCTGTGCCGTCCCGACGCGGGCTGGATCCACGGCCAGGTCGTCACGGTCGACGGCGGCCTGTCCCTGGTGGCCGGCTGACCGCGCGCACGACCGCCCCCCAGCGGCCCACCGGCACCCGCCATCCCCCGTCGGGCGCCGGTGGGCCCGTTCCATGTCGCCCCGGCGGGCGGCCTCGGGGGGCTCCGGGGCGTCGGCGGCCGCGCGGCCCGGGAACGCCCGGTGCGTTTCAGCTCCGGGCCGCGCCCACCGCGGTCCGCAGGCGCTGATGGATCTCCAGGGCCGCCGAGGGCCGGTTGAGGGTGATGCAGTGCAGCCCGGGGGCGCCCTCGGCGAGGAGCCGGCGCGCCATGGCGGTCGCGTAGTCGACGCCGATGCGGCGTCCTTCGGCCGGTCTGTCCCGGGCGGCGTCCAGGTGCCGGGCCAGGTCCTCGGGGAACGCCGCGCCGGACAGCGCGGCGAACCGCCGGATCTGGCGCACGTCGGTGGCGGGCATGATCTCCGGGATGATCGGTGTGCCGCAGCCCGAGGCCTCGACGCGGTCGCGCAGCCGCAGATAGTCCTCCACGTGGAAGAACATCTGGGTGATGGCGTAGTCGGCGCCCGCGCGGCACTTGGCCACGAAGTGCCTGATGTCGCTGTCCCAGTCGGCGGAGCGCGGGTGCATCTCCGGGAAGGCCGCCACGCCCACGCCGAAGTCGCCGGACTCCTTGACCAGGTGGACGAGTTCGCAGGCGTGCCGGAAGCCCTCGGGGTGCGGCCGCCAGGGGGCGTTCGGGTCTCCGGGCGGGTCGCCCCGCAGGGCGAGGACCTCCCGGACACCCGCGTCGGCGTACTGGCCGAGGATGTGGCGCAACTCGGCCACCGAGTGTCCGACGGCGGTGAGATGGGCCACCGGACGCAGCGTGGTCTCGGCGGCGATCCGCCGGGTGACCGCCACGGTACGGTCCCGGGAGGAGCCGCCGGCGCCGTAGGTCACCGACACGAAGGCCGGCGACAGCGCCTCGATACGGCGGACGGCGTCCCACAGGGTCCGGGTGCCCTGTTCGGTCCTGGGCGGGAAGAACTCGAAGGAGAAGAAGGGGACGCCATCGGCCAGCACCTCGCGCACGGTGGGCGCGCCCGGGGCGCGGTTCACGCCGGCACCTCCAGGAACGGGGCGAGTTGGGCGGCGGCCCCCGGTCCGTACGTGTGGCGCAGGCGGTCCAGCAGGACCTGGGCCCGTGGGCTGTACTCCTGGGTCCCGACCGTCTCCAGCGCCAGCGTGGCCAGCGCACAGCCCAGTCGGGCCGCCGCCGGCTCGCCGAGCCGCCATGCGCCGGCGGCGAGGAAGCCCGCGCGGAACGCGTCGCCGACACCGGTCGGGTCGACAACGGGTGCGGTGGTGACGGCGGGAACCCGCAGCGGCCGGTGTCCGGCACGCTGGACCCGGACCCCCCGGTCCCCCAGCGTCGTCACCCAGGAGCCGACACGGCCCAGGACCTGCGCCTCGGTCCAGCCGGCCCGCTCCTGCAGAAGTGCGGACTCGTACTCGTTGGTGAACAGCAGCCGGGGGTGGTCGAGCAGGGCCCGGACCTCGGACCGTCCCAGGTGCGCCAGTTGCTGGGAGGGGTCGGCGGCGAAGGGGATCCCCAGGGCGATGCACTCCCGGGTGTGCCGGAGCATCGCCTCGGGGTCGTTCGGCGAGACGATCACCATGTCGAGGCCGCCGGTGCGTTCGATCAGCGGATGGAGGCTGATGTCCCGGGCCTCGGTCATCGCGCCGGCGTAGAAGGTGGCGATCTGGTTCTGCTCGGCGTCCGTGGTGCAGACGAACCGAGCGGTGTGCCGGCTGTCCGAGACGGTGATGGAGTCGGTGTCGACCCCGTTCCGCTTCAGCCAGAGCTGGTAGTCGGCGAAGTCGACACCGGCGGCGCCCACCAGGTACGGCGTCAGGCCGAGCCGGCCGAGTCCGTAGGCGATGTTGGCGGCCACTCCGCCCCGGCGGATCTCCAGTTCCTCGGCGAGGAAGGAGAGCGAGACGCGGTCCAGGCTGTCGGCGAGCAGCTGCTCGGTGAAGCGGCCACGAAACTGCAGCAGATGGTCGGTTGCGATCGATCCCGTCACGGCAATGCGCACGGCGGCCTCTCTTTCGTGAGGGTCGGGGCGAACGGGATCAGACACCGGCTGCCCGGCGCAGCGCCTCGGCACGGTCGGTCCGCTCCCAGGTGAACTCGGGCAGTTCACGGCCGAAGTGGCCGTACGCCGCTGTCCGGGCGTAGATCGGGCGGAGCAGGTCGAGGTCGCGGATGATCGCGGCCGGACGCAGGTCGAAGACCTCGTGCACGGCGTCCTCGATACGGCTCTGCGCGGTGACGGCCGTGCCGAAGGTCTCGACGAAGAGGCCGACGGGCCGGGCCTTGCCGATGGCGTACGCGACCTGGACCTCGCATCGGCGGGCGAGACCGGCGGCGACCACGTTCTTGGCCACCCAGCGCATCGCGTACGCGGCGGAGCGGTCCACTTTGGAGGGGTCCTTGCCCGAGAACGCGCCGCCGCCGTGGCGGGCCGTCCCGCCGTACGTGTCGATGATGATCTTGCGCCCGGTCAGGCCCGCGTCCCCCATCGGTCCGCCGACCTCGAACCGGCCCGTCGGGTTCACCAGCAGCCGGTGGTCGTCCGTCTCCAGTTTGATGCCCTCGTCCGCGAGTTCGGCCAGTACGGGCTCCACGACGTGCCGGTGGATGTCCGGGGCGAGGAGCGCGTCGAGGTCGACACCGGCGGCGTGCTGCGAGGACACGACGACCGTGTCGAGGCGGACCGGCCGGCTGCCCTGGTATTCGAGGGTGACCTGGGTCTTGCCGTCCGGGCGCAGATAGGGGACGGTGCCGTCCCGGCGGACCGCGGACAGCCGCTCGGCCAGGCGGTGCGCCAGATGGATCGGAAGCGGCATCAGGGTCGGTGTCTCGTCGGTCGCGTAGCCGAACATCAGGCCCTGGTCGCCGGCGCCCTGCCGGTCGAGGTCGTCGCCGTCGCCGTCGACCCGGCTCTCGTAGGCCGTGTCGACGCCCCGGGCGATGTCGGGCGACTGCGCGCCGATGGACACCGAGACCCCGCAGGAGGCTCCGTCGAAGCCCTTCGCCGAGGAGTCGTAGCCGATGGCGAGGATCTTCTCGCGCACGAGCCGCGCGATCGGCACGTCGGCCTCCGTGGTGACCTCACCGGCCACGTGCACGAGACCGGTGGTGATCAGCGTCTCCACGGCGACCCTGGAGGCCGGGTCCTCCCGCAGCAACGCGTCCAGCACGGTGTCGCTGATCTGGTCGGCGATCTTGTCGGGGTGGCCCTCGGTGACGGACTCCGAGGTGAACAGGCGTCCGGGCATGGCTGTGCCTCCTGAGGGGGAGTCGGCTCCCGGCACGACGGGAGCGGCTGGTCCGGTCCCCCGCAACGTAGCCAGCCGCGTTAGAGACCTGTTCGCGCCAGTGTCCGGATCCGCACGGGTGCTCCCCGACATCTCGACGAACCCTCGAACCGGGGTGCGGACGATGGACCGTCATCCGAACTCCCCGAGGGATGCGAGGACTCTTCATGACCATCAGCGACACCAGCGCCGGGCCGTCCCTGGACGCGCCGGCGATCGCCCGCCTGAGCGCCTCCTACGCCGAGGCCCGCATTCTGCACAGCGCCGTCGAGGTGGGGCTCTTCGAGCTCCTGGCCGAAGGCCCGCTGAGCCAGGGCGAGATCTGCGCACGGCTCGAGCTCCACCCGCGTCTGGTGCGGGACTTCCTGGGCGCGGTGGCCGCGCTCGGCCTGATCGGGCGGGAGGGTGCGCGGTACCGGCTCACGCCCGAGGTGGCTCAGTTCCTCGTGCCCGGCGGTCCGCTCTATCTGGGCGCCCGGATCCGGACCGCGGCTCAGCGGCACTACCACACCTGGGGCCGGCTCACCGAGGCCCTGCGGGACGGCGAGCCCAAGGCCGGGGTCGGCGCGGACGCGTTCGCCACGCTGTACGGCAACCCGGAGGCCACCCGGAACTTCCTGGTGCACATGGACGCCAACAACGGTGTGGTGGGACCGCAGCTCGCCGAGGCGGTGGACTGGTCGGCGTACTCCTCGTTCGTCGACGTCGGCGGCGCCCGGGGCAACGTGGCCGCCCATCTGGTGCGGCGGCACCCCCATCTGACGGGCGGCGTCTTCGAACTGCCCGCCGTGCAGCCGTTCTTCGAGGAGCACATGGCCGAACTGGGCCTGTCCGGGCGGGTGGTGTTCCATCCGGGGGACTTCTTCGCCGACGCCCTGCCGCAGACCGACGTGCTGGTGTTCGGGCATGTGCTGCACGACTGGTCGCAGGACGCGCGGCAGGAGCTGCTCGACCGGGCCCATGCCGTGCTGCCGCCGGGCGGCGCGGTCGTCGTCTACGACCAGATGCTCGACGAGGAGGCA
Source organism: Streptomyces sp. RP5T (assembly GCF_003933965.1). GTDB lineage: Bacteria > Actinomycetota > Actinomycetes > Streptomycetales > Streptomycetaceae > Streptomyces. The sequence continues at coordinate 8,983 of NZ_RSAJ01000331.1, forward strand.
CCGGATCTGCGCAGCCTGGTGGGCAGCCTGAACGTCGGGCTGATCACACCGGGCGGTTCGGAGTACACCGTCTCGGAGTGCCGCACCTGGGTGGAGAAGTCGGGCTTCACCTTCCTGTCGGCCACCCGGCTGGCCAGGGGCAACGACACGGTCGTCGTCGCCGCGAAACGCGACTGACCCTGCGCACCGCACACCTCGGCCCCGGAACCGGGAAGGGTTCCGGGGCCGAGGTGTGCGGTGCGCAGGGTCAGTCGCGTTT
>NZ_RSAJ01000332.1 GCF_003933965.1 Streptomyces sp. RP5T
GTCCTGAGGGGGACAGCGGCTTCGGCTTCCCAGCGGGCGGCGGAAGGACGGAGACCCACCGGTCCCCCGTCGGGCGCCCTGCGAACGGCTGGCCCCTCGTGCGGGAGAGGGCGGCTCGCCTAGTTGGGCTGCGGGGGGCGCGGCTTCCCGGCCGCCGGTGTGCGAAAGGCAGCGGCTCCGTGCCCGGAAGGCGGGGCCGGGCCCACCCTCCGGGCGCCGAAGGGCCAGCGACTCCACAACCGGGCGGCGGCGTACCGGTCCGTCGTCAGGAAGCCTGCGAGCCCCCAGCCCGGCGCGCGGAACACGGCGCCCTCCCCACCCGGGCGGCGGGGGGGCGGCGGCTTCCCGGCCGGTCGTGCGGAGGACAGCGGTCCCGACCGGGCGGCCGGAGGACGGCGACCCACCGTCAGTCGCGAGCGGCCTGCGAGTCACCGGCCCGGCGTGCGGAGCACAGCCGCTTCCCAGCCGGGCGGAGAGACGGGGCCCACCCGCCGGGCGACGGAAGACCAGCGCCGCCTCACCAACCGGGGAGCCGGAGGATCGCGACTCCCGGGCAGGTAGGAAGAGGACCGCGGCTCCCCCGCCCCGTGGCCTACTCCTGGGCCGCCCGCATCGCCGCTCCCACGATGCCCGCGTTGTTCTGCAGCTGGGCCGGGACGATCTCGGCCTTGATGCCCTCGATGTGGGGCAGGAACTTCTGGGCCTTGCGGCTGACCCCGCCGCCGATGATGAACAGCTCCGGGGAGAAGAGCATCTCGACATGGGCGAGGTACTTCCGGACGCGGTGGGCCCAGTGCTCCCAGGTGAGCTCCTCGTCCTCCCTGGCCTTGCTGGACGCCTTCTTCTCGGCGTCGTGGCCGTGCAGTTCCAGGTGGCCCAGCTCGGTGTTGGGGACGAGGACGCCGTCCACGAAGAGGGCGCTGCCGATGCCGGTGCCCAGGGTGAGCAGGATCACCGTGCCCTTGCGGTCCCTGCCCGCGCCGAAGCTCATCTCGGCGACTCCCGCCGCGTCCGCGTCGTTGACCACGGTCACCGGCAGTCCGCCGAGCCGGTCGCTGAACAGGGCGCGCGCGTCGGTGTCGATCCAGCTCTTGTCGACATTGGCCGCCGTACGGATGTGGGATCCGCCGGTGACCACGCCGGGGAAGGTCAGCCCGACCGGGCCGGTCCACCCGAAGTGGTCCACGACCTGCTTCACCCCGTCGGCCACGCCGTCGGGCGTGGCCGGCTGCGGGGTGAGCACTTTGTGACGCTCCAGCGCCAGGTCGCCCTTGTCCAGGTCCACAGGGGCGCCCTTGATCCCGGAACCGCCGATGTCCAAGCCGAAGATCTGCATGGCCCTACGTTACGACGGACGACTGACAGTCACGCCTCGGAGGTCCCCTTGCGCTCCGCGACCAGCGCCGCGGCCTCCTCGCGCAGGTCGCGCCGCAGCTCCTTGGGGAGGGAGAAGGTGATGGACTCCTCGGCCGCCTTCACGAGTTCCACGTCGCCGTAGCCGCGCTGCGCCAGCCACTCCAGGACCTCCTCGACGAGCACCTCCGGCACCGAGGCGCCCGAAGTCACGCCGACCGTGGTCACGCCCTCCAGCCAGGCCTCGTCGATCTCGCTGGCGAAGTCCACGAGGTAGGCCTCGCGGGAGCCGGCCAGCTTGGCGACCTCGACGAGCCGCTTGGAGTTCGAGGAGTTGCGGGAACCGACCACGATGACCAGCTCGGCCTCGGCGCCCATCTGCTTCACCGCGAGCTGACGGTTCTGCGTGGCGTAGCAGATGTCGTCGCTGGGCGGGGAGATGAGCTGCGGGAACTTCTCCTTGAGGGCGTCGACGGTCTCCATGGTCTCGTCGACGCTGAGGGTGGTCTGGGAGAGCCAGACGATCTTCGACGGGTCCCGGACCTCGACCTTGGCGACATCGGCCGGGCCGTCGACGAGCTGGATGTGATCGGGGGCCTCGCCGGACGTGCCGATGACCTCTTCGTGGCCCTCGTGCCCGATCAGGAGGATGTCGTAGTCCTCGTTGGCGAAGCGGACGGCTTCCTTGTGGACCTTGGTGACGAGCGGGCAGGTCGCGTCGATGGTGGCGAGCTTCCCGCGCGCGGCCTCCTCGTGGACGACGGGGGCGACGCCGTGGGCCGAGAACATGACGATGTTGCCCGGCGGGACCTCCTCCGTGCGTTCGACGAAGATGGCGCCCTTCTTCTCCAGGGTCTGTACGACGTACTTGTTGTGGACGATCTCGTGCCGGACGTACACCGGAGCGCCGTACTGCTCCAGGGCTTTCTCGACGGCGATCACGGCGCGGTCCACACCCGCGCAGTAGCCACGGGGGGCGGCGAGCAGGACACGGCGGCCAGGAGAAGCGGTCATGCGTCCCATCGTAAGGCCGCGTTCGGCCGGTCAAAGATCGCGTGGGCGTGACCTTCCTGGGGAGACTGACCGGGAGACGTGAGCGACGGGACGGGCGAGGACCAGGCGGAGGCGTGATGTCCGGTACCGGCACGGCGGACCGTACGGCCGAGGAGGAACGCGGCGACCTGCGGCGCAGCCTCGGTTTCCGGGACCTCGTCGTCTACGGGCTGCTGTTCATCGCGCCCATGGCGCCGGTCGGCGTCTACGGCACCCTGGACGCGAAGTCGCACGGCGCGGTCGCCCTCGTCTATGTGGTCGCCACCGTCGCGATGGCGTTCACCGCGTTCAGTTACGCGCAGATGGTGCGGGTCGTCCCGCAGGCGGGGTCGGTGTTCGCCTACGCGCGCGCGGGGCTCGGCAAGGAGGCCGGTTTCGTCGCGGGCTGGATGGCGATGCTGGACTACCTCCTGATCCCGGCTGTGGCGTACCTGTTCTCCGGGATCGCGATGAACGCCCTGGTCCCGGAGGTCTCCCGCTGGGTGTGGACGGCTCTCGCGGTGGTCGTCACGACCCTGCTGAACCTGTGGGGGGTGCGGGCGGCGGCACGGGTCGGTTTCCTGGTGCTGGCGATGGAGATCGTGGTCCTGCTGGTCTTCGTGGTGTCGGCGGTCGTCGTCCTCGCGCGCGACGGCGCCGAGCGCGGCTGGCTGTCGCCGCTGTCCGGGGACGGCACGCAGGGCGCGTTCGCGCTGTCGGCGGTGATCGGCGCGGTGTCGGTCGCCGTGCTGTCGTATCTGGGCTTCGACGCGATCGCCTCCTTCGCGGAGGAGGTCACCGGCGGTTCGGAGAACGTCGCGCGCGCGGTGCTGTTCTGTCTGGCGATGGCGGGTGTGCTGTTCGTGGCGCAGACGTATCTGGTGGCCCTCCTCGACCCGACGACGTCGGCCCAGTTCGCGGCGGATCCGGCCAAGCAGGGCTCCGCCTTCTACGACGCCGTCGACGTCTCGGTCGGCACCTGGCTGCACGACCTGGTGGCCGTCAGCAAGGCGATCGGGGCGGCCTTCGCGGCGCTGGCGGGGCAGGCGGCGGCCGGACGGCTGCTGTTCGCCATGGGCCGCGACCGGCGCCTGCCGCGCGCGCTGGCGAGGACGGACTCCGGCGTGCCGCGCGTGGCCCTGCTGTGCGCGGCCACGATCACGCTGGTCGCGGCGGTGTGGGCGGCAAGCCGGGACGACGGCATGGACCACCTGGTCTCCGTGGTCGACATCGGCGCCCTGACCGCCTTCACCCTGCTGCACGCGAGCGTGGTGGGCTGGTTCGCGGTCCGCCGCCGCGGCGGGCCGGTGATCTGGTGGCGCCACGTACTGGTACCGGTCGCAGGAGCGGCGATCACCGTGACGGTGATCGTGGAGGCGTCGGAGGCCGCGCAGGTGGTGGGAGTGGTGTGGCTCCTGATCGGTCTGGGCGTACTGATCACCCAACGCGTGCTGCTCACCCAACGCAGCCGATAACCAGGCAGGCGGGACGACGGTCTGCCGGCACAGCGCTGCCGCCAGCCGCCAGCCGCCAGAGCCGCGATCACCGAAGCGCCTGGCGACGCGCGCGGATCGTGCGCACCACACGGCCCCGATCCCGCGCGGCCTCAACCACACCGGCCAGTCGCGCGACTCGCAACCGCGAAAACCCCGGCGCTCTGCCCGGCCGCACCCCTCCCCCAGGTGGCCAGAGCCGTGCGCGGCCCTCGGTTCCCGGTCGGTGACCGTGCGTTGTCGTAGGCGGACGTTACGCTCGCGGCATGGCTGTGAACTCGACTCCCGAAACGCCTCTGCCCGTCGGTGAGGTGTCGCGCCTCATCGGTGGCTGGATCGACCGGCTCGGTGCCGTGTGGGTCGAGGGGCAGATCACCCAGCTCTCCCGGCGGCCGGGCGCGGGGGTCGTGTTCCTCACGCTGCGCGATCCGTCGTACGACATCTCGGTGAGCGTGACCTGCTTCCGCCAGGTCTTCGACGACGTCGCCGATGTCGTCAGCGAGGGCGCCCGGGTCGTCGTACTGGCGAAGCCGGAGTGGTACGCGCCGCGGGGACAGCTGTCGCTGCGGGCCACCGAGATAAGGCCGGTGGGCGTCGGTGAGCTGCTGGCCCGGCTGGAGCAGTTGAAGAAGTCCCTGGCCGCGGAGGGGCTGTTCGCGACGGAGCGCAAGAAGCCGTTGCCGTTCCTGCCGCAGCTGATCGGGCTGGTCTGCGGCCGCGCCTCGGCCGCCGAGCGGGACGTCCTGGAGAACGCCCGGCACCGCTGGCCGGCCGTCCGCTTCGAGGTGCGCAACGTCCCGGTGCAGGGGGTGCACGCCGTCCCGCAGGTCGTGCAGGCGGTCAAGGAGTTGGACGCGCTGGACGACGTGGACGTGATCATCGTGGCGCGCGGCGGGGGCAGCGTGGAGGATCTGCTGCCGTTCTCCGACGAGCAGTTGGTGCGGGCGGTCGCGTCCTGCCGTACACCGGTGGTGTCGGCCATCGGGCACGAACCGGACACCCCGCTGCTGGACTACGTCGCCGACCTGCGGGCCTCCACGCCCACGGACGCGGCCAAGAAGGTCGTACCGGACGTGGGTGAGGAGTACGAGCGGGTGCGGGCGCTCCGGGACCGTGCGCGGCGGTGTGTCGAGTCCTTCCTCCAGCGGGAGGAGCGCGGCCTGGCGCACGCGCTCGCGCGGCCCTCGATAGAGGATCCGCACCGGATGATCGACGAGCGGGCCGACCACGTGGCGTCCCTCACCGACCGGGCCCGCCGCACCCTGGGCCATCTGCTGGACCGGGCCGACTCCGAGCTGACGCACACGCACGCACGCGTGGTGGCCCTCTCCCCCGCGGCGACCCTCCAGCGCGGGTACGCCGTCCTGCAGCGGGCCGACGGGCACGTGGTGCGGGCGCCGGACGAGGTCACGGCCGAGGAGCCGCTGCGGGCGCGGGTCGCCGAGGGTGAGTTCACTGTCCGAGTCGATGCATAGGGTGGGCGGATGACCAGCAAGGTGGCGGAAGAGGCGCTCGGGTACGAGCAGGCGCGGGACGAGTTGATCGAGGTCGTACGACGCCTGGAGGCGGGCGGCACGACTCTTGAGGAGTCCCTCGCGCTCTGGGAGCGGGGCGAGGAGCTGGCCAAGGTGTGCCGGCGGTGGCTGGACGGCGCGCGGGCGCGGCTGGACGCGGCATTGGCCGAGGAGTCGGAGGACGGCGAGGGCGACTCCGAGTAGCGAACAGGGGGTGTTCCTGTGAAGCGGATCACCCTGCCCCGCTTTTGGTTGAAGGTTGAATTTCATTGCCGTACGGTCGGACACGTCAAACGGTCCACGGTCCGCTTACGGGACCGACGTACATCCCCGAGAAGGTTCCCCCATGTCTCTCGTTCTTGACCCCGCCGCCCAGGACCTGCTGTTCCGCGAGGCCCGTACCGCGAACACCTTCACCGACGAGCCGGTGACCGACGAGCAGATCCAGGCGATCTACGACCTGGTCAAGTACGGCCCGACCGCCTTCAACCAGAGCCCGCTGCGCATCACCCTGGTCCGCTCCCCCGAGGCCCGCGAGCGCCTGGTCCAGCACATGGCCGAGGGCAACCAGCCCAAGACCGCCACCGCCCCGCTGGTCGCGATCCTCTCCGCGGACAACGAGTTCCACGAGGAGCTGCCGCACCTCTTCCCGCACTTCCCGCAGGCCAAGGACCTCTTCTTCGCCGAGCGTCCGGCCCGTGAGGGTGCCGCAGGGCTGAACGCCGCCCTGCAGGCCGCCTACTTCATCATCGGCGTCCGTGCCGCGGGCCTCGCCGCCGGCCCGATGACCGGTCTGGACTTCGAGGGCGTCCGCAAGGAGTTCCTCGACGACGACCACACCCCGCTGATGGTGGTCAACATCGGCAAGCCGGGCGAGGACGCCTGGTTCCCGCGCTCCCCGCGCCTGGCCTACGACGACGTGGTCACCACCGTCTGAGACGGGTGACAGAGAGAAGGGCCCCCACTCCGGTGGGGGCCCTTCCTCGTGCCGTCACGCCATCTTCAGCGACTTCGCCATCTCGGCCAGCTGGGTGAACGATCCCGTGCCCGCGACCACCGTCGTCGCCCCGTCCTCCCGGTGCACGAGGGCGTCGTAACGGCCGCCCGTGTACCGCGTCCAGGTGCGGCCAGCGATCTCCTGGGTCTGCTTGGTCGCCTCGCCGCCCTGGCTCGCCTCGTCGATGAACTCCGACGCCTTCTGAGTCGACTGCTCGATCTGCACGTACTCACCACCGGGAGCGTTGAAGCCCAGGTGCCAGGCGTCGAACCGGTCGCCCCGGAAGCGCACCGAGGTGGCCTTCCACTCGGCCGGCAGCCCCTCGGGCGCGGCCACCGGGTAGGAGGCCGCGCGGCGGGCCGTGAGCAGCTCGACGCGGTAGTCGACCTTCTTGATGTCCGGAGCGGAGTCGTCGTGCGGGATGAACACGTAGATGACCGCCGCCGCGATCCCGATCAGGCCCAGGGACAGAATCATGTCCCGGACCGTCTTCTGCTTGCCGTTCGAACCTGCCACGCCCTCTATCGTCGCAGGTGCCCGGTCCGCTCATCCGTGGGGTCCCCTGCTCATTTTGTCGGACTGGCGATAGAGTCGACGGTCGAACCCTCATCCGGCCGTCGTCGTATCAGAAAGGTGCGCTCCGATGACCGAGCATCATCATCTGCCGTCCGAACTCGAGGTCCCCTCCGAGGCCCCCGACCGCAACCTCGCCCTGGAACTCGTCCGGGTGACCGAAGCCGCCGCGATGGCCGCGGGCCGCTGGGTCGGGCGGGGCGAGAAGAACGGCGCCGACGGCGCCGCCGTGCGTGCCATGCGGTCCCTGGTCTCCACCGTGTCGATGAACGGCGTGGTCGTCATCGGTGAGGGCGAGAAGGACGAGGCCCCGATGCTCTTCAACGGAGAGCGCGTGGGCGACGGGACCGGCCCCGAGTGCGACATCGCCGTCGACCCGATCGACGGGACCACGCTGACGGCCAAGGGCATGCCGAACGCGATCGCCGTCCTTGCCGCCGCCGACCGGGGCTCCATGTTCGACCCGTCCGCCGTGTTCTACATGGACAAGCTCGTCACCGGCCCCGAGGCCGCGGACTTCGTCGACATCAACGCGCCGGTCTCCGTGAACATCCGGCGGGTCGCCAAGGCCAAGCGCTCCACCCCGGAGGACGTGACCGTCGTCATCCTCGACCGCCCCCGCCACGAGGGCATCATCAAGGAGATCCGGGAGGCCGGAGCACGGATCAAGCTGATCTCCGACGGTGACGTGGCCGGGTCGATCTACGCGCTGCGCGAGGGCACCGGCGTCGACATGCTGCTGGGCATCGGCGGTACGCCCGAGGGCATCATCTCGGCCTGTGCCGTGAAGTGCCTCGGGGGAACCATCCAGGGCAAGCTGTGGCCGAAGGACGACGAGGAGCGGGCCCGGGCGATCGACGCCGGGCACGATCTGGACCGGGTGCTGACGACCGACGACCTGGTGTCCGGGGAGAACGTGTTCTTCGTGGCCACCGGAATCACCGACGGCGAGCTGCTGCGGGGCGTGCGGTACCGCTCGGAGACCGCGACCACCGACTCGATCGTGATGCGGTCGAAGTCGGGCACGGTGCGGCGGATCGACTCCGAGCACCGGCTGAGCAAGCTGCGGGCCTACAGCGCGATCGACTTCGACCGGGCCAAGTAGCATCTGACAGCTCGCTGGGCTCTGGAGCGTCGGCGGGTGCGGGCGCGCGGCTTCTCGCGCAGTCCCCGCGGTCCCAGGTGGTTCCACTCAGCCCAGTTCGAAAGGCGCCCCCGGTGCGGTGGGGGCGCCTTTTCCTGTACCGGTGTTCAACCCGCCTGGGCTATGCGAGCCGCCCGCGCGGCTTTCGTGAGCTCCATGTCGCGGCGCCTGCGCCGGGCCAGAACCACCCGGCGCTCCGCCGCGGTGAGGCCGCCCCAGACGCCGTACGGCTCGGGCTGGAGAAGGGCGTGCTCGCGGCACTCGACCATGACCGGACAGCGGGCGCAGACGCGCTTCGCGGCCTCCTCGCGGGACAGCCTGGCGGCGGTGGGTTCCTTGGACGGAGCGAAGAACAGGCCGGCCTCGTCGCGCCGGCACACCGCCTCGGTGTGCCATGGAGCGTCTTGGTCCCTGTCCCGCACTGGCACCCGCTGGGCCGGAACGGCAGCTACCTGCGGGGACGAATGCGGTTGCAGCACGGTCTACTCCTGACGACGGCTTCGCGAGCGAGAGACGATGCAGCAAGCCCTACCCGCTGTGCGCGCGCCTATGCACTGAGTTCCGAACCGCTGGATTCCGCGCGGTCGCGTGCGCTCGCGGAAGCCGGACCAGAGCGGGAGGGGGTGGATTCCCCCGCCACGGGCCCTCCCGGATTCACAACCGTCAACGATCCAGGTGTTTGCGCAAACTCCTGTCGACCTTGCGGTCCACCGCGCGCTGGACCCGGTCGAGGATGTCCGCGACGAGCTTGCCCCGCTTGGGCTTCGCGTCGACGCTGCCGAGGACGGCCCAGCCGTCGACGTACACCACGGGCGCGTCCGGCTCCTGCGCGTCGAGCGTGTCCACCTGGAAGTCACCGAGGACACCGACACCCGTGCCGCGCAGCGAGATGTTCTCCGGGACGCGCACCTCGACGCTGCCGAACACCGAGAACGCCTTGATGACCACCTGGCGGTACTCGAAGATCGCCTCACTGAGGTCTATCTCGACACTGCCGAAGACCGCGTAGGCGTGGATGCGGCGGCCCGCGCGCCAGCGGCCCTTGCGGACGGCCGCGCTGAAGACCGCCACCACGTTGTCGTCGGGGTCCGGGGG
>NZ_RSAJ01000333.1 GCF_003933965.1 Streptomyces sp. RP5T
CTCCCATACAGCCCCCGAGTCAACTGCCCGCCGACCTCGCGGTGTTCGTCGGCCGTGACGCCGAACTGGCCGCGATGGCCGGACTGCCCTCGGGCGGCACGGTAGTGATCACCGCCATCGCGGGCATGGCGGGCGTCGGCAAGACGACCTTCGCGGTGCACTGGGCACGCCGGGTCGCCGACCGCTTCCCGGACGGCCAGCTGTACCTGAACCTGCGGGGCTTCGACCCGGCGGGTTCGCCGGTGCCGCCCGCGCACGCCCTGCGCACCCTGCTGGAGTCGCTGGGCGCCGACCCGCACCGGCTGCCGCAGGACGTCGACGCGCTCGCGGCCCGGTACCGCACCCTGCTCACCGGCAGACGCGTACTGGTGCTTCTGGACAACGCCCACGACGCCGCCCAGGTACGGCCCCTGCTGCCCGGTGAACCCGGCTGCCTGGTCGTCGTCACCAGCCGCGACCGCCTCGCCGGACTGGTAGCCGTGGACGGGGCTCACCCCCTGCACCTCGACGTGCTCTCCCCGCCGGAGGCCCGCGCGCTGCTCGCCCGGCGTCTCGGGCCGGAACGGGTCGCGGCCGAACCGGACGCGGTGGAGGAGATCGTCGCCCGGTGCGCACGGCTGCCGCTGGCCCTGGCCATCACCGCGGCCCGCGCGGCGACCCGGTCCGCCTTCTCGCTGTCGGCGATCGCCACCGAGCTGCGCGGTTCCGTCGGTGGCCTCGACGCCTTCCACGACGGCGACACCTCAGCCGATGTACGTGCCGTCTTCTCCTGGTCGTACCGCACCCTCTCCCCGGAAGCCGCCCGCCTGTTCCGGCTGCTCGCCCTGCACCCCGGCCCCGACATCTCGCTGCCCGCCGCGGCCGGCCTGGCCGGCGTGGCCCGTCCGCGCACCCGGCAGCTGCTGTCCGAACTCGTCCGGGCCCATCTCGTGGACGAGACCGCTCCGGGCCGCTATGCCTCCCACGACCTGCTTCGCGCCTATGCCACCGAGCTGACCGAGACCGTAGATCCGCCCCAGCAGGTGCGGGCGGCCCGGCACCGGATGCTCGACCACTACCTCCACACCGCCCATCAGGCGGTCGCGTTGACCGGCCGTGGACGCGCGCTGATTTCCCTCGCCCACCCGGCCGAGGGAGTGCACCCCGAGGAGTTCGGATCGGACGCCGAGAACGCGAGGGCCTGGTTCGCCGCCGAACAGGCGGTGCTGCTCGCGGCCGTCGAGCAGGCGGCCGCCCACGGGTACGACGTCCACACCTGGCAACTCGCACGAACCATGGCCCACCATCTGCACATGCAGGGTCTGTGGCGGGAGGAAGAGGCCGTGCACCGCCTCGCCATGGACGCGGCGCTGCGGCTCGGTGACCGGACCGCCGAGGCCTACGCCCACCTCGGTCTCGGCACCGCCACGACGAGTACGGGCCGCTTCGACGAGGCGCGGGCCCATGTCGAGCGCGCCATCGAACTCCACGCGGAGTCGGCGGACTTGGAGGCCTGTGCCGAGAGCTGTCGCTCTCTGGCCTGGGTGACGGAGCAGCAGGGAGACGCCCACGCCGCGCTCGGTGCCGCGCAGCGGGCGCTGGCGCTCCTGCGTGCCCACGGCGGCCCGGATCCGGACAGCGACCGCGTGCGGACGGCCACGGCCTCCGCGCTCAACGCGACCGGCTGGTGCCACATCCTGCTCGGCCGCCACCGGGAGGGCCTCGACCACTGCGCACAGGCCCTTGCCCTGCACGAGCAGCTCGGGGACGACGTCCTCGCGGCGCACACCCGGGACAGCATCGGCCACGCGCACCACCACCTCGGGGAGTACGAGGAGGCCGTCACGAGCTTCCACCACGCCCTCGCTCTCTACCGCGACCACGACGACCTCCGCTGGTTCGTCTCGGGCACCCTCATGCGGCTCGGGGACAGCCACCTGAGCCTGGGCCGCCCGGACGCGGCCCGCGCCGCGTGGGCCGAGGCGCTGGACATCCTGGAGCGGCTCGCCCACGCCGACGCCGAGCAACTGCGGGCCAGACTCCGCCGCCTCGCCGATCCGAGGTGAGGCGAGGCCGACCCGGCCCGAAGCGGACGTCAACACTCCGTACCGCTTCTGTCTACAGGCCATGAACACCCTGCCGGTTGAGTCGGTGCAGCGGGAGACGAACAGCGCTCTCCGCCTCACCGACCCCTGAGGGAGACGCACATGAGTGAGTCGACCGCACCGCCGATCGGGCACGAAGACCTTCGGAGGCGAGCAGACCGGCTGCTGGACGGGGGCGGCGGCGCGTACTGCGGCATCGGGAACGACAACAAGCCGTTCGTGCTCCCGGCGATCACGGTACGGGACACCGACGGCACGCGACCGGACGTCATGGCCGTCGGCGTCTGACAGCCCGGGCCGTGCCGTGCCGTGGACAGGATCTGCGGGCCCGACGCACACCGGCCGGCCCCGGCCTCCCCTCGTCACCGCACCGTACGTCCACCCGCGCACGCCCACCGACATGAGACGACTCGAAGGAGTAGGTACCCATGCCCGTTTCCCTTCTCGGGCGGCTGCCCGAAAGGCGCGCCCCGTTGAGTACCACCACGGTGCTCACCCTGCTCACCGCACTGGTCATCGCCCTGTTCGTGACGGTGCCGACCGCCTCCGCGGCCGACGGACGGATCACCGGGCTGGCCGGCAAGTGTGTCGACGTCGCCGGGGCGAGCAGCGCCAACGGAACCGCCGTGCAGCTCTACGACTGCAACGGGACCAACGCCCAGGTCTGGTCGAATCCCGGCGACGGCACCCTGCGCGCCCTCGGCAAGTGCCTCGACGTCGTGGAGCACGGCACGGCCGACGGTACCTCCGTCCAGTTGTGGGACTGCACGGGCGGCGCCAACCAGCAGTGGGTGGTCACCGCGGCGCGCGACATCGTCAACCCCGCGGCCGACAAGTGCCTGGACGTCCGCGGCAACGACTCCACCAACGCCACCCGGCTGCAGATCTGGACCTGCACCGGCAACCCCAACCAGAAGTGGACGGCGCCCGCGAGCGGGGGCGGTACCAACCCCTCCGGCTTCGTGGTCAGCGAGGCGCAGTTCAACCAGATGTTCCCGAACCGGAACAGCTTCTACACCTACAGCGGCCTGGTGCAGGCACTGAGCTCCTACCCGGGGTTCGCGAAGACCGGCAGTGACACGGTCCGCAAGCAGGAGGCCGCGGCCTTCCTCGCCAACGTCGACCACGAGACCGGCCACCTGGTGTACGTCGTGGAGCAGAACACCGCCAACTACCCGCACTACTGCGACCTCAGCCAGTCGTACGGCTGCCCGGCCGGCCAGTCCGCCTACTACGGGCGCGGTCCCATCCAGCTCAGCTGGAACTTCAACTACAAGGCGGCGGGCGACGCCCTCGGGATCGACCTGCTCCACAACCCCCGGCTGGTCGAGACCGACGCCGCCGTGGCCTGGCGCACCGGCCTGTGGTTCTGGAACACCTCGACCGGCGCCGGCACGATGACCCCCCACAACGCGATGGTGAACCAGGCGGGCTTCGGGCAGACCATCCGTGCCATCAACGGCTCCCTCGAATGCGACGGCAAGAACCCCGGACAGGTGCAGAGCAGGGTGAGCGCTTACCAGAAGTTCACCGGGATCCTCGGAGTCGCGCCGGGCGCCAACCTCTATTGCTGAGGTCGCTCCGTCCCCCCTCACGACCTCGACAGACGGGAACCCCCTCACATGAGCACCCTGCTGAGACGCCTCGCCCTGGCGACGGCGTCAGGACTGCTGTCCCTCTCGGCCACATCGACGACCATCGCGGCGGCGGCGCCCAGCATGCCGGAACCCAGCGGGCGAGCACCCCTGGCCGCCCAGCAGGTCGCCGCGCGGTTCGCGCCGCAGACCTTCGCGCACCCCGGGGTCAACATCACCTCGACACAACTGGAGTTCGTGCGGACCAAGGTCCAACAGGGCGCGGCTCCTTGGAAAGCCGCCTACGACGACATGGTCGGCGATCCGCTGGCCTCGCTCTCGCGGGTGCCGGCGCCCCGGCCGGTCGTCAACTGCGGCCAGTCCAGCAATCCCAACAACGGCTGCACCGACGAACGGCAGGACGCCATCGCCGCGTACACCGACGCACTGGCCTGGGCCATCAGCGGAGACGAGCGCTACGCCCAGAAGGCGATCCAGATCATGGACGCCTGGTCGTCCACGATCACGAGCCACACGGGCGCCAACACGGGAATCCAGACGGCCTGGTCGGCCGCGTCCTGGGTCAAGGCGGCCGAACTCATCAAGTACCAGTACGTCAACTGGCCCAACGCCGGGCGCTTTTCGACCATGCTGCGCTCGGTCTACCTGCCCGTCGTCGTCAACGGCGACGACCGGACGAGCAACTGGGACCTCACCGAGGCGGAGGCCTCGATCGGGATCGCCGTCTTCACCAACGACCCGGTCACCTTCGACAAGGCCGTCAACCAGTACCTGGAACGCGTCCCCGCCTTCGTCTACCTCGCGTCCGACGGACCGACCCCGCACCGCAGCCCCGACGGCGGCTTCAACTGGGAGTCGGCGAACCGGTACATCACCGGGATGACGCAGGAGACCTGCCGGGACTTCGTGCACACCGGCTACAGCATCGCCTCGATGTCGCACATCGCGGAGACAGCGCTCATGCAGGGTACGGACCTGTATCCGCAGGTGGGTGAGCGGCTCCGGCAGGCTCTGGGGTGGCAGTCCACCCAGGAGCTCCGCGCGGCCGCGGAACCGGCGAACCTGTGCGGCAACGGTCCGCTCAAGCGCGGCCTCGGCCCGGTCACCGAGACCGGGTTCAACGCCCTGCACACCAGACAGGGAATCGCCATGGCCAACACCCAGGCGCTGACCGAGGGCAGCAGGCCGGCCGGCACCAACTACCTGTTCGTGGCCTGGGAGACGCTCACCAACGCCGACAACCCGGTACGCCCCGACACCCAGTTGCCCAGCGGGCCCGTCACCGGTCTCGGCGGCAAGTGCGTGGACGTCGACAAGGCCGCCAGCGCGGACAACACCGCGGTCCAGATGTACGACTGCAACGGCACCGCCGCCCAGCAGTGGACCGTGGGCGGCGACGGCACCCTGCGCGCGCTCGGCAAGTGCCTCGACGTCGCCTCCGCGGGCACCGCGGACGGGACCAAGGTCCAGCTCTTCCACTGCAACAACACCGCCGCCCAGGTCTGGCAGCGCGGCAACGGCGACACCCTGGTGAACCCGGCGTCGGGCAAGTGCCTGGACGTCACCGAGATGTCCACCGAGAACAACGCCCGTCTGCAGATCTGGTCCTGCACGGGCACCACCAACCAGCAGTTCCACCTGCCGGTCTGACGGACCCCGCGGCTCCCGTCCGCCGGCCCCTGACCGGTCACCAACGGCGCCCTGTTCCGTACCGCCCGCAGCGGCGGCCCGGAACAGGGCGCCGTCACGCACTACGAGGCCGCTGACTCCCGCGGGAACCGCAGCACGAACGTGGAGCCGACCCCCACCGTGCTGTGCGCTTCGACCGTGCCGCCGTGTGCCTCGACCAGCTGCCGCACGATCGCCAGACCGAGGCCGCTGCCCCCGCTCCGGCGTGAACGGGACTTCTCCGCACGCCAGAAGCGGTCGAAGACATGGGGAAGGTCCTCCGGCGCGATCCCGGAGCCCGTGTCGCAGACCTCGATGCGCACCCGCTCCGGCCCGGCGAGCCCCGAGTCGGCCTGCTCGACGGCCGCGCTCAGCCGCACCGTCCCGCCCTCTGCGGTGTGCCGCACCGCGTTCGACACCAGGTTGCCGACCGCCTGCCGCAACCGGACCGGGTCCGCGACGACCGTGCAGCGCGGGTCGGCGGCCACCAGCACCCGTACCCCCGAGGCCCGGGCGTCGGGGCGGTGCGCCTCGGCCGCCTGGGACAGCACGTCGGCCACCGTGAGGGGCGCCTTGGTGAGCCGCAGCTCGCCCGCCTCGGCCGCGGACAGGTCCCGCAGGTCGTCGACGAGGTGCTGGAGCAGCAGTGCTTCCTCCAGCACCGACGCCACCACCTTCTCGTCCGCCGAGACGATGCCGTCCTCGACCGCCTCCAGCCAGCCGCGGATGTTGCTCAGCGGGGTCCGCAGCTCGTGCGCCACGTCGCTCACCATCGCCTTGCGGGCCGTCTCCAGCTGTTCACGCCGCCGCGACATGGAGTTGAAAGCGGCCGACAGCCGGGCGATCTCGTCCCGGCCGGTCACCTCCACCCGCGCCGAGACGTCCCCGGCCTCCATGCGCTGCGCGGCCGCGGTGAGCCTGCGCAACGGCCGCACGAGCCTGACACCCGCGAGCGCCGTGACCGTCACCGTCACCAGCAGCACCAGCGCCGCTCCCCAGGCGATCCGCAGCTTGTTGGACGCCGAGAGGTCGAGGAAGGTACTCGCCGTGCGGTCGGCCGGGCCGCTGACGTAGAGCTGGGCGACGGGGGCGACGTAGGGCCGCAGTTGCTCCACGCGGCTACCGGCGACGCAGTCCCGCACGTCCTTGTCGGGCGCGGGCGCGGCGGACGTCCGGGACACGGCCCCGGCCGGCTTCCAGGACCCGTCGAGGAGCACGGTCACGCCGGCGAACCCGCGCCGTGCCAGACAGTCCGTCACCAGGGCGCCGAGGGCGTCCAGTGCCCGCTGCTCGGAGGGCATGGTCGCGTTCAGGACCGCCGCCCCGCACCGGTTGGCGGCGGCTGCGGCGGCCGAGGTCTCCAGGACGGGCCGTCCGCCCGCGCCCACGACGGCTCGGGCCGTGACCTGCGGGTGCTCCCGAAGGCACTCCACCACCTGCTGAGCCGTGGTCCGCAACCGGGAGCGCTCCGCCGCCGACAATCGGTACGGGCCCACCACCCGGGCGTCGACGCCTCCCTCGCGCGCGCCGGCGGGCAGCAGCTGCGGGTCGACGGCGAGGGGGTCGATGACCGCCGTCGGGTCGCGCGGCGGCACGAAGGGGGTGCTGGGCAGCGGGGCGGAGTCCGCGAGGGTCCGCTCGCCGTCCCGCAGGACGATGCGGTGTCCCGTCGAGCGGCTGAGTGCGGCCACCGTCGCCGTCACACCGTCCCAGCTGCGGTGGTCCGCCGCGTAGCCGACCAGCGCGTCATAGGTTCTGGCGTCCTCGGAGAGAGCCTGCCCCTGCTCCTGCCGGATCGCAACCGCCGTCGAGCGCACCACCACCCAGGCGGTGGCCGTGATCGAGCACACCGAGACCGCGACCGCCAGAGCGAGCAGCCGCAGCAGCAGACTGCGCCGGGCCGGTACCGCGGCCCCCGGTACCTCGGCTCCCGGTCCCGCGGCGGTCTCACGCCCCATCGCGCCGGCCCTCGGCGGAAAGGGAAGGGGGTATGCCGTCGGCGAGCTTGTACCCCACGCCGTAGACGGTCACCAGACGAGAGGGCCGGCGCGGGTCGTCCTCGATCTTCTTGCGCAGGTTCATCACGTGCACGTCGACCGTCCGCGTGGTGACGTAACGGTCGAAGCCGTGCAGCCGTTCCAGGATCTGCGATCTGCTGAACACCTGCCCCGGGCTGCCGGCGAGGAGTTCGAGCAGCACGAACTCGCCCGGTGTGCACACCACGTCCGCTCCCCCGACCCGCACCTCGTGTCGCGCCGGGTCGACGGTCACCGCACCGGCCGTCAGGAGCCCGCCGCCCGGTGCTCCGCCCGCCGCGGTGGGCGGCGTCTGCCGGAGACGGGTGCTGCGCCGCAGCAACGACCGTACGCGGGCCATCAGTTCACGCGGGCTGAAGGGCTTGGTGAGGTAGTCGTCCGCCCCGAGGTCCAGCCCCAGCAGCAGATCGTCCTCCGTGGCCCGGGCGGTCAGCATCAGGACCGGCAGCGCCTCCAGCGCGGCCTCCGAGCGAACGGCCCGGCAGACCCCGAGCCCGTCAAGGCCCGGCATCATCACGTCGAGCACCAGCAGATCGGGCAGTTGACGCCGGATCTCCTCCAGTGCGGCACGGCCGTTCCCCACGACGGTCACCCCATGACTCTCGTGCTCCAGGTAACGGCGGATCAACTCGGCCTGTTTGACGTCGTCCTCGGCTACGACCACATGCGCACACATAGGAGGAGTGTAGGAACGCGCCCGGTGCGCCCGGACGGTCACGGAAGCAGGACCACAGCAGCAACATCACCTCCTGACCGGTTGCTGACATTCGCCCGACAGGCTCCGGGCCATGAACCACGAGAACGGTCAACTCCTTCCGCACGGCCCTTCACCCGAGGCCGCCGACAGCCCGCTGCCCGCCCCGCGGGCCGGACGCCTCGCCCGTGCCACCGTGCTGGGCGCCGCACTCCTGACGGCGGGCCTCGCCCTCACCTCCTGCACCAGCGGCACGGACACCGGCAAGGAGTCGTCGAACGGCCAGGTCGCCTCCCTGGAGAGCTCGTCCCCGGACGCCGCCGGGGAGGGCGGGAGCAAGATCGCGAGCCCGCGGTCCTCCTCCGCCGCTGCCGACGCCGCCGCCGAGGCCAAGCGGCCCGTGCTGCGCCTGGACAGCTCCACGGAGGAGGTCAACCGGCTCTGGAACTCCTACTGGGCGTGCCTCCAGGCCCACGGCGTCCCCATGAACCAGGAGCGGGTCGAGAAGGCGGGCGACCAGGCACCGCCGGTCCAGGACCAGAAGGTCGAGGACCAGTACAAGGCGCAGTACCGCGCGTGCCTGTACAAGATGCCGCTGCAGCCGGTCGAGGAGCGCCCCGAGACCAATCCGCACTACGCGGACGACTACCGCCACTACGTGGGCTGCCTGCGGGACAAGGGGGTGAAGGTCCACGAGGTCTTCGCCGCCGACGGCAGTCCCGACGGCTGGACGTACGACGACGACTACCCCACCGACGGCTCCGGCCCCTACACCGACAAGCTCGACAACGACTGCCGCCTGGAGGCCTTCGGTGGCCACGACAAGTAGCCGACGCGCGGCGCGTGCCATGGGCCAGGAGGGCGCCGGCCGGGAGATCACCGGTCCGGAGGGCGTCGGCCTTGCGGACACCGGTGGGGAGGACGTCGGCCACGGCGGCCCCGGCCGGGACGACCCCGGCGGCACCATCGGCGACAGCGGTGACGGCGGCACCCGCAAGGACGGCCGAGCCCGCACCCGCACCCGCACCCGGCGGCGGATCGCGATCGCCATAGCGGTCTGCGCCGCCGTCGTGGGCGGAGCCTACGGCGGGATGGCGCTGAAGCATCACGGGGACGCCCAC
>NZ_RSAJ01000334.1 GCF_003933965.1 Streptomyces sp. RP5T
ATCACGCTCAGGTCGTCGACCGCCGCCGCCGGGCCCCGGGCCTCCGCTCACTCGGCCGCGTCACCGGATCCCCGGCTTCCACCGCCGCCGCCCGCCGCTTCAGCCCGAAGTCGGCGAGGGCCTCGGCCAGCTTGTGCACGGACGGCTCGGGCGCCATGACGTCGACCCGCAGCCCGTGCTCCTCGGCGGTCTTGGCCGTGGCGGGGCCGATGCACGCGATCACGGTCACGTTGTGCGGCTTCCCGGCGATACCGACCAGGTTGCGCACGGTGGACGACGACGTGAAGAGCACGGCGTCGAACCCGCCCCCCTTGATCGCCTCCCGGGTCTCCGCCGGCGGCGGCGAGGCGCGCACGGTCCGGTAGGCGGTGACGTCGTCGACCTCCCACCCGAGCTCGATGAGCCCGGCGACCAGCGTCTCGGTGGCGATGTCGGCGCGCGGCAGGAACACCCGGTCGATCGGGTCGAAGACCGGGTCGTACGGCGGCCAGTCCTCCAGGAGACCGGCGGCCGACTGCTCACCACTGGGCACCAGGTCGGGCTTCACACCGAAGGCGATCAGCGCCTTGGCGGTCTGCTCGCCCACCGCCGCGACCTTGATGCCGGCGAAGGCCCGGGCGTCCAGCCCGTACTCCTCGAACTTCTCGCGCACGGCCTTGACGGCGTTGACCGAGGTGAAGGCGATCCACTCGTAGCGCCCGGTCACCAGCCCCTTGACCGCCCGCTCCATCTGCTGGGGCGTGCGCGGCGGCTCGACCGCGATGGTCGGCACCTCGTGCGGCACGGCCCCGTAGGACCTGAGCTGGTCGGAGAGCGAGGCCGCCTGCTCCTTCGTGCGCGGCACGAGAACCTTCCAGCCGAACAGGGGCTTGTTCTCGAACCACGAGAGCTGGTCGCGCTGCGCGGCGGCCGAGCGCTCACCGACCACGGCTATCACCGGCCGCCCGCCCTCAGGCGAGGGCAGCACCTTGGCCTGCTTGAGCGTCTGGGCGATGGTGCCCAGGGTGGCCGTCCAGGTCCGCTGGCGCGTGGTCGTACCGGCGACGGTGACGGTCATCGGGGTGTCGGGCTTGCGCCCGGCCGCGACCAGCTCACCGGCGGCGGCGCCCACGGAGTCCAGGGTCGTCGACACGACCACGGTCCCGTCCGACACCCCCACCTCCGTCCAGCACCGGTCGGAGGCCGTGCGGGCATCCACGAAGCGCACGTCCGCGCCCTGCGCGTCCCGCAGCGGGACACCGGCGTACGCGGGTACGCCGACGGCCGCGGCCACACCGGGCACGACCTCGAAGGGCACGCCCGCGCGGGCGCAGGCCAGCATCTCCTCGGCGGCGTACGCGTCGAGTCCGGGGTCCCCGGACACCGCACGCACGACCCGCCTGCCGCCCCGCGCGGCCTCCATGACAAGATGTGCCGCATCCCGTACAGCGGGGACAGGAGCGGTTGTTGACGTGCCGTCAACGACTGTCAGTTGGGGCGCGCCCGTGCCCGGAACCGGAGCCGACGACGACTCCATGTCCGTGTTCACGACGGCGACGCCCGACCGAGCGTGGACGCGCACGACGTCGAGCACCTCGTGCCCGGCGACGAGAACGTCCGCGTTCGTGAGCGCCTCGACGGCGCGCAGAGTCAGCAGTCCCGGATCTCCGGGTCCGGCACCGAGGAAGGTGACGTGCCCTTGTTCAGGACCGACGGGAAGGGTGGTGGGGCTCACTGTGCTCGCTCCCCCATCAGACCGGCCGCGCCCTGGGCAAGCATCTCGGCCGCGAGTTCACGGCCGAGCGCCATTGCCTGGTCGTGCGTCTCGGGCACGGGACCGGTGGTGGACAACTGCACCATGCGCGAGCCGTCGGTGGTGCCGACGACGCCCCGCAGGCGCATTTCCTTGACAATCTGCCCGTCGGCCAGCAGGTCGGCCAGCGCGCCCACAGGGGCGGAGCAGCCGGCCTCCAGGGCGGCGAGCAGTGACCGCTCGGCGGTCACGGCGACCCGCGTGAACGGGTCGTCGAGCTCGCCGAGCGCCGCGATCAGGTCCGCGTTGTCCGCGGTGCACTCGATCGCGAGTGCTCCCTGGCCGGGAGCGGGCAAAACCGTGTCGACCGAGAGGAAATCGGTCACTTCGTCGATCCGGCCGAGGCGCTGCAGCCCGGCGGCTGCCAGCACCACCGCATCCAGTTCACCTTCGCGCACGAACCGCATCCGGGTGTCGATGTTCCCCCGGATCGCAACCGTCTCGATATCAAGTCCGTGCGCGCGGGCGTACGCGTTCAGCTGCGCGGTCCGCCGGGGCGAACCGGTACCGATGCGGGCGCCCCGGGGCAGGTCGGTGAACTTCAGGGCGTCCCGGGCGACCAGGACGTCCCTCGGGTCCTCGCGCTCGGGGAGCGAGGCCAGCGCCAGCTCGTCCGGCTGCCCGGTCGGCAGGTCCTTGAGCGAGTGCACCGCGAAGTCGACCTCGCCCTTGAGCAGGGCCTCGCGCAGCGCGGTCACGAACACACCCGTGCCGCCGATCTGCGCGAGCGCCTCCCTGGACACATCGCCGTACGTGGTGATCTCGACGAGCTCGACGGGCCGTCCGGTCACCTGGCTCACGGCTTCCGCCACCCGCCCGGACTGGGCCATGGCGAGTTTGCTCCGCCTGGTCCCGAGCCGTAGCGCCTTGGTACTCATGACGAGCCTCGGTCTTTCTCATCGCTGGTGCTGTCCTCGGCGCGGGAGACGGCGGCCACCGTCTCGGGGTCGAGGTCGAACAGGGTCCGCAGCGCGTCCGCGTACCCGGCGCCGCCGGGCTCGGCCGCGAGCTGCTTGACCCGCACGGTCGGCGCGTGCAGCAGCTTGTCGACCACGCGCCGAACGGTCTGCGTGATCTCCCCGCGCTGCTTGTCGTCCAGGCCGGGCAGCCGCCCGTCGAGCCGCGCGATCTCACTCGCGACGACATCGGCGGCCATGGTCCGCAGCGCGACGACGGTGGGCGTGATGTGCGCGGCCCGCAGCGCCGCCCCGAAGGCGGCCACCTCGTCCGCGACGATACGGCGGACCTGGTCGACGTCGGCCGCCATGGGGGCGTCGGCCGAGGCCTCCGCGAGGGACTCGATGTCGACGAGCCGGACCCCGCCCAGCCGGTGCACGGCGGCGTCGATGTCCCGGGGCATGGCGAGGTCGAGCAGGAAGAGCGAGGGGGCCGGCCGCGGGATCTCGGCGACGGGCTCGGGCCTGCGCCGCTCGGGAACCCGCCCGATAACGGCGACGGTGGCGGCCAGCGCGGCGATGACGTCGGCCTCCTGGGCCGGGTCGACGACGGGGACGGATCCCTGCGGCCGGGGCGCGTTGTCCACCCAGGCGGCGTGCTGCTCCAGCTCGGAGGCGGCCATCCCGGCGACGGCGGCCTCCCCGAGCACGGAGAAACCGGGGGTGACGGGCATGGGGGGCAGGTCGAGCGGACAGTTCTCTTCGCCACTCGGCTCCGCCGAGCCGCGGGCAGTCGTGCCGCTTGGAGCGGCTCCCGGCCCGAAGGGGGGCGGCACCTCGTCAGCGCCGGGTTGCGCGACCCATCCCCGCCCGGCAGCAACGGCCTCAGCGGTCAGTACCAGCCCGGTGGCCCCCGTACAGGACACCACGACATCGGCACGTGTCAGCTCGTCCGGCACCGAGTCCATCGGTACCGCACGGGCAACCACGTCCCCGGCGTCACTGAGAATCTCCGCCAGCCGCTCAGCCCGCTCAGCGGTCCGGTTGGCAACAACGATCTCGGCGACCCCCACCCGCGCCAGCGTCGCCGCGGCCAGCGAGGACATCGACCCGGCGCCTATGACCAGCGCCTTCTTCCCGCGCGCCCAGTCGGACACCTCGGCGCCCAGGGCGAGCTGCTCCAGCCCGAAGGTCACCAGCGACTGCCCCGCCCGGTCGATCCCGGTCTCGGAGTGCGCCCGCTTGCCGACCCGCAGGGCCTGCTGGAAGAGGTCGTTGAGCAGCCGCCCGGCGGTGTGCAGCACCTGCGCCCGGGCCAGCGAGTCCTTGATCTGCCCGAGGATCTGCCCCTCGCCGACGACCATGGAGTCGAGCCCGCAGGCCACGGAGAACAGGTGGTGGACGGCGCGGTCCTCGTAGTGCACGTACAGATAGGGAGTGAGCTCGTCGAGCCCCACCCCGCTGTGCTGGGCGAGCAGCGTCGACAGCTCGGCCACACCCGCGTGGAACTTGTCCACGTCGGCGTACAGCTCGATCCGGTTGCAGGTCGCGAGCACCGCGGCCTCGGTGGCCGGCTCCGCGGCGACCGTGTCCTGGAGCAGTTTCACCTGCGCATCGGCATGCAGCGCCGCCCGCTCCAGCACACTGACCGGCGCGCTGCGGTGGCTCAGCCCGACGACGAGAAGACTCATGCCGGCATCACGGCGGGTACGTCCCCGTCGGGCCCCTTGTCGGCGGCCGCGGAACCGTCGCGGCCGGCGGCGACCGGACCGGCGCCGTCGGAGGCGGCGGCCTCCTCGCCGGCCTTGCGCTGCTCGTGGAAGGCGAGGATCTGCAGCTCGATGGAGAGGTCGACCTTGCGCACGTCGACGCCGTCAGGCACGGACAGCACGGTCGGCGCGAAGTTCAGGATGGAGGTGACCCCGGCGGCCACGAGCCGGTCGCAGACCGGTTGGGCGGCACCGGCGGGGGTGGCGATGACACCGATGGACACGCCGTTGTCCTCGATGATCTTTTCCAGGTCGTCCGAGTGCTGCACGGGAATGCCCGCGACGGGCTTTCCGGCCATTGCCGGATCGGCGTCGATCAGCGCCGCGACCCGGAATCCGCGGGACGCGAAGCCGCCGTAGTTGGCGAGAGCCGCGCCGAGGTTGCCGATACCGACGATCACAACCGGCCAGTCCTGGGTCAGGCCGAGTTCGCGGGAGATCTGGTAGACGAGATACTCGACGTCGTAGCCGACACCGCGCGTTCCGTAGGAACCCAGGTAGGAGAAGTCCTTGCGCAGCTTCGCGGAGTTGACCCCCGCGGCGGCCGCGAGCTCCTCGGAGGAGACCGTGGGCACCGAGCGCTCCGACAGTGCGGTCAGGGCGCGGAGGTACAGCGGAAGCCGGGCGACGGTGGCCTCGGGAATCCCTCGGCTACGGGTCGCCGGTCGGTGAGTTCGGCCAGTTGCCACGGTGCTCCTGCGGGTAGAGCGGGGCTGTAGGCGGTCACACGTCCCCGGACCGCCCCGTCGAAAGCAGGCTATGTCTTTGTGAACGCGTGCACAAAGATGGTGTCCGATTTGCCCGGCCAACGTGACCGGGGTCACGCACGTCTCTCTCGGAGGCAAAACCGCACACTTCCCTCATCAATCCCGCCCCCAAGGCCACTTCGCCATCGATCCTAAGCGACCGGCCGACGGGCCGGACTAGTCCGTCAGGGCCTTACGGAGGCGCTCCTCGTCCACCCGCCAGAAGGTGTGCTGCTCACTGTCGACGAGTACGACCGGGATCTGTTCCCAGTACTGGTCGTGGAGTTGAGGATCCTGGTCGATGTCCTTGCGCTCCCAGGGAACCCCGAGATCTCCACACACCTTCTCGATCACCAGCTGTGCGTCATCACACAGATGGCAACCGGGCTTGCGGATCAGGGTGACGAGCCGGTCCTCGGGGGCCCTGGCCTGCTTTCGGCGGAAGATGGGACTCATGCGGGCCATTCTCCCGCGCGTCGGCGCCGGGCGCGGCCCCCCTTTTAACGGCACAGTCTTGGAGTGTTCACACCCTCCAAACCTCTCGACTCCGGAACCACCGAACAGACTGGCTATGCTCACGCCATGGCCGCTCTCGGATGGCTCACTCCCCGTAGGCGCTCCGCCACGGCGCGCAGCGTGTTGGCAGGCGAGGCCTCGGCGGAGGCTGCCCGCAAGTCCTCCCAGGAGGTCGAGGAGACCCCGGGCAGGGAACCCGAGTCCCAGTTCCCGGTCCTGGGCGACGACAAGGCCGCCGCCTTCTTCGACCTCGACAACACGGTGATGCAGGGCGCGTCCCTCTTCCACTTCGGCCGCGGCCTGTACAAGCGGAAGTTCTTCGAGACCCGCGACCTGGCCCGCTTCGCCTGGCAGCAGGCCTGGTTCCGGCTGGCCGGCTCCGAGGACCCCGAGCACATGCAGGAGGCCCGCGACTCGGCGCTCTCCATCGTCAAGGGCCACCGCGTCGCCGAGCTCCAGTCGATCGGCGAGGAGATCTACGACGAGTACATGGCCGAGCGCATCTGGCCGGGCACCCGCGCACTGGCGCAGGCCCATCTGGACGCCGGCCAGAAGGTGTGGCTCGTCACCGCGGCCCCGGTGGAGATCGCCCAGGTGATCGCCCGCCGCCTCGGCCTGACCGGCGCGCTCGGCACGGTCGCGGAGTCGGTGGACGGCGTCTACACGGGCAAGCTGGTCGGCGAGCCCCTGCACGGCCCCGCGAAGGCGGAGGCGGTCCGCGCCCTGGCGGCGGCCGAGGGCCTGGACCTGTCGCGCTGCGCGGCCTACAGCGACAGCCACAACGACATCCCGATGCTCTCGCTGGTGGGGCACCCCTACGCGATCAACCCGGACACCAAGCTGCGCAAGCACGCCCGGCGGCTGGACTGGCGCCTGCGCGACTACCGCACGGGCCGCAAGGCGGCGAAGGTCGGCATCCCGGCGGCGGCCGGCGTGGGCGCGGTGGCGGGCGGCACGGCGGCGGCGATCGCGCTGCACAAGCGCCGCCGGTAACCCGGCAAACACACCAATCCCCGGGTTTTGCACGCGTAACTCCGTGTGCAGGCACATTGGCTGCACACGGCCACAACACGCCCTGTTCCCTGACAGATCGCGACCGTTTTCGATCAACAACCGGTCACTCTGTGGTGCTTGAACGGCCCCCAATCGGTTACAGAAGCGACGTAATCGATGAATAGAGCAACTGGGTGTAGCAGTGCCTGCACTAAGCGTTATTCTCCTCAGACGCAATCGGGTACCCCTCCGTCGCTACGACGGGTGAACGGTCCCGCACTGCACGTGATGGAAGCTCTGCCTCTGGGAGTCCCGTGTACCCACACGTCGGGGTTGACGCCTCGGGCCTGGCTACGCTGCGCGCAACGGTCCTGGACCTGTTGCGCGGCTTCGTCCCCACCGCGTACGCCGGCCCCGCCCTCGCCGTAGCCGCGGCACCGATCGGCCCGTGCTACGCACTGGCCGACGGCTCCGCGGCCGTCGGCAGACGAGGGCGTTCGACCGGTGCCACGCCGGCCCGCCGTCCGGCCGCGGACAGCGACAGCGCCCGCATGATGGACCTGGTCGAACGCGCCCAGGCCGGCGAGGCCGACGCTTTCGGCCGCCTGTACGACCAGTACAGCGACACGGTGTACCGGTACATCTACTACCGGGTAGGAGGTAAGGCCACCGCCGAGGACCTGACGAGCGAGACGTTCCTGCGCGCGCTCAGAAGGATCGGCACGTTCACCTGGCAGGGCCGCGACTTCGGCGCCTGGCTGGTCACCATCGCGCGCAACCTCGTCGCCGACCACTTCAAGTCGAGCCGGTTCCGGCTCGAGGTCACCACCGGCGAGATGCTCGACGCCAACGAGGTCGAGCGCTCGCCCGAGGACTCCGTCCTGGAGTCCCTGTCCAACGCCGCGCTGCTGGACGCCGTCCGCCGGCTCAACCCGCAGCAGCAGGAGTGCGTGACCCTCCGTTTCCTCCAGGGCCTGTCGGTCGCCGAGACCGCCCGGGTGATGGGGAAGAACGAGGGCGCCATCAAGACCCTCCAGTACCGGGCCGTGCGCACCCTGGCCCGGCTCCTCCCGGACGACGCCCGCTGACCGCGTACGCCGGGTGACCATCAACTCGCTCTCGGTGAAAGTCCGTTGACTCCCCGATCCGATCATCCGCAGTCCGTAACCCAAGTGCCGCGCCACTCGTTGTGCGGGATGCAGGCTCCCTGTGGTCACTCCCTGGCCGACTCCGATCACCCGATCGTGTACTTGTGCTCAGGGCGTGCAACCCTCAGGACCCCCTGGGGAGTCGACCGTCATGACGAGAGGAGGTGCCGCCAGTGATCGCGAACGTATCGGCGCACCGGCGGGCGAACGCCTTCGCCCAGGCCCTGGAGGAGCTGTCCGACCGGGAACCGGCGGCCGAGCAGTCCGAAGGACAGGCGTCGGCCGCCGCGGAACACCCCGACCCGGGCCGTCTTCTGGCCCTCGCCGAGAGCCTCGGCGAGTTGCCCAGGCCTGAGCTGGACCCCGAGGTCAAGGTCGTCCAGCGCGCCCAGCTGGTGGCCGCGATGGAGGCCATGCTGCTGGAGGGCGACGGGGCGGAACCCGCGGTCCCCGAGCAGCGCTCCCATCGGGCCAAGGGCACCCACCGGGCGAGTCCGCTCGGGAAACTACGACCGCGTTCCCGGCTCACCAAGGGCCTGGCCGCGGGCGGCCTGAGCGTCGGAGTCGCCGCCGGAGCCTTCGGCGGTGTGGCCGCGGCCAGCTCGGACGCGCTGCCCGGGGACTCGCTGTACGGCCTCAAGCGCGGCATCGAGGACTTCAAGCTCACCTATCTGTCCGACGGGGACGACGAGCGCGGTGTCGCCTACCTCGACCAGGCCTCCACCCGGCTGAACGAGGCCCGTCGGCTGATGGAGCGCGGCCGGGGCGGCCACCTCGACCACGAGTCCGTGGGCGAGATCCGCCGCGCCCTGTCGGGCATGCAGCACGACGCCTCCGAGGGGCACCGCCTGCTGCACGAGGCGTACGAGCGCGACCCGAACTCCCTGGGCCCCATCCAGGCCCTCGCCGGCTTCTCGCGCTCGCACCGCGACGCGTGGGGCGCGCTCCGCGACCGGCTGCCCGTCCAGCTCGGCGATGTCAGGGACCAGGTGTCCGAGGTCTTCGAAGCCATAGACGAAGAGGTCGCGCCGCTCCAGTCCCTGCTCCCCGAGACTCCGGCCCAGGGCGGTGACACGGGAGGCCCGCGGCAGGGCGGTTCCGGCTCGGCGTCCTCGGACTCCTCGACCGGTTCCGGCCGCTCGACGGCTCCCGGCACCGGCGAGCACCACGGAGGCAGCAGCAGCCCCGGCAAGTCGACCCCGTCCGGCAGTCAGGACGACGGCCTGCTCGGCGGCGACACCGGCGGCCTCCTCGACCCGCCGAAGGACACCGGCAGCACCACCTCGACGTCCCCGTCCCCCTCGGCCGACCCGGACGTCACC